>CAZBEO010000035.1:0-32780 GCA_964490935.1 uncultured Verrucomicrobiota bacterium
GGATCAGGGGGAAGTCATCCTCCCTAAGAATTGCCGGCTGGGCTATCTGCGTCAGCAACTCAATGCGCACGAGCTTACCGATGTGCCTCTGATCGACTATACCTCCGACGCCATTCCTGAACTCACGCGCCTCCATGCGGAAATACACGCCTTGGAGCAACGCCTCGCCGCCGATCCATCGCTGAAAGAGGAGCTCCTCCCCCGCATCGGATCGAAGCAGACCGATTTTGAAAACCAGGGGGGATACCGCCTGGTACCGCTGGCGGAAAAAACGCTCTGCGCATTGGGTTTCCAACCCGATGACCTCCATCGCCCCTTCGCCTCCTTCAGTGGCGGCTGGCAAATGCGTGCCGAACTCGCCCGCACGCTGATCAGCGATCCGGACATCCTACTGCTCGACGAGCCCTCCAACTATCTGGATCTGCCAGCGGTGGAATGGTTGGACGGCTTTCTACGCTCGTATCAGGGAACCCTGCTGCTCATATCGCATGACCGCTATCTGCTGGAAACGCTCACCGGCGTCACGGTGGAATGCTCCGGCGGTTTGCTCACCCGTTATGGAGGGAACTACGCCTGGTACCAGACGGAGCGCGAAAACCGCACGCGAACCCTCGGAGCTGCCAAGGCCAATCAGGATAAACGGCGCGAGCAGATTGAACGATTCGTCGAGCGGTTTCGCGCCAAAAACACGAAGGCTACACAGGTCCAAAGCCGCATCAAGTTGCTCGACAAGATGGAAACCATCGAGCTGCCGACCAGCCTCTTTTCCAATCGGCGCATTGACTTCCCGGCACCTCCGCACAGCGGCGCGGAAACGGCACGCCTCAGCCACATCGGACTGACCTACGATCACCAGCGCTGGATCTTTCGCCATCTCGACTGGAGCGTCAACCGGGGTGACAAAGTGGCGCTGGTCGGCTTCAACGGCGTCGGAAAGACGACGCTGCTGCGCATTCTGGCCCAGTCCATTCCGCCCTCCGAAGGCAACGCCACGCTTGGCCATCAGGTGGTGGTCGGGTATCAATCGCAGGAATTTGCGGAAACGATGCCGCCAGAGAGTACTCTTTTCAACATTCTTAAAGAGGCCAACCCTTCTGTTTCGGATAGTGCCGTACGTTCTCTTCTCGGCAGTTTTGGTTTTCCGGGCCAAGCGTCCGGTAAGCAGGTGCGCGTGCTTTCCGGAGGGGAAAAAATCCGTCTGGCCTTTGCACGTATTTTCATTAACCCGCCTAATTTTCTGATCCTCGATGAACCCACCACACACCTGGACATCGCCACGCGCGAGGCCCTGGAAAGGGCCCTGCAGGAGTATGAAGGAACCGTCTGCTTTGTAAGTCATGATGTGGAATTTGTACGTCGCAGCGCCACCGGCATTCTGGAAATGACGCCTTGCGGCGTACACTATTGTCCCGGCGGTTATGATTACTATCTGGAAAAACGAGCGGCCCGCCCCACCGAGGCCGCCGCCCCCTCCGATCGCGACTCCCGTGTCGCGGCCAAACGCGAAAAACAGGAGCAGATCAAGGAATGGAAGCGCGAAGCGCTCCTGCTTAAAAAGCAGGTTCGTGAAGCGGAGGCCGGTATTGAACGCCTAGAATCCGAACAGGCCGGACTCCTGGAACAGCTTTCCGGCGGGGGCAGCGTGAACTATGCGAACCTCAATCAGCGGCTGGCCGCCATTCAGCAGGAACTGCAACAACAACACCAGACCTGGGAAACCGCCTATCGAAAGCTCGATAAGGTGGAGCAACAAAGCACCTGATATAAGGAGTATATTTTTCCCATCATTCCATGTACACTACACCAATTGATTCGGCAGTTTTTTTCAGGTCAGGGAATCAACCCATTCAGGAGAACGTTAAAATGAGTCCTACAACGAGATCAAACGGTATCCACTTCGGTGTGTCGCTCGTATCCATGGGCCTCCTATTTTTAATGGTCGGCTGTGCCACTCCGCCACCCCCGCCCAATCTGAGCCTCTTGAAAAATGACATCACGGAATACTACGAAAACGGGCGCTATGAAAAAGCCTGTGCCCGCGTGACCAAAGAAGCCCGGCGCACTCTGGCCGCTTGGGAAGGAAAAAAGAAAACGGCTATTGTACTCGATGTGGACGACACCGCCATTTCCACACTGCCCTACCTCAAAACCACAGATTTCGGCTACATCCCGAGTTTGTGGATGGTCTGGGCCGAACAGGCTGATGCGCCTGCCATTCCCGGCACGTTGGAACTGACTAAACTAGCTGAAAAGCAGGAAGTGGCCATCTTCTTCATCACCTCCCGCCAGGAAGTCTGGCGTGCCTGCACCGAGCAAAATCTGCGCGGCGCTGGCTACCCCAACTGGACCTCGCTGATCATGAAACAAGCCGGCGACCGGCGAAACACGGAGAAATACAAGACCTCCGAGCGCAAAAAAATCATCGACATGGGCTATACCATTGTTCTGAATCTGGGTGACCAAGAGAGCGATTTAGCCGGGGGATACGCCGAACACACCTTCAAACTCCCCAATCCGTGCTATTGGCTTCCTTAGAAGAGGCGGGACAACCTCCGGGCCCTTCCCGCCCATTAACGCATAGAAAGAATCAATCACATGGCTCCAGGAAGAAATGACTTTTCCAGCACGATGCGAATAGACATACCCGATGACATCGTGCTGGATGCCGATCGGAAGTCTTCATTGACGAGCAAGCTGAAAACCCTGACGGCATCCCCGGGCAGTTTTGAAAAGGACACCGAATCCGCCTTTGACTCGAAATACGACGAGCTGCTTCAGAACATCTACGATGCCGCATTGATCACGGACCTTTCCGGAAAGATCATCGAATCCAATATCCGCGCTTCCCAATTTTTCAACTACTCGCCTCAAGAACTCCACGAACTGAACGTCCTCGCCCTCATTGCCAATGCAGAAGACACCCTCATCCCCTTCATTTGCGAGAGCCTTTCTGATCAGCGTTATGTGTTGGTACAGGCCTTCTGTAAAAGAAAAAACCAGACGGTTTTTCCTGTAGAAATTGCCGTCAACATGCTGCACATTCCGGGGTCGCAACTCTGCTTTTTCATTCGCGACATTACCGCACGGCAAAAGGCGGAAGATGCCTTGCGCGAATCCGAACTCAAGTTTCGCACCATTTTTGAAAAAAGTACCGACGGCATATCCGTCCGGCAATACTCCTTTGGCGAAACGATCGCCAGCCGCCTGATGGATTGCAACAAGGCGTATGTCGCCATGAGCGGACGCACTCTCAAGGAACTGCACGCAGGCAATCTGGCGGACTTCATCAAACTCATTCAGCCTTCCACTCCCGAAAAAGTACGCGAGTGCATTGAACGTATGCAGCCCTATGAAGGCACCTTCTCCTGGATACGTCCCGACAAAAAAGAAAACATCATCGACTACAAAGCCGTGCCGATACAAATCGGAAACCGAACTTATGTGTACAGCATTGACCGGGATGTCACAGAGCAGAAGCGCGCCGAAAAAACCCTTCGCAAAGCGGAAAAGCAGGAAGCCATGCTGGCCAGTGTCGGGGCTGCCTGCCATCACCTCGGCCAACCCGCCACGGTACTGCTCACCAATCTGACCCTCCTGCAAAACGGACACCTGGACGCCGAATCCGCCGCAGGCCCCTGCCTGCAGGCCGCTGAACGCATTGCCGACATTCTCCACAAACTCAACGCCGTGGATGAATACAAAACCGTGCCCTATGCTCAGGGACGCTCCGGCGACAGCACCCAAAACCGCATCCTGGACATCTAGCAGCCTGTCGGGCTTTGGCCCGACGGATTGCTAGCTCTCGGCTGCAAGGTACTTCGTTAGTTCCTCTTCTGTGATTTTCTTCATCACGCCTTTGCGCATGCAACGCGGACAGCGTGTATCCGTCAAGTCAGCGTCAGAACGTGTAAGGTGGCCACAGTGCTCACATCGCCAGGGCTGTGATTTGTTTTCTGATACCGATGTACTGATTCGGGGCGCAACGCATCCACCCAAAAAGGCAGCCAAAGGCACACTCGCAACTATACCAAGCAACATGGTCCTCAAAAAAACTCTTCTATTCATATCTTTGCCCTTTCTTTGGATACTGACTACGGAATATGACTTTTTATAAAATCATCTTTATCAACCCCACTGATCGTGTTTTATGTATACGGCATTAACCGTCAACGAAAGAAGTAAAATTCGATGATTTATTTTGTTACCATTATTCTTCTCGCCCTCGCAGCCATCGGCGCGGTTGCAGTCACCGGAGCCCAGTTCGCCTGGACCATCCTTGCGATCTACTTCGTCTTTTTTTCACTGATTACATGTTATGGCGTATTTGTCTCCAAATCGTCCATTATCCTAAAAACAACCTATCGGTTAAAAACGCCTAAGCAAGTCTGTTTGACTTTCGACGATGGCCCCGATGAAATCACCACTCCCTGCATCCTTGATCTGCTGAAAGAAAATAACATTCAGGCCACCTTTTTTGTTATCGGACGAAAAGTTGAAGCCCATCCGGAAATTGCCAGACGGATTATTCAGGAGGGACATACCATCGGCATGCACTCCTACAATCATGAATTATGGTATACCTTCTATGGACAGAAGAAATTGCAAGCTGATACGGAAAGATGCAGGGCGGTACTCAAGGATATATGCGGCATTGAACCGGCATACTACCGCCCACCCTATGGCTTCAAAACACCGCATATGTATTTCTATTTCAAAACAACGCCTCTCCAATGCGTGACTTGGGATGTCCGGGGATATGACACGGTCATGAAGAACGTCTCCCGTACCATTCAACGCATAATGAAAAAAATACGGGGAGGAAGCATCATCCTACTCCATGACGGCACCTATTCAAACCGCCCGAACGACCCAGTAAAAATCCACGCCATACTGCAGGCGCTCATCCAACAGTTAAAAGATCAAGGATATAGCTATACGTCCATTTCAAGTTATCAGCATCCGAAGGTGTACAGCGCGATGCCTGCCGCGACGGAGGCGTTCAGGGAATTGATGCGCCCGGACTGAGGTATAGATACCACGTAATCGGCTTGATTCAGAATGAACTGGCCCACGCCTTTATCTTCCCCGCCGATCACGAGGGCGATGCGTCCGGAAATCTGTTCAGCGGCTTCCCGCATGTTTATTTTGCCCGAGCCATCGAGCGCGACCAGAACAAAGCCGGACTCCTTCAATCGTTTCACATAAAGGTTGGCATTGGATTCCTTGCATATCTGCAGAAATTCGGTGGCACCTGCGGACACTTTCACAATGGAGGGATACACTTCCGGCACATTATTCTGCGGCAGAGCAACCTGCTTGAATCCAAATATTTCCGCGCTGCGCAGGATGGCGCCGACGTTGTGAGGGTCTTCTACGTTATCGAGCACCATGATCCGATCCGCCGTCAGAAGTTCCTCAAACGGCACATAGGGATACGCGCTGCATTTTAACACCACGCCCTGATTGTCCTTACTCTCCGAAAGATCGCGCACACGCCCCTTCTCCACCCATTCCACGGGAATCTCGCTGCGCTTCAGCACCTCTTCGAGTTTTTTCAATCGGGGATTGCGTGCGGACGACTCGCTGAGCCAGGCCTGACTCACGTTTCGCCGACCCGCCCGGACCACCTCAAACGCCGGATTGATGCCGTAAATATATTCTTTCGACCGCCTGCCCTTTTCCATGTTGCGCCGACTCCCTTTCGTGCTTCCTGTATTCATTCCCTGTAGCTCTATTTACCACATCCGCCGCTCGAATGTTCGCATCCCTTTTCATCCGAACGTTCTCCTTCCCAAATCGCGGCAGCGATTTTCACTAAAGCGGGGTGGAGAACCGGCTCGCGAGGACGCTCGCCCTCCAGCCTGGATAATCACACGAGGTGAATTGGGGTGCTGGGTCCCCGCTTTAGAGCATGTAAAAAAAGATAGCGACATAGTGACATAGGCTTCCCGCAAAGACAAACAAATGCCAAATGGCGTGATTGCAGGGTATCGATTTGCCCATGTAAAACACCACGCCGCCCGTATAGGCCAGCCCCCCTGCCAGCAACCAGTACAAACCCGCACGCGGAATGTGCATATAGATCGGACGCGCCGCAAACACCACCAGCCAGCCCATCAAGAGATACAGCAGCGTGGAAAGTACCCGAAACCGTCCTGTGAAAAAGACCTTCAGCGCAATCCCCACGGCGGCGATACCCCACACGCATCCAAAAAGCGACCATCCGAGCGGGCCGCGCAGGGCCGTGAGGGTGATGGGCGTATACGTCCCGGCAATCAACAGGAAGATGGCCGAGTGATCCACAATGCGCAGAGTCTTTTTGATCTCCGGATTCCGCACAGCGTGATAGCAGGTGGAGGCCGTGAAGAGAAGCACCATGGTCGTGCCATAGATGCTGAAACTGACGACATGCCAAACCGTACCATAGAGCGCAGCGAACACCACCAAGAGCACAAGGCCAACCAAGCTGATTACGGCGGCCACTCCGTGGGTCAAACTATTCAAGCCTTCATGTCGATTCACACTGTTCATAGTCGCTTTCTACGGCAAGACAAAGTCATCCGGATTTTTCAACGCGCCCGAAGCGTCCGTTTCTTCCTGTTGCGAATCGCCTCCAGGCGCCTCGTCCTTCAGCCAGGGAGGCATGGGGTAGAGTGTGACATCGTCTTCCTCCGGCTCCGGATTTTCCAGCGAGCGTTGATCGAGTATGATCTTCACATTGGCGACCGGCACCTCGGCCACGATCCGCGTCACGATGCGCTCCGCATCGCACGACACCCAGAGCCAGGCCTCGCCCTTGCGCACGAACAGTCCGTCAAATTTGGCCTTGGGCTCCACCTTGATGCTTTCGATTTTATCCCCATCCACCGTTTTCACCGCTTCATATTTCAAGGGGCGCACCAGGATATCGTAAATATCTTCATCGGCCACCACGCGCTGCTGAAATTCGGCCCCGGGAACCAGATCGAATTTGCGCATGAAATACATAAAGCTAACCAAGTCGCGCGAATCCGATTCGATGTCGTAGGTCTTCTCTTTTCCGTTGGTCAGCGACGTCATGTAGGCCTTGCCGGCGGCATGATCGAAGCGGGTGATTTCGTGCGCCCGGTAGCGGCCTTCACTTAGGTTCTTGATGAACTGAAGGGGGAGAAACGTCTCCGGGTCGATGATGCTTTCCATCACATCCTCCACCGGATAAACCGTCTGAAGCACCTTGTTGCTTCGACTCGTGAAGCGAATCACCAAGAGTGTGCGCCCATCGCGTTCGATCCAACGCGTGGTCACGTGCGATTCACCCACCGGGATGATGCCCCAGTAGAGACGGTACACCATCGCCTCGCCCACCGGGAACCAAAGCGCCGGACGCGCCGCCGCCTCTGACGGCGCAGCGGCGTCCGTACCCAAAAGAGCGCACGCCAGGCAACAAACCGGAAGCCAATGTCTCAACCAATCTTTCAAACGCCACCTCGTTTCATAAAAATACCGACGCCGACAAAAAGAAGCATCAGTTGCCCGACTCGAGCATCTCCTTGATGTAGCGTATCAACGCCTCCGACTCCTCATCGCTCAACCCTTCCGGCGCGGCGGCGGCACCGGGTGCATTCGTCAGGCGCTGCGCGGCGGCGAACGCCTCCATGGCCTGCTCCATCGGGTCTGGAATCACCGTGGGCGTCGGGCGGACTTCCTGTTGCGGGACACGGCGAATCACGCTTACAGGCGCAGGTGCCGACGTGGGCCACGAGCGCACCACCGGCGTTGGAACAGGTGTGGGCGTGGGCACTGAAGTAGGCGTCGCCGTGGGCCAAGGTGTTGCCGTGGGCAATGGGATCGGCGTGGGCCAAGGCGTAACCGTGGGCACCTCCATCACCGGCGTCGGCATATTCGGCGGCGGCACCACACCTTCCAGCTCGCGGCTGCGTTCGATGGCGGACTGCGCATGGGCCAACAACTCCGCTTCCTGAAGAGAGAGATCATCCTCCGACCTCCGGGGTATCGACGGCGCCTCCGTTTCGACCGCATGCAGCGACGCCTTTGGACTCAAGACAATATTCCGTCCTGCCGTGGACAACATTTCAAACGAGATATTCTGCATTCGGCGTCCACCCGTTACGCCTGCTTCATTCGCCTTTACCTGATAATACTGCACGCGCCGTCCCGAAAAATCTACCTGTCTGCTGAGAAAGTCCAGCCCCTCGATGGAGGCCACCTCACGATCTCCGCTCCACCACGTCACCTGCGCATTACGTATAATCACATTCAGTCCGCCTAGTATATCGCTTCCAGACTTCTGCTCCGCACTCTCCGCCTCCTCCTCTGCGGGGGGGGTCTCCACCGCATCCGCCGCATCCTTATTCAAAAATCCATTCAACATACCCAACTGACCCAAACGGCTCACCTTATCGGCCAGCGGTGCCAGACAGGCAGGCGACCAAGCGCCATCTTTATCCTGCACCAGGCGGACCAACCCGCCATCCACCGTCAACGAACGGATCAGGCCCAAGTCCGGTTCGCGCCCCCAGTTCCAACGGATTTCCACCCGTTCCGCACCAACCTCGGGTGCCACGACGCCCTGCTCTTGTTTCGTCATGATATCTTCCAGCGTCACGTTGAGTCGCGCATCCATCCGGGAGGCACCAATCGTCAAAGGAATGCCCAGCCGATCCGAGAGCCGATCCGCCAAGAGCGATCGAAATCCGGCGGTACGCGAAAGCGCCTGCGCTGCGCCATATAGAATCACGGCAATACAGCATGTCCATCCGATTGCCCCGAGCAGCCGTCTGCCGAACGACCGCCTGAGCCTCGGGGGCGGCTTCACGCCCGACGCCTTTTCATCCGACGCCTTCCCGACCCGATTTTTTCCCGCAATAGCCATAAGCACCCAATCCTTTTTCGTGCCTTCAGCCCTTTGGGCCCGAAAGCTCCTTCGACCGATCATGCGCCGCGCGCATCGCTTCCACGAGATGATTCTTAACGCCCCGTTCATTCATCACCGCGAGCGCCGCCGCCGTGGTTCCGCCCTTCGAGGTCACCCGTTCCCGCAGCAGCACCGCCGGTTCACCACTCGAGTCACACAGCTCTGCCGCGCCACGCACCGTCATCAGAATCAGCCGCCGCGCCGTATTCTCATTCAGCCCCAACTCCTTCGCCGCCTCCTGCATCGCCTCGATCAAATAAAATACATATGCCGGGCCGCTGCCGCTTATCGCCGTCACCGCATCCATCTGCGATTCCTCCACACGGGCCGCCACACCCACCGAGCCCAGGATTTGTTCCGCGCGAGCCAGATCATCGCCCGTGGCCCAACGCCCAGCGCACACTCCCGCCGCCCCGAAACCCGCCAGTGCCGAGATATTCGGCATCACCCGCACCACACGCGTACCCTCCCCCAGTTCCGTCTCAATCCGTGAGGTGGAAACACCCGCCGCAATACTGATCACCAGCGTCTTCTCCCGATCCAGATGCTCCGCAATCTCCGGCAACACCTCGCCGAACGACTGCGGCTTCACCGCCAGAAATAGCACATCCGCCAAGGCCACGCCCGCCGCATTTTGCTCGAATGTTTCCACCCCATACGCCGACCGGATATACTCTAGGCGCACCCCGTTCACATCCGTCGCCGCCACATCTTCCGGACGCGCCATGCTCTTATGCAGCACGCCCTTGATCAGCGCCTCCGCCATATTGCCTGCCCCAATAAACACCAGCTTGTGTGCGTCATGCTTCATAATGCCGATCTCCAAATAAATCCGAACCCACCCGAATCATCGTGGCACCTTCTTCAATCGCCACCTCAAAATCATGCGACATACCCATCGAGAGTTCTGTCAACGGGAACCCCCATTCCTGATCACACTGCGCCCGCAGCGCCCGCAGTGCCGCAAAAACCGGACGCGCCTTCTCCGCATTCTCCGACCACGGCGGCATCGTCATCAATCCGACTATCTCCACGCTGAATAATTTAGTGGCTCCCTCCAGGAGCGCCTGCAAATCACCCGGCGGCAGACCATACTTGCTGATCTCCCCCGACACATTCACCTCGATGCACACCGGTGTCACCCGACCCGCCTCGTGCGCCGCCGCATTCACCGCCTCGAGCAAGCGCAGCGAGTCCACCGAATGAATCATCCGAAACAATTCCACCGCGCGCCGCGCCTTGTTCGTTTGCAGATGCCCGATGAAATGCCACTCGAGCCCCGAAGGACACATCGAAATTTTCGGTGCCGCCTCCTGCACCTTGCTTTCACCGAACAACGTCAACCCACACGCCATCGCCTCGCGTATTTTCTCCGGCGGGTGCGTCTTGGAAACCGCCACCAGGCGCACCTCGTCGCGCGCACGCACCGCCTTCGCGCAGGCTCGCGAAATCCGTTCCTCGATACGCTCCAGATTTTCCTGCATGCTCATCGTTTAATCCCTCTTCCAATCATTGGAAGTACCCTCAGGGCACCTTTTTTCATTTTTTCCAACCATTGGATACTTTTTCATCGTTTTTTCCAATCATTGGAAACTTTCTAGACCATTTTTCCAATCATTGGAAACTTTTCCGCGCGTTTTTCCAACTATTCCGTGACAACACCCTTGCGAAAATCAATCAAATGCTTATTCTATCTGCATGATTCAGCATGCAATTCCTGATAGTCATAACACCGCATCGCCTGACCGACTCAGCGAGGCGAGAAACGCCTTTCGCACCTTTTACGCACAATGTTTCTGGTATTGGCGAAAGGACATGCCCATCACCGAATCGGACATTCCGGAAATCGCACGCGGTCTTCGACAGCACGGAGGGCGGCAGGGCTTTCTCCTTGCCGATAAACTATGCCCCTAAGCCAGATACAAGCTGAAGTTCTCCGCATCATTTCCGCCGATTTTGACGCGTTGACCCGCCATTACGGCTCCATGCGCGGAGCATGGCCCACCATTCGGTAATCATGCCAAGACACAACAGCGTAGTCGCTGTTGTTAACTAGCAGGTTTTCGGGCGTTGGCCCGAAAACCTGCTAATACAGCAGCATTTCAAGGTGTTTTTTTCCTTCTTTACCTAGTATCCAGCGACCGTTCTGTTCAACCACGAGGCGCCGTCCGTTGCGACCGAGTACTTCGGGATTGGCGTTCAGGACGGTGCTGGAACCCGAAAGGCCCATCCGTTCCTCCTCGGTAGGATTACGCCCGGAAAGGGGTACGCCGTTTTCGGAAAAGGCGACCACCATCCAGCCCCCGCTGAAGTCATGCCCCTGCCAGAGATCGGGATAGCGTTTAAAATAGTCCGGCAGACGGCTTGTTTTTATCGCGCACTCGAAGGCGTCGGGCGTGGCGTGAATGAAGTCGGCAAAGGTGATATAGGGATTTTCGCTCTGCTGCTGGTAGAACTCGAGGGGATTGAGACCGATCAGGTTCCATCCGTGCCAGGCCTTGTGCGAGGGCTTGAGTTTCTTGCTGCGGAACCAGGCGTCGAAGCGGTCATTCAGCAGTACACCGATTTCGAAATGCACATGGGCCCGCGACATGGGAATGGAATAGGTGGCCGTGTTGCCCATGATGCCCAACTCATCGCCGGGGCGCACTTCCTGTCCATCGCGCACGGAGACCTCCGCGAGATGCGCATAGAGCGTATAGATGCGCCCGACAGGGTCGTCGTGTTCAACCACCACATATTTTCCGTAGGAGGAATTGCCCGCATGACGGCAGGCATAGGCGACCTTTCCAGCAGCCACGGCCCGCACCGGATCGGTCGGGTGGCCACGGGAGTTGCGCTGATGACTGGCCAGGTCGAGCCCCTCGTGAAAGGTAGGACGCAGTCGCCCGCCGACGCGACCGGTGCGCACGGAACCGTATAGAGCCGACTCGGGATTGCCCGAAGCAGTCGGCTGATAGACACCGGGTTTATTGGTGAGCAGCAGATCGCGGTCATCCGTGGGATAACCCAGCGCCGTCCAGAGCGTGACTTTCGGTTCGTTCATTTCCTCGATCTCTCTCAGAATATGTTCTGGAATTTCCGGAAAGGAATCCGTCGATCTATCTCTTCCGCATCCCGAAGCCAGGACCAGACCAATAACGATTGCCATCCGCAGAACGGAAAAGAAGCGAAGAAGAAAAAGTCGTTGTGCCGCGAACATACCGTCGTCCCTCTCCAATCAGAACGATTCCGCCTGGCGCTTGCTCGGTTTGACGTTGAGTTTCCGATAGCAGGCCTCGGTGGCCACGCGCCCCTGCGGGGTGCGCTTGAGGTAGCCTTCCTGAATCAGATACGGCTCATACACTTCCTCGATCGTACCCGACTCCTCGCCCACCGCCACCGCCAGCGAACTCAGCCCCACCGGCCCACCAGCGAATTTCAACACGAGGGCATTCAGGATACGCTTATCCATTTCATCGAGTCCATCGGAATCAATATCCAGCATGGTGAGCGCGCGATCGGCCACCTCACGGGTGATCACGTTGTCGGCACGCACCTGCGCAAAATCACGCACCCACCGCAGCAGATGGTTGGCAATACGCGGGGTGCCGCGAGCACGCGCACCGATTTCGCGCGCGCCGTCTTCTTCAATATCCACATTCAAAATGCGGGCCGAACGATTGATAATGGTGGCGAGGTCGTCGGCATTGTAATAATCGAGCCGGTTCACCATGCCGAAACGCGAGCGGAGGGCGGCGGTGAGCAGTCCGCTTCGGGTGGTTGCGCCCACCAGAGTGAAGCGCTTGAGATCCAGCCGGACCGACCTGGCGTGCGCCCCCTGATCGATCATGATATCGATCACGAAATCCTCCATCGCGGAATAGAGATATTCCTCGACGGTCTTCTGCATCCGGTGAATTTCATCAATAAAGAGAATGTCGCCGCGTTCGAGATTGGTGAGCAGTCCGGCCAGATCGCCCGGCTTGTCGATCACCGGACCGGAGGTACACTTCACATTCACGCCCATCGCATCGGCCAAGATGTAGGCCAGCGTGGTTTTACCAAGACCCGGCGGACCGAAGAACAGCACGTGATCGAGCACATCCCCGCGCCCGCGCGCCGCCTCCACATACAATTCTAGCCGCTCGCGCACCTTGCCTTGCCCCACAAAATCGGCAAAACGCCCGGGACGCAGCGTCAGGTCGAATTCCGGATCGGTCTTATTCAGATTGGTGGCCAGTTGTTCACTCATAATAGGTCGATACGATACCTGATCGCGCTGAAAACTCAATCGCCTTTCATCATCCATTTTTCTGCCTGCAAAACCATTCAAAAAGTTTCCAATGATTGGAAAATGAGCGTATATCTTTTCCAATGATTGGAAAAACTCTATGAAGCTGCATGAGACCCCGTTGAGCACCGGATTGCCTGGATTGGACAGCGTTTTAAAGGGCGTTCTGCCCGGCGACAACATTGTCTGGCATGTGGATTCCATCGAGGACTACCAGTCCTTCGTCACGCCCTATGCCGAAGGCGCCCTGGCCTCCGGACGCAAACTCATCTACTTCCGTTTTGCAAAACACGCCCTGCTCGTCCCACGCGAAAAAACCACCGAGACCCTCGAACTGGACCCCACATCCGGCTTCGAAAACTTCATCGCCCAAACCCATGACGCCATCGAACGCGCGGGCAACGGTGCCTTCTATCTGTTTGATTGTCTCTCGCCCCTCGCGTTCGATTGGTATTCCGACCAGATGCTCGGCAACTTCTTCATGCTCACCTGCCCCTATCTCTTCAATCTAGAAACCATCGCTTACTTCGCCCTCCTGCGCAATTACCACACCACTCACGCCCTTCATCCCATCGCCAACACCGCCCAGATTCTGCTCGACGCCTACAACCACAAAGGCAACACCTACGTCCGCCCCATCAAGGTGCAGCACCGCTACTCGCCCACCATGAACATGCTGCACGTCTGGAAAAAAGAGGACGACTCCTTCCGAACCGTCACCTCCAGTTGCGTCATTTCCGAAATACTGACCTCGGCCAAATGGTCCGGTTTAAGCATGGACAGCAGCGGCGGCTTCTGGGAATCGGCCTTCATTCACGCACGCGAGCGCGTCCGCTCCGGCGAGTATCGCCCCTACATCCCCGAACGCGGGAGGGCGCTTCACGAACGCCTCGTGCGCATGATCATCTCGCGCGATAAAGAGATCTATCCGCTGATCGCCCGTTACATCACGCTCGATCACATTCTGGATGTGCGCAAACGCATGATCGGCACCGGGCTCATCGGCGGAAAAGCCGTGGGCATGCTCCTCGCCCGCGCCATCCTGCAGCGCAACATGTCGAATTTTCACGAGCTGATTGAGGAGCACGATTCCTTCTTTATCGGATCGGATGTCTTTCACACCTTTCTGGTGCAGAACGGTATCTGGTGGGTCCATCAAAGACAGCGCGACCCTGCCCGCTTTCTCGACGGCGCGGAAAAGGCCTGCCGACGCATCATCACCGGCACCTTTCCCGACTACATCATCCAGCAGTTCGATGAAATGCTCGATTACTTCGGCCAGTCCCCCTTCATCGTTCGCTCCAGTTCACTCCTCGAAGATAATTACGGCCACTCCTTCGCCGGAAAATACGACAGCGTATTCTGCGCCAATCAGGGCCCCCGCGACCGGCGTATGCAGGATTTTCTCGCCGCTGTGCGCACCATCTATGCCAGCGCCATGAGCGAAAAAGCGCTGACTTACCGCGCCCGACGCGGCATGCTCGACCGCGACGAACAAATGGCCCTGCTCGTTATGCGCGTATCCGGTGCCAAGTACGGAAATAATTTTTTCCCGCAGGCCGCCGGCGTTGGCTTCTCCTTCAACCCCTACGCCTGGGATCCCGCCATCGACCCCAAAGCCGGTGTCATCCGGCTCGTCTTCGGACTCGGCACACGCGCCGTGGACCGGACCGATGATGATTACACCCGTATCGTGGCCCTCAACGCCCCCGAAAAACGCCCCGAAAGCAACTTCGATGAAGTCTGCCAATACGCCCAACGCCGAGTCGACTTTCTCGACCTCGAAGCTAATCAGCGCGTCTCCGATTATTTTTCCGAAATGCTGCGCACCCTCAACAGCGACATTCCACTGGACATGTTCACCTCTATCGAGCGCATTCAAACCACGGACGAGCGCAGCATCGAACACCGCATCCTCACCTTTGACCCACTCATTCAAAAAACCCGCTTCGTCGAAGACATGCGCCGCATGCTCGAACTACTCCAACAGGCCTATGAGTATCCCGTGGACATCGAATTCACCCTGAACTTCGTGGAGGACCAATCCTACCGCATCAACCTCGTGCAATGCCGTCCCCTTCAGGTACAGGGAGACGCCACCATCGACGCCGAAGAAGTATCCGTACCCGAGGCCGACCGCCTCATCGAGGCACGAGGTGCCGTCATCGGCCAAAGCCGACTCATTCAGGTGGACCGCCTGATCTACATCGTCCCAGCCCTCTACAGCAAACTGCCCCAGCAGGACCGCTACGAAGTCGCCCGCCTCCTCGGCGAAATCAACCGCGCCTCCGCCGCCGAAGAATCCATCTTCATGATCGGTCCCGGACGCTGGGGCACCAGCAGCCCCTCTCTCGGCATTCCCGTATCCTTCTCCGATATCAACCGCGTATCCGTCCTGTGCGAGATCGTGGCCATGCACGAAACACTCGTCCCCGACGTATCCCTCGGCACGCACTTTCTGAACGAGCTGGTCGAAATGAACATGCTTTATCTCGCCCTCTTCCCCTCCCGAGGAAACAACTACCTCAACGACTCCTTCTTCGCCGACGCACCCAACAGCCTCACCGAAATACTCCCTCACGCACACCAATGGGAAAACGTCTTGCGAGTCATTGATGCCTGCCGCCTGGAAGGATGCCGAACCATCAAGCTCTTCGCCAACGCCCAAGAACAGAAAGTCATCTGCTACCTCGAAAACGAAACATCCGATAAAGCATAACGCTACCCTGTTTTTTCTGAATTTATACTGCGTTTGCCCGATTCGTTCCCTATACTCCGCTCAGTTTGAAAATGAGTCATTAAACTGAAATACAGATATGAACATGCCAGAGAATAATCAACCGCGACCCACACCCCCGCCCGGCGCCACGCCTGTCATTAAAATCCTCTCCGATACCTTTCCGAAACCCCCCAAGGACAAAGAGCCCCCCGCACCCGCCGTACCTCCCAATCCTCAGGACCCTATCATCTCCGTGCGCGATCTGCTCCACACAAAAGTCGATGCGCGCTATCAGGAGGAGGAACAGATCGGCCTGGGTGGCATGGGGGCCGTCTCCGTCGCACGCGACATCAACTGCCGCCGACGTGTGGCCATGAAACGCCTCACCCCGCACGCCGAAAGCGAACCCAACGACGTCTTTCGGTTCATCGAAGAAGCCCAGATCACAGCCCAACTCGAACACCCCAACATCATCCCCGTACATGAACTCGGCCTCGACGCCGAGGAAACCGTCTTCTACACCATGAAACTCGTACAGGGTGCCACCCTCACCGACATCATCCTCAGCATACGACACGCCGACCCCGGCGTGCTAGACCAGTACCCCCTCGAAAAACTCCTCACTATTTTCCAGAAGGCCTGCGACGCCGTCGCCTTCGCGCATTCGCGCAACGTCATTCACCGCGACATCAAACCCGACAACATCATGATCGGTGATTACGGTGAAGTACTCATCATGGATTGGGGGCTCGCCAAACCCATCAGTCGCTCCAACACCCCCAAAGAAGCCTGCGGCAAACAACCTCCCGCGCAACCGGAACCCCCCATGCCCCAGGTGCAGCGGGCCTGCGAAGAGCCGGCGGACTTCGAAGAAGCCACCGGAACCGGCATCTTTCGCGTCGAAACCGTGAGCGACGAAGGCATCGCCACGGGCCTGCAAACCATGAGCGGAAAAATCATGGGCACCCCCGGCTTCATGGCCCCCGAACAAACGCACCCCTACAACCGCGACTACACCCCCGCCGCCGACATCTACTCTCTCGGCGCCGTACTCTACAGCCTGCTCACCCTCCGCCCACCCATACGAAGCAAAAAAATCGAAGACATGATTGAAGAAATCCGCGCAGGAGCCATCACGCCCCCCGTGGACTACAACACCCCCGTCGAGGGCGGTGAGCCCAAAGCCGTCACCTATTCCCAAGGCGTACCCGTCCGCTTTCTTCACTGCCCCGGCGGCATCATCCCTTCCGAACTCTCCCGAATGGCCATGAAAGCCATGACCAACGATCCCGAAGAGCGCTACCACTCCGTCAAAGAATTCCAACAAGATATCGAAAACTTCCAACACGGACGCATCTGGCAGCTCCTCGTGGAGGAAGATTTCTCCAACTTCGACGACCAACGTACTTGGCTCCCCGCTGGCGGAGAATATGAAGTCAGCGACGGCGAACTGCGCATGCATGGCGGTAAACCTCAGGTCCTCCTGCTTAGACGCGATGTCCCCGGCGATGTCCGTATCGAATTCGAATGCCGCCAGGAAGGCGGGCTGCTCAACACCATCGGCTGCTTCATCAGCGGCATCCGCTCGGATAACCCACAAGACATCCCCGGCGGCGGCTACGAATTCAAATTCGGCGGCTACGACAACACCATGAACGTCCTCATGCGTTCCGACCGCATCGTCTGGAAAGAACAAAGCGTACCCATCGTCGCCGGAAAAACATTCAAAATCATCGCCGAACGCTCCGGAAGCCGCCTGCGCATGCAGGTGAACGACCGCGAAATATTTTCCTACATCGACCCCGACCCGCTCACCGGCGAAGAGCGCGTCGCCATCGGCATGCTCGGCTGGCTCGCCGATACCCGTTTCACTCGCATTAAAATCTACTCCATGGGAACCCCTTGGAAAACCGACGTCCTCGACATGGCCGAACGCCAACTCCAGATGGGCCATTACACCACCGCCCTCGATCTCTACAACGAAGTCATCCACTCCTTCCCCGACGCCGACCGCGCCAAGCGCGCACAGGAAGGCCTCCGCATGGCCGGGAACCGCCTCTCCATGCACAAAAGCCTGCCCAAATGGCTGCCCGACCTCCAGAAAGCCTGGAAAGGCGCCCCGGTGCAAATGCGGATGGACAACGACGGCCTCGTGGTGGACATCTCCTTTGCTGGCATCGAAGATCTCTCCCCCCTGCGCGGCCTGCCCATCACCAAGCTTTACTGCCCAGGAAACCGCATCCGCGATCTCTCACCCCTCCAAGGAGCCCCCCTTCAGACCCTCAACTGTTCCGGCAACCCCATCACCTCCATCGAACCCTTGCGCGGGATGGCCCTCGATACCCTGATCTGCGAAGGCTGCCGAATTCAGGACATCGACCCCCTGCGCGGCGCGCCCCTCACCCTCTTCAACTGCGGCGGAAACCGCATGATGCAGGGCATCGACGCCCTGAGCGACACCCCGCAACTGAGCTGGCTCTCCTGTTGGGGAAACAACCTGTCCGACCTGACCCCCCTGCGTGGCCTGCCCATTACTGCGCTCTACTGCGACCTCAACAACATTACCGACATCTCCCCCCTCGAAGGCATGCCGCTGAACACCTTCAACTGCAGCGTAAACCAGATTGAGGATTTTGCCCCGCTGCGCGGAATGCCCGTCACCTCCATTCATTGCTCCAGCAATCTGCTGACCAACCTCGACGCCCTCGCCGATGCCCCCCTCAACGTCCTAAGCTGCCATGCCAATTACATTAAATCACTGGAGCCGCTCGCCGGAAAAAAACTCAATGCCCTCCTGTGCGGGCGCAACCCACTCACCTCCCTCGATCCCTTTGTGGACCACACTCCCGACAGCTTCTACTTCGATTGCGAAACCCTTTCGGACTCCTATATCGAATGGGCCCTCGCCCGCTGGAAACAACATACCGCAACCGAGCGACACGCCCATCAGGCTGAAATCATCCTGGCCATGCGCCAAGGCGACCGCGAACGCCTCTACGCCCTGGCCAGCCAGCACAACGGGCACGCCTATCTTCTCAACCCCCAGTTTCTTCCTTGGGATGAAGCCTGCCGTCAAAGCGAACGCTTCGGTGCCCACCTCGCCACCATCACCTCTCACGAAGAAAATGACTTCATCAATTCCCTCTTCCCACTCGGATGTTGGATGTGGATCGGTCTCGTCTCCGAACAGGGACGCCACCGCTGGCTTACTGGAGAACCCTTTGAATTCAACGCCTTCAGCGATCCACTGCGCGATTATCAAGACGGACCCAAAGTCTTCTTCAACGGACGTTGGACCAGCGAACTCTCCCCCTCACACTCCTGCAACTGCTCCATCATGAAGTGGCCCTCATCGGGGTCAGCCCTTAAAAAATAAGCGAAGAAAAATCGTTTTTGATTAATTCGTCTCAACCGGGTATGTTGCAGCCTCATGAACAAAATCACACGTTATCTATTACCGTTACTCCTTTTTTTATTGTGTACGGTTCAGGATGTTTCAGCCTGGGGCGGCCGCACGCACATGTGGATCAGCCGCTCCGCCACGGCGCAGGCGGCCCGCCAAATGCCCGGCTGGGAGGCCTATGCCGATCTACTGGCCCGCATGTCCATCGGCCCGGATAGTTGGAAGGGCGATGATCCCGAGGAAGGGCCTCGGCATTTCATCGACTTGGAACGCTACGGGTATCCTGCCGTCACGCTGGACCCCGAACATCGTGGGCTGTACGATATTGAGACCGGCGACTACACCTTTTCCGAAGGCATTGTTCCCTGGGTGGTGGTGGATACGATGAACCGGATGTCCTCCTCGATGCGCAGCAACAACTGGGATGATGCGGTGCGCACGGCTGGTGCACTAGCCCATTATGCTGGCGACATGTGCATGCCGCTTCACACCACGGCCAATTACGACGGGCAGGAATCCGGCAACGACGGCATTCACGGCAGGTGGGAAAGTGAAATGCCAAAGCGAAAAATGCCCAGCCGACGTTTCGCCTCCACCGAACCGCAGCATATCGCGGCGCTCTGGCCGGTTCTGACCGCGACACTGGCGCGCGCGCATGCGCAGGTGCCTGCCATCTTCCTGGCGGACGAGGCAGCATTTAGCGAAGCGGGCGAGTCGCCAAATGACACCCTGTATTACGACCTCCTTTGGGATGAAACAAGCGACCTCTTCATTTCCCAGGTGGATGAATCCGCAGAACTGATCGCCTCACTCTGGTACACCGCCTGGGTCAACGCCGGCTCCCCGGAGATTCCGCCGGCACCTGCCGAACTTTCATTCGATTCGATTCATCCGCATTCGCCCGGCGAGACCGACACCTTCATGCACCTGACCTCCGTTGTGGCACTCGCCTTCTTTATTGCCACCGCCATTTTCATCTTGTTCAGGAGTTATCGACGCAAACCATGAAGCGAAAAACAGCCGTCATTCTGATTGTCGTTTTCTGGCTAGTCCTGTTCGCTTGGTTTATCCGCTTTGAAGCCTTTCCCCATCTCTTTTCAAAAAGCGTCCGTCTGGATTATCGCGAACTCCTTAATGACGCACCGCTCATGTCGGATGTCTGGATGAAAATCATCATGCAAGACGTTCATGTGGGGTATTCGCATACCGCCATGGAAGTCGATGAAGAGAACCCGGTGGACCGCTACATTCTGCGCAACACCACCGACCTGGATTTGAATATGCTGGGGACGATCCAGCCCGTGCTTATTCGCGTCCATTCCACGCTGGATGCCTTCTATGCGCTCCAATACTTCGAGTTCAGCATGAAAGCCGGGAATTATGCCATCAGCCTGAACGCACGCAGAACCGAAAAAGACACCTTCCGTGTGAACATGCTTTCCGCAGGTGGGAATCAAACCCTGTTTATCGAACTCCCGCCGGACATCATCATCTATTCCCCCGTCATGGACATGGCGCTGCGCCAATTGAAGCCCGGCCAATCCGTCACCATGAACACGCTCGATCCGGCCACCTTACGCCCCATGAAAAACCTCATCACCGCCCTTCGGTACGAAACCATCCCCTGGCATGGAACCAACCTTGAAACGACCGTATTCAGCTACACCTATTCAGGTACTGAAATGCTGACGTGGATGAACACCCGGGACGGCCAGGTGCTTCGCCAGGAAACGCCCTGGGGTTGGTCGCTGGAGGCGGCATCTCCCATCGAGGCCGTTCAGGTGGACCGCCGCCGTGCCGCCCAACTGGACCTCACCACGGCCCTGGCCGTACCCGCCGATCCCCCGCTGATCTCTCCGCGCACCACCACCGGTCTCGTGGTCCGCCTGGAAGGAACGGGCATCGCTGCGCTGGACCTAGCTTCACACCGGCAGCACGTAACGGCACGCTCTTCCAACAATCTTGTGCTTGCAATTTCCTCCGACCACCTGCCCGAAAGCCGGGAGAGCGCCATCCCGCAAGAAATCCAAATCGATCTGCAACCCACGGTGTACATTCAGTGCGACGACCCATCCATCCGCCGCGTCGCGCATAAGATTACGGATGGCATTACCTCTCGCTTCGATCAGGTGGCCGCCCTGAACGACTGGGTGTTCAACAACGTACACAAAGCCCCTTCCATCACCTTGCCTTCTGCGCTGGATGTACTCCAGTCCATGCGTGGCGACTGCAACGAACACACCTACCTCTTTGTGGCGCTCGCCCGCGCCGCCGGGATACCCGCCCGCGTACAGGTCGGCTTGATGTATACACAGGGTGCTTTTTATTATCATGCCTGGCCCGCCGTCTACCTAGACGGTTGGGTGGAAACAGACCCCACCCTCGGCACCCTCGGCGTCGATGCCACGCACATCGCCCTGCTGCATGGCGAACTGGCCGAACAGGTCAAACTGTTGAGCATCATTGGCCAAACCCGGGCCGTCATTCTGGAGCAATATCATGATCCGAACCTCCCATCTGAATAAATATTTTGGCACCTTTCGTGCCGTGAACGACTTAAATATCGAGATAAATGCCGGTGAACTTTTTTGTTTTCTGGGTCCCAATGGTGCCGGAAAAACGACCACCATTAAGATGCTCTGCGGCTTGCTTCGCCCCACCGCCGGAGACATTGAAATTGCCGGAGTAAACCTGAGCAGCGATCCCCTCTCCATTCGACGTCAGTGTGGCTACATCCCCGATCAGCCCTTTCTATATGAGCGCCTCACTCCCGTGGAATACTGCGAATTCATCTGCGACCTCTTTCGTATGCCGCTTCAGGAAGCCCGAAACGAAATGAATCATTACTTCGAGCTGCTCGATTTGAATGACTACCGCACCCACCTGATCAAGGAACTTTCCCACGGACTGCGCCAGCGCCTCCTCTATGCCGCCACCCTGATACACCGACCGAATGTGATCTTCGTGGATGAACCCTTTGTCGGACTCGACCCGTACAGCATACGCACCATCCGCTCCCTTCTGCGCGAGCAGGCCAAGCGCGGCGCAACCATCTTTCTCACCACACACATTCTGAGTCTGGCCGAAGAACTGGCCGACCGCATTGCCATCATTCATCAAGGTTCTCTGGTCGATTGCGGCACCCTGAAAGAACTCAAACAACGCCATTCATCCGAGGGCAGCCTAGAAGATGTTTTTCTGAATCTGACCGTGACTAAGAAGCCGTCATGAAAAATCTGCTGCTGCTTTTACGTATACGCCGCCAGAGTCTCACGCACGTACGCGAGTCCTTGCGAAACGAATCCGCCTTCAAGATTGTCTTTGTGACCTCCTTCGGACTGGGCCTGATCGCCGGACTCTGGTGGCTCTTTCTATCCGGCTTTGCCTTTATGGACAAGCTGGGCGGTGTCGGCATGATCATTATTCCCAAGCTGTTTTCCTTCTTCTTTCTGAGCCTGACGTTCATGCTGATTCTATCCGGCATCCTGACCACCTATTCCACGCTGTACCGCTCCGACGAAATGCCGCACCTTCTGCTACATCCCTTTTCGATTTCAGAAATTCTGGTTTTCAAATCGCTGGAGTCGGCCTTCTTCTCTTCCTGGGCATTTTTCTTCATCATCCTGCCCTTTGTGGGTGCCTATGCACGGCATCAGCATCTGCCTTGGCATTTCTGCCTGGGTACGCTCGTCTTTTCGATTCCCTTTGCGTTGGTTTGCTCCGCGATCGGATCGGTACTCACCATTCTATTCATCCGCTGGATTCCGCGCAGCCGACTCTTCTGGACGTTGCTTCTGCTGTCCATTTTCGGTGGGGTGTTGTGGTACTGGACGCATCGCATGCCAGTCCGCTACACCCAGGAAGATACCGTATTGATGCTGAATCAGTTTGTTCCCTTTCTGGCGCTCTCCACCAGTCCTGTTCAGCCCGGTGCCTGGATCACCGAGGGTATCACTGCCCTCTCGCGCGGATATTGGCTTCGCGGACTCCTGTATTTTCTTTTTCTCTGGGCCAATGCGCTGTTTGCCCTGCTGCTGATTGAAACGCTCGGACGACGCTTCTTTTATGATGGGTGGCAGCGAACCCTCTCCGTCTCGCACGCCTCCCACTCCTCGTCAGGCCTGGCACCACCGATGCGCCGCATTCCGCCCTTCTGCCTGCTCCCACCCGATATTCGCGCACTGATGATCAAGGACGTCCGAACCTTTCTTCGCGACCCGCAGCAATGGATGCAGGCCGTGTTCTTTTTTGGACTCCTGGCTGTTTACTTTTTCAGCCTGGGCAACATGCACTACCGGAGTCTGCCGTCCGTCTGGAAAAACATTATCACCTTTCTGAATATCTTCAGCATTGCCTGTGTGCTCTGCTCGCTGAGTTCCCGTTTCATCTATCCGCAAATGAGTTTGGAAGGGCAGGCCTTCTGGATCATCGGCATGGCACCCACCACCCTCTGGCGCGTCTTGACCGCAAAATTTCTGCTAAGCTTCCTGACGATGCTTCTCATCAGTGCAAGCCTCATGATCATCTCCACGTCCATGCTGGACGTACCGTCTTCCACACGCCTGGTCTCGCTCTACATTTCCTTCTGCATTTCGCTCGCCATGGCCGGACTCTCCACCGGCACCGGCGCCATTTTCATCGACCTGAAACAGCGCAATCCCTCAGCCATCGTTTCGGGCTTCGGCGGCACCCTGAATCTAGTGCTTTCGCTGGGCGTCATGCTCGCCTGCATTCTACCCGTGGCCACCGTATTTCACTATCGTGAACTGGGGCTTTTTCATTATTCATTCTTCCGGTTTTTCGCGCTGGCGGGAGTATTGCTTCCAGGCCTGCTTGCGCCGCTTGCCGCATGGATACCGCTTCGACTGGGCAGACACCGACTTCTTCGCCTAGACTACTAACCGGATAATGGGTTCTGCTACGGCTCAGCGGACCGTTCGCCCCACCCATCAGGTCCATTCAGGGTCAGCCGTTGCCATTTCATGCACCGCCGGTCAGAACGCGGGCTGTTTGATTTGGAGAGTGTATTCAACCACCTTTTCGCGGTGGGCCTGCACCGTGGTGCGCATTTCCAGGGTGCTTCCGCGCCGGGTGTAGGATTCGCCGCTGCGTCTGACGGTCCACTCCAGCACGGTTTGCGGGGATTCACGAAGGACCACCTGAATGTTCTGTTCCTTGTTGTTCACCAGATGAATCGCGTAGCGTTCCACAAAGGTTTTCAAGGCACCCTCGGTTCGGTCGATGCGATTTCGGTAGCCTAGAACTTCGGCATCCGGCCCCATATCAATCCGAATGGTATCGTTCAAGCCCGCATGACTCATGCGCGCGGTGGTCATCCGATATTGCAGGGCACCCGCCCGATGAACCAGAACAGGGCCTGCCGGAAGAGGTCGGCCCAAGCCATTTCGACGTGTGTTGGCGAAGTAAAGAACTTCGTGCAGGGGCGTTCCGGCACCTTTGGCGGCCAGCGGCACGACACCGGAATCCATCACATAGTGTCGTTCAGCCGGGATGCGCAGCACGTCCAGAATCGGAATGGAAATGCGCCCATCCGCAGGGAGATCGTGAATGCCCTGAATGGGATACAGGCTTTCCGGGATAGCCGGCGAGGTGTTCTCTTTCCACAGATCGGCCAGGGGACTCTCCGACAACGCCAAAAAACCGGGGTCGTTCAGCACGGCGCTGCATTTTGGCTCTTCCGCGCCGGTGACATAAAGGCGCGCCTGAGTGAAGGGTTGCCCGGAAGCATTCCCGATTTCTACGAACCCCGCCAGATCGACTGAAAAACGTTCATCCTCCGTACGCCGCAAATCGCCACGCGCACGAAGCTGATAGCCAGCGGACCAATTCAACCCTCGGGTAAGATACATCACCTCCAGCGTACGCTCTTCCCGCACAGGCGATTCGAGCAAGACCGCCACCCGCTTCGGGACGGCGGGCGCTGGATGCGTCGGCCCGCGATTTAAGATGGATGAGGCAGGCACCTTCTTTGGCAAGGGCGAAACCAACTCCGTGCAGGGCGTCCATTCAATGCGCTGAATCAACAGGGACACGCGCTGATCCCGTATAAGCATCGACCCCAAATCTGCATCCGCAGGGATGCCATCCAGAATCACCTGTTGCTTTCCAATCAATAAAGGCACTCGATACAGAGCGCGTACAGCAGTCCACTCACGCCCCACCACCAACGTGGTTTCCATGGGCAGGAACACTTCCGCCCGGATGGTGGCTCCCCAGACCGTCGAGAGCAACACCACGGAACAGACGCTGTACTGGAAGACCCGTTTCATCCGGTTTACCAGCGATAGCGTACGGTGTAGCGAAGGGTTCTGCTCCCTCCAGCTTTGACCAGCGGGTTGAAGACAATCACGTCATCTCCCCGCCGCTCATATTCGGAGTCCGATTTGACGATATCAAAATTGGACCAACGGTAGAGATGCTCCACCACGAGGATCACCACATCCTCTTCCTGGCCGTTCTTCAACAGAATCTCAAACGTTTCTTCGTATTCATGTAGCGGAACCACTTCGCTGTAGCCCACTCGCTCGCGCCATCCGGAAAGATCACGGGCGGCACCCAGGCGCAGGGTCGCCTCGGCGTCCGCTGGCACCACACCATAGAACGTTTCGCCCAAGTAATCCACGCCGCCATCCGCCAAGCGCTGAAAGAGACGGTAGCGCCCGGGCGCGAGGGCCTCGCCGGGCAAGCCGGAGGGCTGGCTGTTTTGAAAATTCAGATAGACCTCTACGGTGCGACGGCTCTCCGTGCCGTAGTTCCAGTCATTTCTTCGGTTACGCTGGAAACGATCAAAGACCACCCCGTCATAGACGTACTGCTGCACCATAGGCATGCGTTCCGCATCGACATAACGAATGAATTTCTCATCCCCGGCGGACAGACTGACCGTCTGCGGACAGGCATAGGTGAACACCGGATTCAATCCATCGAAGACTCGTTCCTCCTTCAACAACGTGCTTCCGAAATAGAACCGGCGTTGCGAGTCAGAAAAGGCATCCGAGCCACGGTCGAGTTCCGTCTCCAGTTGTTCCGCCACGCCCTTTTCGGTGGCCACCAGACGCAGAGTGGCCTCCTCGAAATCACCCCCGGTCTGATTGCTCAGTTTAATTTTTCCGGAAAGATGACCATCCTTGCGGTCCTCGCTCAGGATCAGATTATATTCCGCATCCCACTGCAGACCATCCACGGCATAGTTCAACCGCACGCTCTGCATCTGATCTTTCTGTGACGACAAACGCCATAGAAGAGTCGGGCGGGCGTATACGGCACCGGCCAGATCGGGTATCTCTACGCGGAGTACATCCTTCCAAGGCACCATAACCACGCCACCGCCTTCTGCAGTCAGCGCCAGTGCCTCGATGGCACCACGCGACTCCATCACACGAAGAAGCGTTCCTTCACAGCGGCGTTCGGCGGTATCCGCGATCATGCGGCGTCCATATCCCTGGGCCAGAAAGCGGATCGGATCGGCCAAGTCGTTTCGGAAGTTGATGCTCAGCGTCTCCACGCCCATCACCGAGGCGGGCGGAGTAAAAAACAGCGTGGAGGGGTCCATCCCGGCAGGCACATCGGGCAGCACCGCGAGATTATCGCCGGCAAGAAGATTCACCGTCCGGCGCTCGCGCACCAAGCCCATGCTGCGGTCATACAGCGTCAGCAGTGCACCCTGCACCTTTGGGGCCTCCGTTACCTGCTCACCCCGGGCGGTGCAAACCCCGAAAATCGCAAGCAGCAAATACACCATCCATTGTTTCATGATCACCCTTTCCGTCTGACTGTTGAATCCATTCCTCGGAGGAATCTTTTACACAGAATCTTGCAAGCTGCGCATTCGCCTTTATACTCCTTTGTGTTTTGCAATGTCCATGCAGATAACCACCGAGGTTACCGGTGAAGCGGATTCGAAATTCCATACTATCCCTGATTGCTGTCATCGCGCTGCTGCTCGGTTGCTCGCGCGGCGTGCCGTATGACACGCTCGATACGCTTGACCTGTCGTACCCCGTAGAAATTCAGGTGCCAAAAAAAATGGCTGCGCAAACGCGCTCCATTCTCCTCAATGCCGTGGAGAATACGCTGGAAAATGATTTTCGGCGGCTGCTTTTATCCGTGCAAAACAGTGAAGTTTCCGCGATCAACCAGGTCGGAAACACCGTACGCCTGCCCGTCTCCCGGGAAACCTTCAATCTGCTCCTGCTGACTCAGGATTTCAACCGCCGAACCGGCGGCGCGTATGACATCACCACCTCGCCCATTGCCTGCCTTTGGGGATTCTACGGATCGCCCGTACCCGAGCGCGAAATTCCCGATGAACTCCTCGCGGCCACACTGAAAAGCATTGGCCCGGCCAATGTGCGCCTGTCTCAAAACACCGTTGAACTGCGGACCTCCTATATTCGTCTAAACGTGGATGACATCGCCCAGGCCTATGTCCTTGATCTGGCCATTATCAAAATCCGCCGATTGAATTACGGGGATATTCTGTTGAGTTTCGGGAGCAACGTGCGTGCACTCGGATGCCCTTCCGGGAAATCAGCATGGACCTACCCTTTGCCCAATCCCTTTGATTCCAAAACGCCTCTCGCCCAGATTCGTCTTGAAAGCCAACCGGCTCTCAGTATCGCGCAAATCGGAGAAAACTTTGTCACCATCAACGGCAAGCGTTACGGACGCATCATCGACCCGGCCACCGGGCGGCCAGCAGAAGGCATGGCGCTCGTGGCCGTATTAGCGCCCACCACCACCAGAGCACATGCGCTGGCGCAGGCGCTTTTTGTGCTGGGTCCAGAAAAAGGTATGGCGATCATGCCCGAGTTTGCCGAATGCGAGGTGCTGTTCATTCCCGACGAAAAGCCGCACCACGCCCTAGCCACCCGAGGGATGCTTGAGGCCCTGGATTGGCCGATAAACCCAGCCATGCCCTGCGTCCTGCTCGAATAAAGTACTTCTGTACTGAGCGCAGAGTGTTGGAGGGCGAGCGTCCCCACGAGCCGTCATCTGTTTACGTGTAGCAATCCGTCAACATCTGACATCCTCATCGTGGATAGATCCAGTTGGGTAGAACTGCATCAAAAAATCGACGAATGGCAGGCTCAGTTGGCATCGGATTCGACCAGGCGCACCACGCGCGGCTTGGCCGCTTCCTGAAGAAATTTATTGGTTTCTAGGAGGTGCTCCTGCACGCTATGCAGCAACTGCCCCATCTCCTGCGAAGCGGTCACCTGGCGCATCGTGCCATCCACGGTTTCCTGCAGGCGAAGAACCCGGTCGATCCCGGCGGTCAATTCGCCTATTTTAGACAATTGATCGCCCAACTTTTCGGTGGCCCCCTTGATTTCCGCCACTTGATCGGCAAAGGTACGTGCCGCTTGCTGAAGCATATCGCCGGTCTTCTGGCCCTGTTCATCCAGTACGGTGGCCAGTTTGACCGGCACTTCATCCATTCGTGCGCCAAAATCGGTTACGGCACCCTTCCAACGGTCCGTCTCGGAGGACAAGACGTTTTGCAGGTTACCCGGCAGTGCCGCCATGGCCTCGCGATTGGCCTGGAGTTCTTGGATCACCGTATCCCAGCGCTCAAGCAGGGCCTTCTGCGCCTCCTGATACTCGGCCTTCACCTTGCCCATATGATCCGCCGTGCTGAAGCTGGCGTTCTCGATGGCCTTGGCGATGCCCTCGGCAATCTCCTGCGGGTCTGGAAGGTTTCGCTGAAACGCCTGATTCAACGCATCGCTTAACATTTCCGCCAGATCAGACGCATCCACGCGCTTCTTTCCAAACCACGATTTGTTCATAGTCTCACTCCTTAAGAAGGGATAAACCAACAGCCTTAGATGACCGCTTATATGGCCGTTGATAGTAAGTAGCTATCTCGTAGATGTCAAAACCAACCCCGAAGAAAAATGCGCTCGCCTCCCGAGGGCACGCAACCTAAAATCGAGACATGATAAATCTTCTCCGCATGTACTGCCTTCCCTTGGCCATCGCCTGTGCGGGTGTTTTAATTTCTTGTGCCCCATCGGTCCCCGAAGTGCAGCACCGAGTGCTTCCCGCCGGGCGCATGAACCGCATACCCAGAGGACACCTGAAGATGGAAGCCAGCGCTGGCGCACGGCGCGCCACGACAATCCGCGTGGAATCCTTCTATTTGAGTGAACACGAAATCACTCGCGTTGCCTTTGCCCAATTCATGCGGGAGGCCCACTATGACGCCACACCGGCGTTAATCGAGGCCGGACTACCCGCAGCGCCTTCGGGTGCCCTGAGCCACCCGCATCATCCGGTAACCGGTGTGACCCTCCGTGACGCCCGCGCCTACTGCCGCTGGCTATCCCGAAAAACAGGCGAAGGGATACGCCTGCCCAGCGAGACGGAATGGGAATACGCTGCACGCGCCAATATCCGAGGCGCGCCCTTTTCCTGGGGCTGGGGCGATCCCGTCGGGCGTGCCGTCTGGAACACCGCCTGCACGGAACCGGTCGGCAAATTCGCGCCCAATTCCTTTGGACTTTATGACATGAGCGGCAATGTCTACGAATGGTGTGAACCCCCGCCCAAGACCCCGGCACAGCGAGCAGTCATTCGCGGCGGCGCGTGGTCCGAAAGGGACCCCATCCGACTGCGCGTGGATTTCAGTACCGAAGTCTCCTCGGATTACTGTGGTGCGGACACCGGCTTCCGCATTGCCATGCACCCGAAAAACCAGCAATGAAGGTGCTTGGGATTACTCAACCACGCTGACCGGGCCCGTCGAATCACGCACGATCAGCGTTACAGGCAGGCGTTCCTGACACTCCGTGATTTCTTTTTTGTAGAGCGCCAGCAGGCGTTTGAAGCTCTGCTTCCCGAGTTCGTACAAATCATGCCAGATCGTGGTCAGGCTCGGGCTGGCAAACGCGGCGGAATGAATGTCGTCCACGCCCATGACGGAAATGTCGGAGGGAATCTGTATCCCTTTTTTGTCGAGATAGCTAATAGCACCCATGGCCATCCGGTCGTTTCCAGCCATGATGGCCGTGATTTTCTTGCTCTTCTGCATCAATTGCTGCGTCGCGGCATATCCACTTTCCAAATCCCAGTCGTCACCACCGTCCACCATGTGAAGATGCTGGGGATCAATGCCTAGCTCGATGCAATAGTCTTCAAACGCCTCTGCAAATTCAATGCCGGTATACGTGTTGGTCCCCCGAACCAAGCCGATATGGCGGTGCCCCAGCCCCACCAGATGTTCCACGGCCTTGTGGGCCGATTCCCGGTAATCCATGGCCAGATAATTCAACGACGTTTTGGGATAGAAATGATTGACGAGTAAGAACGGATAGGCGGAGTCCTGAAATTCCATGGGGAACGTATCCGTGAGGTTCGCACCGATAAACAGCATCCCGTCCGCCTTCCGGGATCGGAGAAGGCCCATATATTCCTTCGTGCTCAAAAATTTCTCATTGGCGATGTCCAGCAGAATCTTGTACCCGTCGTCGGCGGCCTGATCATAGATGCCGGAGATGATTTCCCCGAAATACACATCCGCAAAAACGTGCCCGAGATGCGGAACCACCACGCTCACCGCCAAGCTCGAGCGCGAGGCCAGTCCGCGGGCATTGTTGTTGGGTTGGTAGTCATGGCGACGGACACATTCCTGAACCCGGGCCCGCGTTGCTTCGCTGATCCTCGGATTATTGTTCAGCACCAGTGAAACCGTGCTCAGGGAAACATTGCATTCACGGGCAATGTCCTTAATGGTAATTTTCTGCATGGTAGAGCCTTTTAATGGAAACACTCTCTAAGTATCACGACTGACCGCATATTCAACACAAAACTGCGGCTTGATTTCTTGGTGAAAAAGCGCTTCCCTGCTTGCGAGTTGGCTCAAAGGCGCTTCCGGCAGGTACAAAACATGCGAACACTTCAACAAAACATCCGTTTGTATTGGGTCATGAGCCGAATCAGCGCCCTGGAGGCCATCCGCTTTCCACCCTGCCTCATGCTGACGGCGAGTGGCGCCCTGCTGATCCTCCTGCTGCCGGTGCTGATCACCCACCAATTCGGCGAAGCAAGCCGCCTGGTGCGCGACAGCGCGCTCTCGCTGCATTGGCTTCTCGGAATCGCCCTCGCAGTTTTTCTTGCCTCATCGGTTTCCCGCCGCAACGCCGAAAAGGGTGGCGCGGCGCTGATGCTCAGTAAACCGGTAAGCCGGGAGATGTATTTTCTTTCCGTGTTCACCGGACTTCTGCTGATTGAATTGATTTTTTCTGCGTGCATGATGCTGGCCACCTCCCTGGCGGTGGCCGCCGCACGCGAGGTCCTGATGGTGGACGGGCGACTGCTCGCCCCACCACTGGCCGCACTGCTCGTCTCGCTGATGGCGGGCGCGGCGTTCAACTACTGGAAGCAATGGAATTTCTGCTCGGTCTCCGTGCTGTTTCTACTGTTCACTCTGGCGGCGGCGTGGGTCTGCGCGATGGGGTTTTTCCCGCCGATGCCCTGGGATACCCTACTTGGATGTGCCCAGGCCGGACTCCTGAACGCCTTGGCCCTGGGTCTCTTCCTGGCACTGACTACCGGGCTGTCCCTTGCCATCGGCTTTCCGGCAGCCATCGCCCTGTGTGGTATTTTTCTTTGTCTTGGCCTGCTTTCTGACTACTTCGGACAGACGGCCTTCGGCGGAACGGCGGCAGGCCGAACGCTGCTCGCATGCTGGCCCAACTGGCAACGCTTCTGGGTCTCGGACCTGCTCAAAAAAGGCGGCACTCTACCTTGGCGGCCCATCGGGCTGGCCGCCGCCTATGCCGCTTCCTACGCGCTCTTTATCCTCCTGCTGTGCATGAGAAAATTCAGACGGGTGGAGCTTTCATAAACCATCAACACAAACAATCATCGCAGGAGACACGCGGCATGAAGATCAAGTGGAAACAGTCAATAGGCATCGGCGCACTTCTGGTCCTTTTCACGGCGGCGGCAACGCTTCGCGCCGAATCGCTCACCTTTGCGGATAACGACCAGATGCTTCAGCTTGAACCCAACGAAGAACTGACCCTCGAACTACAGGGCAATCCCACCACCGGCTACACATGGGTTGTGCAGACCTGCGACGAAAAACTGCTCCGCCAAGACAGCGAAGCCGAATATGATCCCGACTCCAATCTGCTCGGCGCCGGCGGATGCTTCACCTTCACCTTTCAGGCCGTCGCACCCGGTGAAACCACCCTGATCCTCGGCTATCAACGTCCCTGGGAAAAGGACAAGCCGCCCGAAAAAACGTTCAGCCTGCACCTTCAGATACAGGCGGAAGAATAGCAGCGCGTTTTTTAACGCAGGGGCGCAGGGACACAGGGAAGAAACGAACCACTCATTGCGGGGAGCGGTGGAATCGTTCATTAAGTGGAGGGCGTCAGGCTCTGACGCCTAGGCGCGCGAGCCGCGCGCCGTCCAACAAACACGCCTACGGGAGCGGCAT
>CAZBEO010000036.1:0-32322 GCA_964490935.1 uncultured Verrucomicrobiota bacterium
GGCAAGACCGGTAAGCCGCACATCACGGTTTGGATTTCCGGTGACGGCGAATTTCTTCAATGGGATGCGCAGGCGTGTCCAGTTTGTTCCGAGTCCATCGGGCATCCAGGCGTTGGTCATATGCACCATGGTGGCGCGTCCCTCCAAATCCTGCAGGCCCAGCGTAATAATTTTTCGACCGGTTTTCCCGCGCACCCACAAAGAGAGCATATCCATTTCGCTCTGGTCGGTACCATTCAGACCAATATCCACGATATCGCCCGGACCATCCGACGTCATCATGAGTGCCTTGCCGGGTTGCCCATCGTGCCCCTCCTGCATAGCAACATAATGCAAGCGCGGTGGCGTGGTATCCCGGCTGCGGGCACTCATGCGTCCGCCCCAGGCATTCGTCCGTCCCGCCTGATCGAAGGTTTCTTTCCGGGGAATTTCGACGACACGCCTGAATCCGCATCGCTGCATTCCCAACCGTACCACGGGATGGTGCATAAAATAGCGCCAGGGCATGCCGGAACGGTAATTTTCCATGCCCAGCACATTGGCTCCGTAATCCATGGAGGCGTTGGCATCCCATTGAAACGGCTTGCCCGACGCCGCCTTGCCCGTATTGAGCGCATTCGGAAAAGAATAATAGCCAAAGCGGTCGTAGTCATTGGCGATGTGTTTCATGGCGGAAAGCGTGATACCCGGCACATGCGCCATGCAGGCGGGCAAGGCAAACGGTGTGAGCGTACCGCTGTCGCTCCAGTATTCCTCATCGTGTCCACCGTGCGCCCAGGGCGTCAATTCGAGATAACGAGCATTAGCACCGCTGTTTGGAAGAGGCGATGCCGTGGCGGAGGTCAACCCCCATCCGTTTGGGCCGAAATCCTTATATTCGCCTGGGTTTCCCGCATGCAGCTTCACGCATTGACGACGCTGCATTTTCATGGCGTCCTGCGCGATTTTATAATGATTTGCACTGGCCTCGTCCCGGAAGTAGCGGAAGTCCACATAATTTTGTGGCCACTGATAAACGAACAGCGGCGCCCAGTAATTGGTGGATGCCGTACTGGCATTCCACGCATTACGGCAATCCTGCGGATTCCACGCATACTCCGGTGAACCGGCACCGATGATGGTTATGATCAGAAACTCCGTGTATCCCGTCTTGGGATCCTGGCAATTTCGCCACTGCACCTCATTGAAAATTCGGTTGGCGGTGTTGGCCAGTTCCGTGCCTTTGAAATATTCCGCAGCCATCAGCGCGCCGCAGAGAAACCAGGCTGTATCAATCCCGGAGGTGTCCGACATATGATCCGGCTGGCCCGTATAGAAATTGTTCCAGTGGTTGTAGAATCCGAACCAGGCACGTTCGAGTTTTTTGTCGTAACTATTCAGCAGGGCATAGGCACGCCGGTAGGCCTCCTCCTCATCCATCCAGCCGCGATAGGCCCCAACGCAAAGCGCAGCCAATCCATAACCATCGCCCGCCAACTGCGGAACGCCGAAGATTCCGCCATTGTAATTTCCCGCTCCCATGAACAGGCGGGGCGTACCTTCCAGACCCTGTGCCTCGTCAAAAAACCGCCAGTTGCGGAATTCTACTTCGTGAATGAATTCGGCATCGGTTCCTGTCCAGCGGGCGGCAAATGCACCAGGGATCGGCAAACACAACAAACAAACCAGCAGCGGCCATTGAATGGCAGACAAAACAGACTTTATTTCACGACCTCGTTTGGTTCGATGGGGCTGGAATCAGGTGTCGCATCCACCGGCTTCCGCCGCAGCCAGACTTCCTTGCCGGGCTTTCCATCAGCCTGGCTCAGCGCCACCCACTGAAAAACCCAGACGCCGTTTCGGTTATCTCCCTTGAGCATCCCGACATCGCCATCGCTACCGCGATAACCGAAAGACATGCGCCCACCATCGGCCCAGCCGATGCCTTCATAACTGCAATCATCCAACATGCCCTGAAACGCATAGACCTTCCCGCGCTGAGAAATAATGGTCGTCCCGGTATAATCCGGCGTGGAAGAGGTGTCGCCTTCCGGCTCCCATCCCTGCACATCGTACACGCCGCAGGGCGATGTCGCATTCTCCGCCTGTGCCGTGAAGGAAAATACCGCTGCAACCAGCGCCACCATCAAAAACCCACCGAACTTCATTTTCCTACGCATGATCCTCCTCCTTTTCCCGCCGACCGCAGATTACTCCGTCCCGTAAAAACACCTTGCGGTCGGTGCGTTCCGCCACCGACTCGTTGTGCGTTACAACGATCAGCGTTTGTTCATATTCCTTTTTCAACTCGAACAGATAGTCCAACACCAAAGCGCCGGTGTTTGAATCGAGATTCCCGGTAGGCTCGTCCGCCAATAATAACGAAGGACGGTTCATCAGCGCCCGCGCCAGTGAAGCACGCTGCTGCTCGCCGCCGGAAAGTTCCGTACTGCGGTGCTGCGCTCGCTCCGCAAGACCCACGCGCTCCAGCAACTCGAGCGCACGCGCTCGATTGCGTGCGCTGTTGCGCACTGCGCCCTTTCGACTCATCGCCGGAAGCATCACGTTTTCCATGATGCTCAGCTCGGGAAGTAGATGATAGGACTGAAAGACAAATCCCACCTCCTCCGCCAACCACTGCGAACGCTTCCCCGACGAGAGACGATAGATATCGCGTCCGTTGAAAATCACCTGTCCGCTGTCCGGCTTGTCCAGCCCGCCCAACACATGCAGCAGCGTACTTTTCCCCGCGCCGCTCGCGCCCATGATCGTGAGCGACTCGCCCATCTGCACGTCGATCGAAAGCCCGTGCAGCACCTCGATACGTTTGGACGCCAGCAGGTAGCGCTTGAACACCTGGTCGCATTGCAGCAGCGGTTGCGGCTTGTTGGATGCTTCCGTCATATCACTCATACCTCAACGATCTCGCGGGGTCCAAACGCGCCGCGCGCCAGGCTGGGATCACGCCCGCCACCGTACAGATCACCATCACCGAAACGGCAATGATCGCCATATCCATCCCCGAGGTTTTCGCCGGAATCTCCGTCAGATGATACAACTCCTTTGGAAAGAGTTCCCATCCAAACCGCGTGGTCAGAGCGTGCATCAAGTCGTTGCGGTAATGCAGAATCAGCAGACCGGTTCCGAGCCCCGCAATGGTTCCAATCACCCCCGAAATCAACCCCTGCCAGACAAAAATGCGCATGATATGACCGGACGAGTAGCCCAGTGCCTTCAGCAGTCCGATCTCACGCGTCTTCTGCACCGTCAGGGTGATCAGCGTGTTCGTAATTCCGAAGGCAGCCACCACCGTGATGAAAATCAGCAGAAAAAACATCATGTTCTTCTCCACACGCAGCGCCGAAAACAACTGACGATTCATTTCCATCCACGTCTGGACATTGTATCCGCCGCCGAGGGAACGTCGGACCGCCTCGGCCGCCTCAGGTGCTTTATAGGGATCAGTCGTCATCACCTGAATCCCGTGTACCCCCTCTTCCAACCCGAAGAGATTGCGTGCGGTATCCAGTGTGGTCAGGATGTACCCCATATCAAAATCCCACATCCCCAGATCAAAAACACCCCGAATCGTCAGCTCCGTCGGCAGATAGAGTTCATCCGAAGCCGCCGTGAAATTGCGCGGCGAATAGAGCAGCAGCTTGTCGCCCGTCCAGGCGTTCAGACGGCGCGCCAGGTCCGCGCCCACGAGCACTTCGTCATCCTCGATGGCGAATTCTCCTGCCGTCATGTGTTCGGGAATGCGGCTGATGCGCCTCTCCTCATCCGGTTGAATGCCGCGCACAAAGGGCGTGAAAATGCGGTCATCCCGCTGAATGAAAACGAGCCCCTGCACATACGGTGCCGCGCCGATCACGCCGGGCGCCTGCTCAATGACGTCGATGATCTCCCGATCATTCTCGATCACCTTCCAACCAGCCACCGTAAGATGCGCGTTGAAACCGAGAATCTTGTCGCGCCACATCTGATCAAACCCGCTCATCACCGAGAGGACAATCACCAGCACCGCCACGCCCAACAGCACGCCCAGAATGGAAATAACCGTCACCACCGAAATAAACGTCCGCTTCGGACGCAGATATTTCAGCGCAATAAACAATGAAAACGGTAAATCCATACGTGGCTCCTGCAGGTGAGCCTCCCGTATACAACACCCCCGCCCCACCCGTCCATTTTATATTTTTCCAATGATTGGAAAAATCAGGTTCTTCGGGGAATTTCGTGAGAAAACAGGGCGTGTACTTGATGTGTTCGCCGATTCTTTGGAGTGCTGGGACAACGAGTCTTCGAGGCGGCACAGCTCTTGAGTGGGAACAGCAGTACCTGACCGCACCGCAGACAACGACGAAGGAGGCGGCTGCCATTGTGTCCTATCGCCGCGTCGTACCTCCTTGTCGATGTCCAACAAAGCGGTGTCGCGTCGTGCCTCCTTGCCACACGCACTCCAAAAGGTTCGTTGTTGATGGATTGGACTTCACGAAAAAGCCGGAAGATCCGTAAAAAAGCATCATTCAGGATGGGTGCTATCTTTTTCATGGAGTAAATTATTCAGCAAAACATCCTACACAGCGCGGGGAACACAAGAAAGAAGCGACCGCCCTGCACCGAACAAGCAATTGACTTCACGATCTAAAAAGCGGAAAAAGACAGAACCCATCCAATAACTTGTTGGGAATAAAGAAGAATAAAATGAATGCATTTCACCAAGCTGTGGCAAAATACCGAGAATGTTCTCGCCATATCAGAAATGCGTATTTCCAGCCAACGGACAATGATTCTGATAAGTGGGATGTGATTGAGGGGTGGCAAGAAGTCGACCGGATGCTCTTCAATTGGATGGTCTTGTATCCAAATCAACTACAACCGACAGAACACGGCCATTCCCATCCACAAATCGGTTTGCGAATTACGGGCCACGGCGCAACTGCTTTCATCAATCGAGATAAATCCAAAAACAGCGGTTACTGGGATTACCCCACGACTGAACTATTCCCAAGTGATTGCACGCTTACATTCCGGGAGTTTTTCGATTTTGATCAAATGTCGCCAATCGATTTCAATTACGTGATGGTTGAAATAAGCGAATCAAAGAATACCGATCTGAACGGACGACTTGCACTGATTGAATGGCAACAAATTGAATTTGAGAAGAAATAAAGAAATCCCTACCTTGCGCTTCACGCGTACGCGCCTTAAGGGCGCGCCGATGAGCGCCGACGTTGTGAAATAATATTATTTGACCTCACACACAAATGTAACTACTTTGTATGTACATGAAAGCAACACTGATACAGATAGGCAACTCTAAGGGTATTCGCATTCCAAAACCTGTCATCGAACAATGCGGTTTTGAGCAGCAAGTCGATTTGGTACTGCATGATCACGAATTGATCATACGTCCAATTACGCATACTCGCGAGGGATGGGATACAGCATTCACGAAGATGAGTGAACATGACGACGACATTTTGTTGAATGAAACACCAGCAACAGATTGGGAGCTGGAAGAATGGGTATGGTGATAAATCGTTTTGACGTTTACCTTATCGCTCTTGACCCCACCCTTGGGAGTGAAATAAAGAAAACACGTCCGTGTCTTGTCATTTCTCCTGATGAAATGAATCACAATATAAGGACAATAATTGTCGCACCGATGACAGCCAAGGGACGTAACTATCCGACACGTATCAATTGCTCTTTCAAGGGAAAGTCGAGACAGGTTGTTCTCGATCAAATAAGAACCGTGGACAAATGTCGACTGGTAAAGAAATTGGGTGCAATTTCCACAGCTTCACAGAAGCATGTCCTTTCGGTTTTAAATGAAATGTTCTCATAGATTTACAACCATGTGGTTCCTGCACAACTCAACAGATGCTACTTTTGAAAGAGAATTTTGTTCGGGAAATCACAAAATAACGACACGGCCATCCCATAAGGGGTTGATTTTGGGCACAGTGCCCGCGTAAGTCGTTGCTTGTCAATGCTGACGGCTGTTCTATTTCCTTGGTCTTTTACCATTCATATTGCCGCAGATGGCTGGATTCCAAATATGAACCCCGAAACCATTCAACACTAAAGAATATCCATAGCCCAGATGATGCGAACAAAAGAAGGATTAGTCCTGACTCGTAGCGAAGCGGAGCGGTCAGGTCTAATCCTTTCCCGCAAAGGCGGGACTGCTGCGCAGGGAGGCCGCGGTAGAAATCAGAGGGGACGCGGACTAAGGGGAATGGTTCTTGGCCGGTTCCAGAAGTTCATCAACTGGCGCACAGCGCAGTTGTGACATTTGTAATGCCAATTAATTACGTGACAGGACGCTAGGGGAAAAGATGCGTACCCTGCTTGCCTGCCAGGGCTTCGCGGATATGTTCCGGATCGGTGATGATCACCTCGCTACCGCCCTTTTCGAGATAGGCGATGGCCGCCTCGATTTTAGGCAGCATACTGCCCGGCGCAAACTCGCCGTCGGCGGCGTATTGTTTGGCCTCGGCCAGCGTCAGGCTATCCAGATCGCGCTGATCCGGCTTGCCGAAACGAATGGCCACCTTGCTCACCCCCGTGGAAATCACCAGTTTATCGGCCTTCAACTCGTTCGCCAACATGCTGCTGACCGTATCTTTATCAATCACGGCAGCGCATCCGATCAGATCGTTGTACTCATTATAGATCACCGGAATGCCTCCGCCCCCGCAGGCGATCACCACGAAATCATTATCCACCAGATTGCGGATCACCGACTCCTCCAGGATCTTCAACGGTTTCGGAGAAGGCACCACTCGCCGCCAACCACGCCCGGCATCCTCTTTCATGATCCAGCCATCCGCACGCTGATGCTCCTGCGCGTCCGCCTCCGAATAGAACGGCCCGACCGGCTTGGTGGGATTCTCGAAGGCCGGATCGTTCTGATCCACCAGCACCTGCGTCACAATGGTCACCGGCGAAGCGTGAATCTCTGAACGACGCAGCTCATTCATCAGCGTCATACCGATCTGATAACCCACGGCACCCTGCGTATCCGCCACCAGACTATCCAGCGGAACCTGATGAATGAATTTTTTTGCTGCCTCGGAGCGGATCAGCATAAAGCCGACCTGCGGGCCGTTGCCATGCGTAATGACCACCCGGTAGCCATCCTTGAGCACCCCGGCGATAAAATGGCTGGTTTCACTCGTCGCCCGCAATTGATCCTTCACCGTCATGTGATCTTTGTCTTTTATCAGCGAATTGCCGCCCACGGCGATTACAACAAGAGGCTTGTCCGATGCGTTCAAGGTCATTCCGATACTCCTTCATCCTGGGGTTGTTCGCACCCGCCGGACTGCCGGCTTGTGCTCGCGCCACGCTTTCCAGTTTAGCGTGAGACGTATATTTTACAAGCTGTGGTTTGACGTGTTTACCTTTATTTGTGTATATAGCCCGAAAATTCCGGACAGGCAAATCCGCCGCCCGGCATAACGGAGGAGACATCATCATGGATTATTCACAGCGCTTGGACGCTATCAAGAAACTGAAAACCAACCTCTACAACGGCGATTTCCTGCTGACTTGGGAGCGCACACTCGATGAACTGATGGCCATTCTCTACACCGCCGAAGCCCTCAAGGAACTACACGACGGCAATCTCTCCGCCAAGGTCTTTGATTCCGGCCTCGCCATTTCCCTCTTCCGCGACAACTCCACCCGCACCCGCTTCTCCTTCGCATCCGCCGCCAATCTGCTCGGACTCGAAGTGCAGGACCTCGATGAAGGAAAATCACAACTCGCCCACGGCGAAACCGTACGCGAAACCGCCAACATGGTCTCCTTTCTATCCCAGGTCATTGGCATCCGCGACGACATGTATCTCGGCGCAGGCCACACCTACATGAAGGAAGTCGGAGCCGCCCTGCAGGATGGCTATGATCAGGGCGTACTGAATCAACGCCCCGCCGTGGTCAATCTGCAATGCGACGTGGACCACCCCACGCAGACCATGGCCGACTTGCTCTGGCTCAAACAGCACTTCGGCTCGCTCGAAAATCTCAAAGGCAAAAAAATCGCCATGACCTGGGCCTATTCTCCCAGCTACGGGAAACCCCTCTCCGTACCGCAGGGCATCATCGGCCTGATGACGCGCTTCGGCATGACCGTCGAACTTGCCCATCCCAAAGGCTACGATCTGATCCCCGAAGTCCTGGACGTCGCCCGCAAGAATGCCACCGAAAGCGGTGGTTCCTTCAAGCAGGCCGCCAGCATGGATGACGCCTTCCGCGATGCCGACATCGTTTATCCCAAATCCTGGGCCTCCTATCAGGTCATGGGCCAACGCACCGACCTCCTGCGCGCCCGCGACACCGACGGACTCAAGGCGCTCGAAAAAAGCTGCCTCGCCGAAAATGCCAATCACATGGACTGGGAGTGTACGGAAGAAAAGATGAAACTCACCCGCGGCGGCAAGGCCCTCTACATGCACTGCCTGCCTGCCGACATCACTGACATTTCCTGCAAACACGGCGAAGTCGCCGCCTCCGTCTTCGAGCGTTACCGCATAGAAACCTACAAGGAAGCCGGCTACAAACCCTACATCATCGCCGCCATGATCCTGGCCGCCCGATTCAAAGATATCGGCGGAGTACTCGGCGATCTGAAAAAACGCAATCTCCCCCGCATGATGTAGATGGAAATTCAGTCCCGGAGGGGTCGTGGGAAATATACCAACGGCCCCATCCGGGGTGAGACCTCATCTGAAATCTGATATCTGATATTTGAAATCTGAACTCTGAAATCTGATATTTGAAATTAGACGTTCACGTCGGATGGATTGCCAGCATACCATCCACGGCCCGGATTCCACTGGCCCAGGCCGCCGTGATCCCCCGACTCGTGCCCGCGCCGTCCCCCGCCATGTACACGCCGTCGCGCACCTGGAAATGACGGTCCTTGAACGTTGGCTTATTCGCATACAGCTTGATCTCCGGATAATACAGAATCGTACTCGGATGCAGAATCCCCGGCACAATCGTATCGAGCTGCTTCAGCGCCTTCCAAATCGCCCGCAGAATCTTCGAGGGCATCGCCAAACTGATGTCGCCCGCCGTACACCCTTTCAGGCTCGGCTCAAAATCATACAAATCTCCCGTGAACGTTTTCTCTTTCGATCGTTTCGCCAGGCGGAAATCTCCCACCCGCTGCATGATGGGCTGTCCCCCGCCCAGCAGCATCGCCTGCATCCCCAGCATCTCGGCAAACTCCTGACCGCTGGCCAGCGGCTCGGTCAGTTTCACCGTCTTGAGCATCGCGAAATTCACCAAGCCGCTGTGCCGCGTCGTATCTGAATAGGAATGCCCGTTCACACTGAAAAAGGGACGCCCCTGCGGCGACTCGTATTTCTCCTTCACCACATGCGCGCTACCACTGTTAGTACAGAACGTGCGCACCTTCGCCGGAAAATGAAACTTCGGATCATAATAATCCCTCACAATCGGATAATGATCCCGGCGGGCCTCCACCCGCACCCCGATGTCCACCATGTTGTCGATGAAATGCACATTCATCGCCCGCATCAGCTCCTGCAAGAAACGAAAACCACTCCGTCCCGGCGCCACCAGCAGATGCTCATACGTCAATGTTCTCTTGTCGGTCTGCACCGTCCGGCTATCCGCGTCCAGCGAAACCATCGCCTCATCAAGCGACACCTCGACCCCGAGTCTCTCCAGTTCCGCCAGCAGCGTTTTGATCAGCCGCACACCACCATCCGTGCCCAGGTGCGTCTGCCGAATATCCAGCAGCTCCACGCCCAACCGAGCCGCACGCTGCGTATACACCGAAACATTCATCTTCTGCATAATGTCCGGCTGCAACTTCAACATCACCAAATTCAGATAATACTCCGCCACCTCGCGCGTCCAGTATTCCGACGTGAAGCCCACCGGATACGTGAAATTCATCTTGCAGTCATTGCGCAGCCCGCCTGAACTGAACTTGTTACGATCAAGCATGAGCACCCGTCCCTTCGGACGATTCGCCATAAAATGAAACGCCGCCCCGAGCCCCGTCGGCCCCGAACCCACAATCACCAAATCATACGTCTTTTTCATACACCCTCTTTTCCAAGCACGGATTCATATCAATTCCACCCCCCCTTGCGCAAGGTTTCCAATGATTGGAAAGTGCCCTCCGGGCACCTTCATCTTTTTCCAACGATTGGAAAAACTGGGTGAAAAAGTTCCAATGATTGGAAAAATCGCTCAAAATGTTTCCAATGGTTGGAAATCTGCTTGCAAAAGTTTCCAATGATTGGAAACTGTCCGCCTTTAAAGCAACCGGTCCCGAGCGGACGTTTTTACCGAGGAATGAACCATGCAGACCATTTTAACTAGTGACATCGGCGGCACCAACAGCCGTTTCGCCGCGTTCAGCCTCGATGAATCCGGCGAACTGACCTTTTTAAAAAGCATCTGGCTCAAGACGTGGGAAGCGCATTCCTTTGACCATCTCCTGGACAATCTGAAGACGCACGGTTTTCCCTACACCATCGACAACTGTCACGTCGTGGTGGCGGCGGTACCCGGCCCGGTGGAAAATAAATGCTACGCCAACCTGGCCAACGCCCCGTGGAAGGTGGACATTTCGCATTTGAAACGCGACTACGGTGAGGACCGTATTTATCTGATCAATGATTTTGTCGCGCAGGCATTCGCCTGCCACACCCGCGCCGTGGCCGATGCCGTACTGATCAAGCCCGGCACCCCCTGTCCTGACTCCCTGACTTCAGTGATCGGCGCGGGCACCGGACTGGGTCACTGCTCCATGGCACCCGACGGACACGGCGGCTACATCCCCCTCCCCTCCGAGGCCGGCCATCCCGCCTTCTCTTTTGTCACTCCCGAAGAACAGCAGTACGGTGCCTTTGTGTGTGCGAAGTTGAATGTGCCTTACGTGGTGGGCGACGTGGCCGTTTCCGGGAAAGGGCTTTCCCTGCTCTACGAATTTCATGAGGGCGAAGAACTGACCCCGCCCGAAGTGGTGCAGCGCATCACCCCGGATTCCGTGGTCACCCACTGGTTCGCCCGATTCTATGCGCGGGCCTGCCGTCACTACGCCCTGAACATGCTCCCACTCGGTGGATTGTTTCTCACGGGAGGCGTCAGCGCCAAAAACCGTTTCCTCGTGGATAACGATCTCTTCCGCGAAGAATTTGTGAACAGCATCGTACACCGAAAACTGCTCGAACAAATTCCGATTCAGTTGAACATCAATGAAGAGAGCGGACTCTGGGGGGCGGCCTTCTACGGTCAACTCGCGCTTTCACGCTGATCCTGTTTAACCTTTCACGTCATCCGCGTCGATCAGCCCCAGGTTCACCAGTTGCTTCAGCAGCTCTTTCTTACGAATGGGTTTCACCAGATAAATTTCGCACTGATTCATAAAGGCCTTCGTTACATTCGAAGCATCATCCATCAAGGTCGTCATGATCACTCGCGCCTTGTCCGATGGCTGAATCTCGTGTTCCTCTTCCAATTCATGAATCTTTTTCAGCACCTCATGGCCGTTCATGCCCGGCATGTTGATGTCGAGACAGATCAAATCATACATGGCGTTTTTCGCACGCAGATAATCCTCCACGTGACGAATGGCCTCTGGCCCCGACGCGGCCGAATCGCAGGTGCCATAACCTGCCAAATAGGATTTCATGACTTTGGCTGCCACCGGTTCATCATCCACCACCAGAATATTCAACGCACGCATCACGCACCTCGCGTTTCCGGCCCATCGGACACCGCAGGCCACTTTTCGTTGAATATCCGCGCCACCTCCTGATAAGACCGTTCCAGCCCAACCAGCAGTTCCATACAAGGCGGCAAATCCCCTAAACGCCCCAACCGCTCCGTGGCCTTGGCGGTTTCCTGCATCCGGACGGCACCCATATAGGAAGCGGAACCTGCAATTTTATGAGCCTGGCGGGCCGCGCCATCCGCATCCGACCGGCTCAGAGCCTCCCTCAAGGCGGCCAGAGTATCCGGCATCACGGAGATAAAATCGTGGGCCAGCTCTTTCGCCAGCGCCTCATCACCCTCCACCATTTCCATCAGATACTCAAAGCGCAGATCCGGTGCCTCGTCAAATTGAAGCGGCGGAATGCTCTCCACCCGTTGCTCCCGATGAGGACAACGCGAGCGTACATCATCCAGAGCCCGGCGGACCTCCGCCTCGGCGAGCGGTTTGCCAATGCACGCATCCATTCCTGCTGCCAAACAGCACGCTCGGTCCACTTCCGCATCCGTGGCCATCATGGCGAGCACCGGCAGGTGCGCTCCTTCCGGTATACGGTTCGCGGCAATCCAGACCGCTTCCAAGCCCCGCAGCAGACCACAGGCCTCCATGCCATCCATCCGGGGCAGTTGGCTATCCATCATCACCAAATCATAGTCCCGATAGCGATCAACGTGCTCGGTGGATTCCAGATTGTCTAGATGGATTCCTAACTTCTCCAGGGCCTCCGTGCCATCCCGGGCCGTTTGTACTCGACATCCCAGCCGACTCAACAGTTCCTCACCTGGCCCCCCGCCCATATCCCGATCTTCCACCAACAACACATCCAGTTCAAAACACATGGACGCCTCTTCCGCCCGGTTAAGGACAGGGTCCTGTTCATTCTTTCTTCTCTTTAATCGCAGCAGCCGCATTCACACTCCCCGAAATCAACGTTCTATGCTTCAACACACCTTCCAAAAAACAGACACACCCACACCCACACACCGTTCACTGTGTTTTTTATTAGACGAAAACCTCTTTGCTGTCTATTCTTTTGTCGCCGTGCAGGCTGGAGGCAGAAGGGCAGACTTATGGAAAACCGAATAACATGGGATGCGAGCGACCGGCTTCTGCTCATCGGATTTTCTCCCGATGAGCTGATTCTGATTCGTCGCGCTCTGCGCGGTTTCCCGCACTCCTGTGTTCTATTGACTTCAATCAAAAACTCCATTCAACAAATATTCTATGATGATTATGTGGCGGCATTCATCAAGGTACCATCGCTGGACAAAAGCGAGACTTATCTCCTGGAGGAAGCAAAACACCTCGCACCTTGGCGCGGCATTCTGTTGTTCGGCGAAAACGGCAACGCATCTGAAGGCCGACTGAACAGCCTGGCCGACGCCACCGTGGAACTTTCCGAAAACATGGACGTGGAAACCGCCCTGGCCCCGGTGCTCAAGCGAAGAAGGCAATGGACGGTATCCCTCTCCTCCGCCCACATGATCCGTTTCCACAAACTTTTTCATCACATGCGCACAACCAGCCTGAACGCTCTCAAAGAGCAAAACGCAAACCGCGCACGCGACCTGGTCTTATCGTCCATGGTCAAACATGCCGATTTGCATTTTATCGGCTTGATGGACCTGGATGAAACCGAGCCTTTTTTTGTATTGGAACACAGCAACGAGTTGCTCCCCGAAGAGGCGGTACGCTTAGCCAATAGAATTGCCGAAAAACTACGCACCATCGCCCCTCCTTCATCGGACATTCCGATTCCACCGCCCGTCCTTCACCCGCATCGGCAACTGGCCCGATGCAACCCCGAAACGGTCCGTTACTCGTTTCTTCCGATTGTGAAGGAGAACCATCAGACGGCCTGGCTGTTTCTCTCCATCAGCCGCTCGGATTACCCCATGCCGCTGTACTATTTTTTTCTGGTTCATGTGGTCCACTACATGGCCTCTACATTCAGCGCATTGCAGCGACTGCGGAACCTGGCCTTTAAAGACTCCCTCACCGGTCTGTACAATCGTCGATACATGCAAGAAGCCGGCGGACGTATGTTTCTGCTCGGACAACGCTACGGACACAACGTGGCGATTCTCTTCATTGATATAGACCAGTTCAAACACATCAACGATCGACTCGGCCACAAAGCAGGCGACCAGGCCCTGATGACGGTGGCCGACGTTCTCACAAAAAGTCTCCGCCAAAGTGATATTATTGCACGGTACGGAGGCGATGAATTTCTGGTGCTTCTGCCTCACACCTCGTCCATCGAAGCGGAAAATACAGCCAACCGAATTTGCCGGGATGCCTGCCGACAACTGGGGGACGAAGAGCACGAAGCCATTTCGCTCTCCCTTTCCATCGGCATCGCCCTTTCCTCCGCCGACAAACGCGACTTCGGCGAAACCATCCAACGCGCCGATGAAGCGCTCCTGAGGGCCAAGAGCGCTGGCGGAAATCAGGCCATACCATGGAGCTCCATGTCGTCCATGGGAGAGGAAGTATCCCAAACTACGCAGCCCATTTCCTCAGCTGCACCCGTAACCGCCGCATATACCTCCGAACAAATGAACCAGCCGGGGGTTCTGCTGGTGGATGATGACCCCATCGTCCTTCAATACATTGAACGCCTCCTCCGGCAACGCCCATTCAGAACCTTTGTCGCGCTATCCTCCGCCGAGGCCGTACTCCTGATCGAGGCCAATCCCGACGCCATCGATCTGCTGATCACGGACATCAACTTGCCCGACATGAACGGCTTCGAACTGCTCAAAGCTGTAAAAGAAAAAAATCCATCCATCGTAACCATCGTCATCTCCTCCGACCTCAGCACCGAACGCGCCATTCTCTCTGTTCGACACGGTGCCTACGACATCATCCAGAAACCCTTCACCGGCGATCAGCTTTTCATCTCCATAGACCGCGCCCTGGAATACCACCGGGTCATCATGGAAAATCGATCCTTTCAGCAACAGTTGATCGACATTGTAAACATAAAAAGTTCCGAGAACCGGCGCTCCCTCGAGCAGATCAAGGAGGCCTATCAGTGTACCCTCGACACCATGGTGGCCATGCTCGATGCCCGCGAGCAGTACACCAGCCAGCACAGTATCCGCGTGCGTGATCTGACTGTTTATCTCGCCCGGAAAATGGGCTTCAGACCTTCCGCTGTAAAGGAAATCGCCCAGGGTGCCCTCCTGCATGACATCGGAAAAATCGGCATTGCCGACTCCATCCTGCTGAAGCCGGACGCCCTCACCGCCGAAGAACGCCATGTCATGGAACAGCACCCGCGCATCGGCTATTCCTTCCTGCAATCCAACGAGGCACTCAAAGACGCCGCCGAACTCGTACTCTCCCATCACGAACGCTGGGATGGAAGCGGCTATCCGCGACACCTGCGTGCAGAGGAAATCCTCATCGGCGCACGAATCTTTTCCGTCATCGACTGCTATGACGCCATACGCTCCAGGCGCGTCTACAAGCCCCCCATACCAGCCCACGAAGCCCTTCGCATTATTCGTGAAGGCGGCGGAAAGCTCTTCGATCCGTCCGTGGTCGAGATATTCTCCGAAGAGCACGCGGCCCTAGAATCCATGGGCCAATGGGATGCCGCCAACGCCTGAAACATCACCCCCGATGAGGAGTCGGAATCTCCTGCGAAATCCCGATCGGCATCCAACATCCGACGGATTTCCCGGTTCAGTTCGACAAACTATCCAGCAGCTTCTGCGCATTGTCGTAATCCGGATCATCCGCCGCGCGCCGCACGAAAAGTTCCAGATTCTCCCGGGCCTTCGACGCATTGCCCAGTTTGGCATACGCCAACCCAAGCAGATAATGCGGTGTCATCCAGTCCGGGTCCGCCGCAATTTCTCGCTCACACGTAACGATCAGCGCCATATAATCCGCCTGCCTCTGAAGTTCCAATATATTGGTCTTGAGCAAACGAAGCGCCCGTTCCGCGCGGGGCGTCTCCGGGTCATCCGGACTGCTCTCAACGAAATGCGTCAGATACTCCACGGCTTTCGGTTTATTCCCGATATGCGTATAGGCCAAGCCCGCAAAATAGTACGGCAGGGCCCAGTCTGGCTCCTGTGCTATGTACTTCTCACACGACTGCGCCAACTGCTCCCAGTCGTTTTTATCCGCCAAATCCTGAATGCCGCTGGTCATCAACTTGAGTGCCCGTTCCGCCTGCGACCAGGCCGGATCACCCGCGCCATTCTCCACCACATAGACAAAGCTCTGCAGCGCCTTCTGCCGCTGGCCCAAATGACGTGCCGCCACCCCCTGATACACATAGGGCGTCATCCAGTTCGGATTCCGCCTCACCTGTTCGCCCGCCGCCTCTTCCAACGCGGCGTAATCCCGGGCAGCCAGCAGTGATTGAAGGCGAGAAATCACTTCCATTTCCGATTCCCCATCGTCCGGTTCTTCCACCGGCTCCGGGCGCGACGATTCCACCGGCTTTGGCCCAACCGATGGGCCGGGCGTCTTCGCCGGCGCAGGCCAGGCCGTGGCGACGGCCCCTGCGGCGTTGGGTGTCTTCTTTTCACGTCCTTCCAGAGCCTGCTGCAGCTCATGCGCACGGAATTTATACACCTCGACATCCTCTTCCGTCCGCTTATGCTTCAAAGCCAACGTCGTATTATCCGCGCGCAGTCGTTCATTTTCCTCTTGAATCATTTTCGTCTGCGTCAACAATTGGCGATGTTCATCACGTAAAGCACCCTCATCCTGTTGAAGCGGAACGGCATCTGGCGCCCCTTTATCCGTCCCGACGCGATGACGCATCTCTACACCCCAGTAAGTACAAAACGTACCTGCCGCAATCAATAAAACGCCTACCAAAGTCAGCCAGTGCATAAGTGATTTTCCTCGTCGTTATGAAACACGGACATACTAGTGGATACCACACGCAACAAAAAGAGATTTCATGCACAAATCTCTTGAGGTGGGTGCACCGTTCTGTTACACATGCCCCGCTTTTGACTAAAAGGTGGGGCGGTAGCTCAATTGGGAGAGCGTCGCGTTCGCAATGCGAAGGTCGAGGGTTCGATCCCCTTCCGCTCCACCACTTTTAAATCCCCTGCTCCATCCGCTCCTTCGTCTCACGCACCAACCGCTTCAGCTTTCCAGAGGAAGCCAGTTTCTTCACATGCGAAAAACGGTCCACAAAAACCACCCCCGCCAGATGATCCATTTCATGCTGTACTGCACGCGCAACCAGCCCCTGTAAATCCAACTTCTGCACCTTTCCGTCCAAGTCCATAAAGGAAACCGTAACGCACTGCGGGCGGATGACATTCCCGTAGATGCCCGGGAAACTCAAACAGCCTTCTTCCCGTGAGCAGGTCTCTCCAGAGGCTCTTACCAGTGTGGGATTAAAGAGAACCAGCGGCATAGCCACGTCGGGATTCTCCCGGAGCCCCTCCTCGTCCACATCCGCATCCGAAGGCACATCCACCACACACAGCGACACCGTCTTACCAACCTGCTGCGCCGCAAGTCCCACGCCATTTTCAGCCACCATCGTTTCGAGCATGTCCCCGGCCAGTGTCCGAAGTTCATCGCTCATCTCGTTAACCGGCACCGACTTCTCGCGAAGAACCGGATCACCATAGGTACAAACTGGAAGAATCATAATTTCACCCGATACGTTGCTAATAGTTAAGTTCACACGATAAAGAATTTACGGTCATTATCAAGGCCTTTTCAGTGCATACGCCCAAAGCACCCCGCCTAAAAACCATCGAACATTTAGCCGTATCTTGTTTGACAGCCCATTCGCTACCCCCTACTATGTCGCGCACCATCAAACAACGGGAGCCATTAAAACGGACCTCACAGGATGGATCATTAAGAAAGGATATACCATGAAGAAATCAGATTTGTACCTGGCTGGAACCGCCCTGCTGGCCGCAGGCGCGCTGTTTGTCGGATGCGCCAAGGAGCCGGAGCCCGCCATGGAAGAAGAAGACGTGACCATGACAGCCGAAACCGATGAAATATTCACGCCCCCGGTTATGGCGGCTGCCCCCGTCACAGCACCGGAAACAGTCATTGCCGTAGTCAATGGCGAGGAAATCAAGCAGGAAAACATCAATGCCGAGATTGCCAAGATGTTCCCAAATGCCGGGCAAATTCCCCCCGAACAGCTTGCCCAGATGCAGGCGCAGATGAATGAGCGCGTGCTCGAAACCCTCATCGTCAAAAAACTCCTGCTCGATGAAGCGAACAAAGAAAACATCGAAGTCAATCCGGATCAGATCAATGAGACCATTGAGAAGATCAGAGAATCACTCCCGCCGGGCACCTCGCTCGACGAACAGTTGGCTAAGGCTAACATGACCGAAGAAAGCTTCCGCACGGTCCTGGCCGAAGACCTGCGCATCAGCAACCTGATGAAAGCGAAACTGGACATCGAGCAAGAACCCTCCGACGAAGACTTGCAGGCGTTCTACAACGACAACCCCCAGATGTTTGATCGCCCCGAATCCGTCAAGGCCAGTCATATCCTTGTCACATTCGATGCCGAAGACGACGACGCGACCAAGGCCGAAAAGAAGAGTAAGCTCGAAGCCATTCGCGAAAAAATTCTGGGCGGCGGAGACTTTGCCGCAGAAGCCAAAGAAGGGTCCGACTGCCCCAGCGCGAAGCAGGGTGGTGATCTCGGTACGTTCCAGCGCGGCCAGATGGTGCCCGCTTTTGAAGACGCGGCCTTCACCCAGGAAATCGGCACCGTCGGCGAAGTCGTGGAAACCCAGTTCGGCTACCACATCATTATGGTCACCGACCGCATGGATGCTGGGAAAGTACCCTTTGATGAAGCCAAAGAAGCCATTGCAAAACAGATTCAGAATCAGAAAGGCCGCTCGGCCGTCGGGGATTACATCGAAACGCTGAAAGAAACGGCAGACATTCAGTTCCCGCAGGCATTGGCACAATAAACGATTCCCGTTTACGGAAAATAGCAGACCGCCCCAACCGGGGCGGTCTTTTTTTTTCCAAGAATACCTGCAAAGCCAAACTCTCCGCATTTTTTATCCGCTGATTACGCAGATTTTTCTCATCCACTGCATAAACCATTCACCGCAAAGTAGCGTGGACTTCCAGTCCGCGATCCCCCCTCTTCGCAGAAGACCACGGACTGGAAGTCCATGCTACATTCGGAAAATCCTGTACATCCTGTCAAAAAAAAGCAAAGCCCGAGTCTATGTGCTTAACGTGAAAACCTGCGGGGTGATCAGCGAGGGGGCTTCTCGACCACTTCCGAAAGCCTGCTTGAGCCCTGCCATCTCAACTTTTCGCGAAGGACGGCGTAATAATCATAGCCGTGGAAATGGATGAATTGAACCCGCTTCTCGAACGCCTCCATTTCCAACAAAGTCCCATGCCCGATCGAACAGCACTCCTGACCATCCACCGCCAGCAGTAACTCTTTGGCACAATCATCGAGTTCGACCCCAATCACTGACCGGTTCGAGATCACCAAGGGTCTCGAAGTCAGCGTATGCGGGCAGATCGGGCTGATGACAAACACCTCCGTATCCGGCTGTAAAATCGGACCGCCGGCAGAAAGAGAGTGCCCCGTACTGCCCGTCGGCGTGGAAACCACCAACCCGTCGCAGGCATAGGTCGTGACATAGTGGTGATCAATCGAAACCTTCAGTGAAATAATCCGGGGCGATCCACCCCAGCCAATGGCCACATCATTCAGCGCATAATGTGTGTTGACGGAGTCGCCTTCCGTCACCCGCAACTGCAACCGGGTCCGTTCGGATATGGCATAATCGCCGACCAGCAAACGCCGCATCGCCTCCTCAATCTGATCCGGCAAAACCGTCGTCATAAAGCCCAAGGTCCCCAGGTTGATTCCCATGATCGGGATGTCCTCCGTTCCCATCAACTGCACGGAATGCAGCATCGTACCATCCCCGCCCAGCGAAATTACCACATCCAAGCCCTCGAAAAAATCAACGGAAGGCTCCCGCGCATCGCCAGGGGCAGCCCCGCTGTCAGGGCACACCAACACCCTACCCCGTGTGCCGATGGCAGATTGGATGGCAGCAAGCGCCTCTTCCGCGCCGTTTTTTTTGCGGTTCAATATCACGCCAATATTCATGGTTTCACCCAGTATGTAACATATTCCACATTGCCCGCCGGACCGCGCAGGGGCGACTCGCCCACCCCCCGTTTTTCCAACCCGAGCTGTTCTTCGCAAAAGCGGCAGATTCGCTCCACCACTTCCGACCGCACCGTTTCATCACGCACCACGCCTCCACGACCGACCTGTTCGCGCCCGGCCTCGAACTGAGGCTTGATGAGCGCCGCCAGGCACCCCCCTGAAGGCAGAATCAGTGTGACAGGCGGCAGAATGATCGTCAAGGAGATGAAAGAGACATCCGTCACCGCCACCATAGGCTGCTCGGACAAATCTGAGGCGGCCAGATAACGCGCATTCACTTCTTCCATCACCACCACGCGCGGATCGTTACGCAATTTCCAGTGGAGTTGGCCCTTGCCCACGTCGATGGCATACACCTTCCGAGCACCGTGTTGCAGGAGGCAATCGGTGAAGCCACCTGTCGAGGCGCCCACATCCATGCAAATCTTGTCCTCCACGTTCATGCCGAACCGATCAAAAACCGCTTGAAGTTTTTCTCCACCCCGGCTCACAAACCGTTCCGTCTCCCGAAGCACCACGGTCGCGTCATCTGCAATCAGATGCCCTGCCTTGGCAGCACGGGCACCATCCACCTCCACCAAGCCAGCCATAATCAGGCGTTGGGCCTTGCTGCGACTCTCCGCAAGCCCCTTCTCCACCATCAGTTGATCCAGTCGGATTCGCGACACGATTCGCCTCCCCGCAAAATCAGGACTCTTCGTTCACTTTGTCAACGTCCTCACCTGCATCAAAGGGCGCTTCCATGAGCTTCCCTTCCTTCTCCATCAACACGCTGATCTTGCGCTCCACTTCATTCAATTTCTTTTCGCAAAACCGCCCCAACCGCGTTCCCTCTTCAAAACGCACGGTCATTTCGTCCAGCCCAAGCTGTCCATTTTCCATTTCTGCGACGATTTCCTCCAACCGTTCTAATGCCGATTCGAACGATGGACTCTTACTTTTTTTTTCAGCCATTTTTTTTCTCCTCTTCTGTGAGTGATGGGTCTTGCTTCGGAAGCACGGTGGAACGTACCGAGCCATCCTGCCAACGGGTCACCAGAATACCGCTGGCCAGCGCCTGTTTACTCGACGTGATGACCCGCCCATCCGAGGAACAGGTCATGGTATAACCACGCTTCAACACCAGCCCCGGATTCACCGAGTTCAGCCGAAGCACCATTCGATCCGCAGCATTTTTCCGGCGCGATAATTCGAGTGCTGCCGCATGATGCAAACGCGCCTGCTTCCGCTCCAGGGTGGCACCCGACCGTTCCATGGCCAGATGCAGCATGGCCTGCATGCCACGCCGGCTCTCCTGCACCCGATGCCTCATCAGCAGCAGCATCCGTTCCGGCTGCTGAAAACAGGGACTCTGTGTCAACGCGTGCAGGGCTCTCCGCTTCCGTTCCAATCGGGCCTGCATCCCATGCAGCAGTTGCATACGCTGTTGATCGACCTGCTGCTGCCTTGCCCTCAGTAACGCGAGGGGATTCCGCAGGGCGGGGCGATTCAACGCGGCGTTCAACCGTTCTTTCGCCCAGTGCCTCTGTTGTCCGGCCACCCGTTGCATCTGGTTTTGCAGTTGCCGCAGTTGCCTTTCATAATCTTCTTTTCGTCCCACCAGTAGTTCGGCGGCGGCGGAAGGGGTGGGCGCGCGAAGATCCGCCACAAAGTCGCTGATGGTGAAATCAATTTCATGGCCCACCGCCGAAATAACCGGAATGGCCGACGATGCAATAGCACGCGCCACGCATTCCTCATTAAAACACCAGAGGTCTTCGAGGCTTCCGCCGCCACGCGTCACAAGAATCACATCCAGTCCGCCATAGCGGTTCAGGCGCCGCACGCCTTCAGCGATTTCCTCTGCCGCACCATCCCCCTGCACTCGCACGGGGGCCACGATGAGATGAATGTTCGGAAAACGACGCGCGATCACATTCAGTACGTCGCGGATGGCTGCACCCGTTGGCGAAGTCACGACGCCCACATGACGCGGCAGCAACGGCAACCTGCGTTTGCGCGAGTTATCAAAAAGACCTTCTTCGGCAAGCTGCTTCTTTAGGCGTTCAAAACGTTCCTGCAGCGTTCCCATCCCTGCGGTTTCCAGCTTCAACACGTTGATCTGACAATCGCCGCTCTTTTCATACAGGGTCACGCCACCAAACACGCGCACCTTGAGTCCGTCGCGCAGGGTTTCCGCTGTTTTTCGCTGATGGCCCCGAAAAAATACCGCCCGCAACTGCGCTGCTTCATCTTTGAGCGTGAAATACAAATGACCGGATGATGGACGGCGTACATTAGAGGCTTCCCCTTCCACCCAAAGTTCACCCACCCCCTCTTCTAACGCACGTTTCAGGCGCCGGGCCACCTCGGAGACCCGGTACACCGTGTCCATCGGTTTGGAAGGATCGGAAAAATACATGCTCGCTCTCAATCTCCGGACGACGGCCCGGCATGAAATTCCCGTACGCGACTGATGTCCCGGCAGCGCCCGGTCTGTTCGTCCATGTCCAACAAGACACCTTCGAAAACGGAGGACCCCTTCTTCACCTCGAAGCGGGACGGCATTCCGGTGAGAAATCGGTTCAGGACGGGCGCGAACTGGCGACCGAGGACCGAGTCCACCGGCCCGGTCATGCCCAGGTCCGTGATATAGCCTGTGCCACGCGGCAGCACGTGTTCATCGGAGGTCTGCACATGCGTATGCGTCCCGAGCACGGCCCCTACCCGGCCATCCAAATAGTAGCCCATGCAAATCTTCTCGGAGGTTGCCTCGGCATGAAAATCCACCAGCACCACGGTCGCCTTTTTCACCTCGGGCAACGCTAAAATCCGGTCCGCCGTTTTGAAGGGACACTCCGCCACCGGCGGCATAAAGGTGCGACCCACCAAACTGATCACGCACAACTTCCAGTCGCCGATGTCCACGATGGTCCATCCGTTCCCCGGGCATTCCGACACATAGTTGGCCGGGCGGATCAGGCGGTATTCCTCATCGAGATACGGAATGAGGTCCTTTTGATCCCAGGCGTGATCACCGAGGGTCAGCACATCCGCCCCTGCGCGAAAAAGTTCCTGTGCCAAGCGGGGAAGCAAGCCGTTTCCGCCCGCCGCGTTTTCAGCATTGGCCACCACACCATCCACCTCGCCCTCAGCACGCAGCCGGGCCGTCGTACGTGCAAATGCGAGGCGTCCGGGAGAAGAAACAATGTCACCTGCCGCAAGGAGCTTCATCTCGCATACTCCACGCAACGGGTTTCGCGCAGCACCGTGACCTTGATTTGTCCCGGATATTCCAGATTCTCTTCGATCTGCTTGGCAATGTTTCGGGCCAGTTGCATGGCCTCGTTGTCGTCAATCTTGGACGGCTCGATGATCACGCGGATTTCGCGTCCCGCCTGAATGGCATAGCATTTCTCCACTCCTCGGAAGGCGGAGGCGATGGCCTCCAACTTTTCGAGACGTTTGAGGTAAAACTCCGTGGTTTCCGAGCGGGCACCCGGGCGCGAGGCCGTAATGGCATCTGCCGCCGAAGCCAGCACGGCATAGGGCCCTTCCGGCTCCACATCACGATGATGCGCGGCCACGGCATTGATCACCACAGGCGCCTCACCATATTTGCGCAGCCATTCTGCGCCGATGAGTGCATGACTGCCCTCGTACTGATGGTCCAGCGCCTTGCCGATATCGTGAAAGAGCCCGACTCGCTTGGCAATATCAATGTCCAGTTTCAGGTCGGCGGACATCATCCCCATCAGGTGCGCCATTTCAATGGAGTGCTTCAGTACGTTCTGGCCGTAGCTATGGCGGAATTTCAGGCGTCCGAGCGTCCGCACGAGTTCCGGGTCCACCCCATGAATGCCCAGCTCGTAAATGGCCTTTTCGCCGGCATCGCGAATGGCGTCATCGACCTCTTCTCTGACCTTCGATACCACCTCTTCGATGCGCGCCGGATGAATCCGCCCATCCACCAGCAAACGTTCGAGCGCGATCTTGGCAATTTCACGGCGCAACGGATCGAAACCGGAGATGACCACCACTTCCGGCGTATCATCAATCAGAATGTCCACGCCCAGCGTCGCCTCCAGCGAACGGATGTTCCGGCCCTCTTTGCCGATGATGCGTCCCTTCATTTCATCCCCCGGCAAATGGACGGTGCTGGTGGTGATTTCTCCAGCCTGGTCTGCGGCGTATCGCTGAATGGCGGTGATGATGATGTCTCTCGCCTTTCTCTCCGCCGTTTCGCGGGTATCTTCCTGAATCCGACGGATCAGAGTGCCCGCTTCAACACGTACTTCCTCCTCCAGGTTCTGCATCATCATCTTGCGAGCATCCTCGCGAGAAAGCGATGCGGCCCGCTGAATGGCCTCCTGCTCCTGGCGAACCATCTCATCCAACTGATTGAAGCGATCCTGCAACAGTTCCCGCTCCTTGTCCGTCTCCGCCAATTCGGATTCGAGCTTCTGCTCCTTTTTATCCAGGAGGTCCACCTTGCGGTCCAGGTTGGTCTCCCGACGCGTAATGCGTTCTTCCTGTGCCCGCATTTGTTCGCGATGTTTCTCCATTTCCTTGTTGAAGTCTTTCTGGGCACGCAGGATTTCATCCTTCGCCTGAATTTTGGCTTCCCGTATAAGATGACTGGCATCCCGATCGGCATTCTCGAGCAAGGTCTTCGCATCTTTTTCCGACCGCACGTCACTCAGGCGCTTGGACAGGGAAAAGATGGTCCAGCCCGCCACAAAGCCCATCAGAATGCCAAGAAAGGCCGTCAAGGTGGGCAGCCACCATGGTATTTGCAATTCCAACATAATTCCTCCTTACTCGTCTCGTATTTTGTAAAATTCCCGTTCCGTCAATACACCATCCACCTGAACATCATGCGGTTCCGAAGGCAGCTCATCCAGCAGTTGAAAAGAGAATGCCGCCCCAACCTTGAAGGCACGCAGCGGCTTCAGGAGGCGGTCGTAATGCCCCCCCCCACGCCCGAGACGTACCCCGCTCCTTGAAAAGGCTAGGCCGGGAACAAAAACCACATCGAGCGACTCGCCTTCAACCGCCTCAGCTTCCTGCGGCTGGAGTACGCCGTCGGGGCCCTTCAGCCAATGCGAATCGGGGTGCACCGCCTTCCAAACGTACTCTGAACACGCCTCTTCCCGCGCAGGAACGGCCACCCGCTTGCCGGCGGTCCACGCCAGGCGCATCGCGTCATCCAGTGCGATTTCTGATCTCAGAGCCCGATAAAAACCAACGAGCTGCGCCTCCTGAAACCAAGACTGCTCCCAGATATATTCGATGGCCCCTCGAGCGCTTTCCGCCCGTTCATCGCCGGACAAGCGGCTCAGGCGCTCGCGCATAAGACTCCGCCATTCCGACTTGGTTAAAAGGAGGGACGCCGCTTCACTCATTCCGCCTCCTTTTTTTTCAGTCGTTCCCGCCAGACGCCTAGACGCTTCAGAATGGTTTCTTCATACCCCATTCCTTCGGGACGATAGTAAATCTTGGAGGTCGGCACATATTCCTGTTCCACGAAATGGCCTGCATGGTCATGCGCATATTGATATCCCTTTTCGGGCTTAACCACGGGCCTTCTTTTCAGATGCTCGGGCACCGGCAGCGTCCGTCCGCCACGCACATCCTGCAACGCGGCATCTATGGCCAGATAACAGGCATTGCTTTTCGGCGCGGTGGCCAGATAGGTGGTGGCCTGCGCCAGCGTGATCCGTGCCTCGGGCATACCCACAAAATCCACCGCCTGCAACGTCGATACCGCCACGGTCAGGGCTCGTGGATCAGCATTGCCGACATCCTCTGAAGCCAGAATAATCAACCGACGCGCGATAAAGCGTGGGTCTTCGCCCGCCTCAATCATTTTGGCCAGCCAGTACAACGCCGCATCCGGGTCCGATCCGCGCATACTTTTGATGAAAGCGGAAATCGTGTCGTAGTGTTCGTCTTCGTCGTGATCGTAGGCCACGCGTTTTTTCTGAATGGATTCTTCCGCCGTTTCGCGGGTAATCACCACCAGCCCATCGGCGTCGGGCGCTGTGGTCAGCGAGGCGATTTCGAGGGCACTCAGCGCACGGCGCGCATCGCCTTCGCACACCCGAGCCAGGTGCCGCAGTGCCTCAGCATCGGCACGCACCCGAAGTGGAGCCAATCCCCGTTCCGAAGCAATCGCCCGCTCCAGGAGCATCAGCACCGCCTCTTCCGACAGCGGATTGAGTTGAAATATCTGCGAACGGGAAACAAGCGGCGTATTAATGAAGAAGGAGGGATTGTGCGTTGTGGCACCGATCAGCGTAATGGACCCGTCTTCCACATAAGGAAGCAGGACATCCTGTTGCGCCTTGTTGAAGCGGTGAATTTCGTCGATGAAAAGGATCGTCTCCTGCCCTCGAAACAACTTGCGCTGCTGAGCGGCCTGTAGCAGGCCCCGGAGAATAGCCACATTCGACAGCACTCCGCTGCTGCGTTCAAACGCCCTGGACGTCGCGCCGGCAATAACTTCAGCCAGCGAGGTCTTTCCGCAGCCAGGCGAACCATACAAAATAATGCTGCCCATCCGGTCCGCTTCAATGGCCCGGCGCAGCAATTTTCCCGGCCCGAGAATGTGCTCTTGCCCGACGATCTCATCCAGCGTCGCCGGACGCATCCGAGCCGCCAGCGGAACATTTTCCCGCTTCGGCTCTTTCTCTTTACCTTGCTGCTGGTCGAACAAATCCATCTTGATGCTTCCTTAAAAAGAAAACCCCGCCATAGCCGGTATAGGGCACAATCTCTGATCCGATGATCAAAGTGGGTGCTTACACAGCAGATTTAACAGTCCCCGCGAGGGGGCATAGTCGCCTCCACTGAATTTAAGCTCCCTTGCCATTATATACTGGGTCAGAGCAACGGCCCATCACGAACAAGGCAGGGTATTTCTTTTGTCCGAAAAACACCGGTTTCCCGGCATCCCGATGGACAAATTCAAACCACTATTGGTAAAGAGCAATGATGACCGGAAGTGGACACCGCCACTGGCACCACTTCAACCAGATGCGGCCTCCACAGGGGTCACGCTGTGCACGCCGCCACGCCGAAACAACCCCGCACGAAAAAACGGGGCCGTTATAACCGGCGAAAGCACCCGCGCCATTGCGGGCTGCGCTCAACAGCACCGGTATCACCATGATCCCGGTCCATATCAGTATTACGGTTTCAATCCACATCACTGTGGTGTTCATACTCTGCCTTTTAAAATGTTGCTGTCAAAAAATCCGCGCCCGGATCAACCTTCACGAACCTCTACGGACAAGGCCTGACGCAGCGCTCTTTTAACGCCGTTATGATACGCATTCGCTTCCTCGTCTGTCAAGGTCTTATCCCACGACCTGTACGTCAGTGAATACGCCATGCTTTTCTTTCCGGCACCGATATTTTCGCCTTCATATAAATCGAAAAGTTCCACCTTTTCCAGGTCTTTCGGTGCGGCTTGTTCAATCACCCGCAGGATTTCGCCATGAGTCAGCGAGGCCTCTGCAACCAGTGCCATATCCCGCTCCACCGGCGGATACACTCCCGGCGTCACAATCTCCCGAATGCTGAAGGCATGGACCAGCAGCTCGCTCGTATCGAGTTCCATCACGCCCACCGGCTCGTTGAAGCGCCATTCACCTCGGACAGGCCGATTCACGACTCCCAAAAGACCTATGGGCTTGTCGCCCAACAGAATCTTCACCGCGTACCCTTTTTCCAAAAAGAGATTCTCCAGCGGCTCCATGCGCCAGCCGCCGACATGTTGCGCCTCCATCAGCCTCTCGAAAAGGCCCTTGAGCCACAGAAACATTTCATCCGGCGTCACTGGGCGACGACGGTCAAAACGATCCCGCCCGATCGGCCCATACAGCCCAACGCAGAGCCGCTCCACCTCCACGGGACTTTGCCCATCCGCCTGATGCAGAAAGACTTTTCCGCACTCATAGAGTCCCGCCTGATGCGTCTGGCGCGCATGGTTCTTGCCCAGCGTATCGAGCATCTGCGGAATCAGCGAGGGGCGCAGCACCGACTGATCCGCGCTGATCGGATGCGGAAGAGCCTCACGCTCCGCCGACGCTCCGCCATCGAACCAATCCAGCAGTTTGGGTGATAGCAGGCTGTAGTTCTGAATTTCATTCAGTCCCAACGCGCACAAATTTGCTTGGCAGGCGTACAACGCACGCACCCGCAGATCATTGGCCCCCTTGATGATCCGACCCGACGGAGAAAGCTCCGGGATATTATCCAGTCCATACAGGCGCGCAAATTCCTCGATCAGGTCCACCTCGCGCTCCAGATCGACCCGGAACGTCGGAACCTTGACCGTGCAAAGCGACTCGTCAGATGCCACCACGGGCAAGCCCAGCAAAGCGAAGCAATGCAGCAGTTCATTCATGCTCACCCGAAGCCCGAGCAGACTGTTCACTCGCGACAAACGGCAGACGATATTTCTTTCCGCTGGTGGAGAGGGAAATACATCAATCACGCCGGGGGCAATTTCCGCTCCGGCATAGTGCTGCATCAGCGACGCCGCACGGCGGCTTGCCCACTCCGTCTCGCCCACATCCGTGCCCCGCTCAAACCGATACGATGATTCCGTGGAAAGTCCGAGCCTCTTCGAGGTCGAGCGAATGCCGTCGGGCTCGAAACAGGCGCTTTCGAGCAACACCGTTTCCGTGGTATCGCGAATTTCGCTGCCTGCGCCACCCATCACCCCGGCCACGGCCACCGGTTTCGCCGCATCGGCAATAACCAGCATATCCGCCTGCAGCCGACGTTCCGCCTCATCCAGCGTCCGGATGACTTCGCCGTCACGGGCCGTCCGCACCACAATGCGCCCCTCCTTCAAGAGGGTTTGATCAAAGGCATGCAGCGGGCGACCGCATTCCATCATCACGTAATTGGTAATATCCACCACGTTGTTGATTGGGCGGATACCTACATGTTCCAATCGTTTCCGCATCCACTCCGGGGACGGACCGATCTTCACGTTGCGCAGAATGCGTGCCGTATAACGTGGGCAACGCTCGGCATCGAGCACGTCCACGCGCGTCGCCGACTCCACCGCCGCGCCACCTTCCACAAGACTGACGTCGGGATACTTCACCGCCGTGTCATACAACGCCGCCACCTCACGCGCCATACCCAGCACACTCAGGCAGTCCGGCCGATTCGGTGTGACTTCCAATTCCAGAATCACTTCCGGCGACCCCAGAATTTCCGAAAGCGGCGTACCGGCTACCGCGTCACCCGAAAGCTCCATCAGGGCCTCGTGGTTTTCTGAGAGCCCCAGCTCATCCTCCGCGCACAACATACCGAACGATTCCACGCCACGAATCTTCGATTTTTTGATTTTGAATCCGCCCTTTAATTCTGTGCCAATGCGGGCAAACGGATACCTGCCACCCACCGCCACATTCGGTGCGCCGCACACCACCTGCATGTGGTCCGTTCCATCAAAGACTTCGCACACCGAAAGCCGATCCGCATTCGGATGGCGCTCCACGGCCTTCACTTCAGCCGCTACCACGCCGCAGTAATCGGACCCAATCCGAATAATCCCTTCCACCTCAGTGCCCGAGAAGGTCAGCTTATCGGCCAACCCCTCGACGGTGTCATCAAAATCCACATAGTCCTTCAACCACGAAATAGGCAACTTCATTGTTCGCTTCCCGTCTCTTCCTGTTCCGTTTCCACGGTTTCTGCTTCGACCTCCTCCGAGGGACTCTCTTCCACTGCAGGCTCCACCTCCACAGCCTCTTCCACCTGTACGGATTCTGTTCCATTGGTTCCCAGGGCATCCTCGAACATGGCCAGTTGCATCTTTAGAAAATCATATTGGGGAGCCAGCGCAATCGCGTTCTTCTCAATCTCGATGGCTCGTTCAATCTGGCCCTTTTTGAACATCGCCAGCGCAAGCGTGTCCAGGATGGCCGGATTCTCGCCCATGGTGAGCGCTTCCGCCTTCTCGGCCAGCAGCAGAGCCAGAGCCGTATAATCCTTTTCAACACGGCGATTGGTGAGCAGTTCCCACGCCGCCGTATTGATGATTTCCGGGTCCACTTCATCCTGCGCCAGCAAACGATCCGCCGAGCGCTGCACGTTCTCATCCTCACCGCGCAATGCCGCCAGCTTAAACTCCGCCATCGTGAAGCCGGCGTCATCGCCCGACAACTCGCGCACGCGCACCATGGCTTTTTCAGCTTGTGCATAATACTGCGCGCCCACTTCATCCAGCAGCATGCCTTCAGCCAGGTCGTTTAGCTTAGCCGGATCATCCCAAGCCAGCTCCAGCATCCGGTCTGCCACACGGCCCGCCTCTTCGTACTTTTTTGCAGAATTCAACGCATACCAGTACATCCCTTGCAGCATCAAATCATCTTCATTTTCCGCCGCAATTTTTTCTGCGCCCGCGACGGCCGTTTCCTGAAGTTCCGCCGAATCCGGAAAACGGTCCAGTGCCAACACCATCAAGCCCATGACATTCATGGCCTCCGCCGTCTTCACCTCGCCCCGCAATAGGACATCGAGTGCTTTTTGCGCGCCTTCGGCATCTTTTTTCTGCACTTGAATCCAGAGAGAAAAGACCGCCGCCTTGTCAGGCTCCTGTCCTGTCCACTCATCCACCAGCTTCTGCGCCTCATCCCATTGGCCCTCAGCCATCATCGCCTGAATGGCCTTCTCCGCTTCGATAGCGGCCTGCGCTTCCGTCGGGTCATACGTGCCGTCCGTCAGACTTTTTAATACGCTGTCCATCATCATGGGATGTCCGTACCAAAGCACCTTATTCGAGGCGACTTCCACCACGAACGCACAGGGGATGCCATCCTGGCCTGCCGCCTTCATGACCTTCTCGGCCACCTCGCCCTCCGTATCAAAGCCGACGGCGTACTGCATATCCTCGCCCCGCTTATCCAGAAATTTCTTCACATTGTCCTGCTCATCCCAGACGGCAATGCCCGCAATCGCCACGCGCCCCGCATACTTCTCCGCCAACTCATTCAAATGCGGAATGCTCTGAATGCAGGGCCCGCACCACGTCGCCCAGCAATCATACACCAACCATTCCGGGCGTGACCCTTCTTCAGCGGCCATCGGGTCGCTTCCCTTCCACCACACCACACCCTGCACCTCCGGCATGGCATCGCCGAAACTCAGCGCCGGCGTTTCCTGCGCAACCGCATGGCACGCCATCGAAATAACGACCAGTCCAAACAACCAACCAATTCTTTTTTTCATAATTACCTGCCCTCCTAAAACTGTTTCAGAAACCGCACATCATTTTCATACAACAATCGGATGTCGTGTATGCCATACAGAATCATGGCGATCCGCTCGATCCCCATACCAAAGGCATAGCCCGTGATCTGCTCCGGATCATACCCCACGGCCCGGAACACATTCGGGTCCACCATCCCCGCGCCAAGAATTTCAATCCAGCCGCTCTGCTTGCAGACCCGACAGCCCGCCCCCCCGCAGACATGACACGAAAAATCGCATTCCACACTCGGTTCCGTGAACGGGAAAAAATGCGGACGGAAACGAATCTTCACACCGGGCCCCATCATCTCGCTTGCAAAATAGGAAAGCGTACCCTTCAAATCAGCCATCGACACCCGTTCATCCACATAGAGTCCTTCAATCTGATGAAAGTTCGCCGAGTGCGTCGCATCGGGCGTATCCCGGCGATAGCAGCGGCCCGGCGCGATGATGCGCACGGGCGGACGATGCGTCTGCATGTAGCGCACCTGCACCGGCGAGGTGTGACAGCGCAGCAGGTCCCCATTGTCCAGATAGAAGGTATCCTGCCTATCGCGCGAAGGATGCGCGGGCGGCGTATTCAGGGCATCGAAATTGTTATAGACCGTTTCCACGTCCGGCCCTTCCGCCACCGTGAAACCGAGCGAGCGGAAAATGGCCACGGCCCGTTCCGTGATTTTACTGAGCGGGTGACGGGTACCCATGCCGTGCCAATCGCCCGGCAACGTATAATCAAACGGGGCCTCAGGCCCCTCCGTGACACCCTCGAGCGCTGCCGTCTTCTCCGTCAGCGCCGCCTGCAACTCCTGCTTCAACTCATTGGCCAACTGCCCAATCAGCGGGCGATCCTGCGGCGGCTGATCCTTGAGACCCTTCATCACATCCTGCAGCACGCCCTTGCGCCCCAAGTAGCGGATGCGCACCGCTTCGAGCACTTCAATGCTACCGGCTTCCGCCGTCTCCTTCAAGGCCTCTTCCTTCAATCGTTTCAGTTCTTCCGCATTCATATCCCGGCATTCCATTTCTGCTGCTTTCAACCCACTAAAAAAATCGCGGCTCTTTATACCTGCCACCCAAAAGCATGTCACGCCACGAATCGAAGGATTTTCCAGTTTATCCGCATTTTTCATCCG
>CAZBEO010000037.1:0-31921 GCA_964490935.1 uncultured Verrucomicrobiota bacterium
TAGGCTGTTTTCTTTTTCATAGGTATCTTTCCCCTTTCTCCAGTATCCAGCACCATAAATTCGCACCACGCCTTGCCGGTATGTAAACCTTACAGTCATAATGCCGCGACCCACTTGCGCAAAGCAGTAGTAGCGCTGCTCATGAGTGCTGTGTTTTTTGTCTCTGGCGATGATACGCTTGGGATCTGCAAAGGCGTGTTGAGCCAGATCGAATGAGACGCCATGCTTAGCTTGGTTCTCTACGTTCTTATTGCGATCCCATTCAAATGTTCCGTTCTCCATGGGAATAATTTACCAAGCGAGAGTTATAATAGCAACATCAATATATGGTTTATGGTATGGTGTTTCTTGATTCCGCTAACATAATATTCTACATCAAATATATTGACAGCCTAGCGGGGTGTCGTGGGCATTTCAATCATTATGTTTTTCATGTTAGTTCATTTTCTTTAGGTCGTGATGTATATGATGACGGATAGCTACGGGTCATATACATCGCCAAAGCAAAGAAAGCATGCCGTGCAATCCGGGGCCGCCGGGGTGAAGGCCATAATACTTCACTTTAACGCCCTTTTTTCTGATAAAACGTTTTGGAGTGCGGTGATAAGCGGTATTCCGTGCGGCACCGCTTTGTCGCGAGAGACCACGACGAAGGAGGCGGCTCTCGTCGTATATCGCCGCGTCGTTCCTCCTTGTCGATATTTAACAAAGCGGCGTCGCCTCGTACCTCGTTGCCGCACGCACTCCAAACTTTTACTCCTCTTCGTTTTGTCGGTGGAACCCATGGCGCGAAATGTTTTGCACGCAAATGAGAAGGGGATTTCTCTCGCAGAGATCGCTGAGGGCGCGAAGGAATATTAGTGAAGTGGGATGCCGTTAGTGGTTATTTTGAACACCCGCTTCGCTCAAGTTAACAAAGGCAAGGGCTCTGCCAAAACTTCGTTTCCTTCGTTACCTTCTGGTTAAATTCTCTTTTTGTGGCTTCTGGTGTTTTTTGTGGCCGGTTCTTGCCTTGTTTTCGCGGCATTTCGCGTGTTTCGTAGTTAAAAATCTGCATTTCCTCCGAATTTTGTGTTTGAACCGCGAATGGACGCTAATCGACGCGAATAAATCGAGTTTTTCACAGAAGGACGCGAAGGGCGCGAAGGTTTTTTGCGAGCAACCGTTAACCACGGAGTGCACGGAAAACACGGAGGGAAGAGAAGAGAAAAATGGAATGAGCTGGGGAAAAATATAAGGACGTTGGGGACAACGTCCCTCCCAAATTTGTATCTAAATACGATCTTTGCGAGAGAATCTTTGTGGTGCATGTCAGGTGATGCGGCCGATGAGGCGGAGGAGGCCGTCGAGGATGGTGAGGGGGTGCGGGGGGCAGCCCGGGATGTAGAGGTCGATCGGAAGGAGGCCTTCGGCGCCGCGGTGGATTTCGTCGTGTTCGATGAAGGGTCCGCCAGCTATGGCGCAGGCACCGACGGCGATGACGACTTTCGGCGCAGGAATGGCGTGGTAGGTGTCCATCAGGGCGGAGTGCATGTTTTGGGTGACGGGGCCGGTGAGGAGGATTCCATCGGCGTGGCGGGGTGCGGCGACGAATTGGATGCCGAAGCGTCCGAGGTCCCAACCGACGGTTCCAAGCACGTTGACGTCGGCTTCGCAGGCGTTGCATCCTCCGGCACAGACTTGGCGGAGTTTGAGGGAGCGCCCGAGTAGTTTTTTGAGTTGGTCGGCCATGGCATGGGCAAGGGGGAGGGCGTCGTCGGGTTTGAGGATGAGGTGTTCGCGGGAGGAGACGGCGAGTCGGTGGTCGGTATCGTGGCGGAGGGCTTGGTGGGGGCAGCCTTTGACGCAGTCGTTGCAGAAGAGGCAGCGCCCGAAGTCGATGACGGGTTTATGTTCGGGTGAGTAGGTGATGGCGTTTACGGGGCAGAGTTCGGCGCAGGTGGTGCAGTCGGCGGGGCAGGCTTCGGTGCGCACGAGGAGGCGTCCGCGTAGGCGGTCGGGTACGGGGGGCGGGGGCGCATCGGGGTAGGGGATGGTGCGGTATTTTTGGTGCAGTCGGGCTCTGATGAGTTGGAGCATGGGGGGTTCCTCCGGGGCGTTACAGGTCGTGTCCGCAATAGGACAGGTTGAAGCTTTTGTTGCAGATGGGAAAGTCGGAAATCTGTTGGTTTCGGACGGCATAGGCGAGGCCGATCCAGTTGTGGAAGGAGGGGTCCACTATTTTGCAGCGGCGTATGCGGCCTTGGTCATCGGTGATGAGGGTGTGGCAGAGTTCGCCGCGCCAGCCTTCGACGAGGGTGAGGGCGAGGTGATCGGGTTTGAGGGGGGCGAGGGGTGTTTCGATTGGTCCGGCGGGGAGGGCGTGGGCTTGTTCGCGGATGAATTGGATGGATTGCTGGATTTCGAGCCAGCGGACGTAGGCGCGTGCGAAGATGTCGCAGGTGTCCCAGGTGGACAGGGGGAGCTGGGCGAAGCGGTAGAGGCCGTAGGGGTGGTCGTGGCGCACGTCGCGTGCGAGTCCGCAGGCGCGTGCGGCGGGGCCGACGATTCCGAGGGAGGCGGCGATTTCTTTGGGTAGGGTTCCTTTGTTTTCGAAGCGGGCGAGTACGGAGGGGGTATTGAAGAGGAGTTCGACGGCGCTTGTGGTGTCTTTTTTGCCGGTGTCGAGTCGTTGGAGGAGGTCGGCGATGCGGCTGGGATCGCAATCGAATTCGACGCCGCCGGGGCGTAGCATTCCGCGTCCGAAGCGGTTGCCGCAGAGGAGTGCGGTCATGTTGAGGAAGTCTCCGCGTATGCGTCCGTTGTAGGAGGCGGTGGGGAGGAAGCCGATGTCGCCTGCAAGTGCGCCGAGGTCGCCGATATGATTGGCGAGTCGTTCGAGTTCGAGTGCGATGGCGCGGAGGGCTTGTGCGCGTATGGGGGGCTGCACGCCGGAGAGGGCTTCGAGGAGTCGGCAGTAGGCGGTGGCGTGTGCGATGGCGGTGTCGCCGGCGATATTTTCGATGAGGTGGAGGGCTTTGTTCGGGTGTGCGCCGAGGAGGGCCTTTTCAATGCCGCGATGCTGATAGCCGAGGGCGATTTCGAGGTGGAAGACGTGTTCGCCGTGGCATTGGAAGCGGAAGTGTCCGGGTTCGATGATGCCGGCATGTACGGGGCCAACGGCGACTTCGTGAATGTCGTCGCCTTCGACGCGATAGAAGTCGCCGACGGCGGGTGGGATGGGTTGATCGTCGGGGCGGTTCCAGGCGTCGACGTTTTTGCGCCAGGCATGATGGTAGCGCACGGGTTTGAACCAGGGGTGTCCTTCGGGGAGGAGGCCGAATTGTTCGGCGATTTCGCGCTCGAAGAGGTGAAGCTGCGGTTGTACGGGGGTCATGGAGGGAATGGTTCGGCCTTCGACGTGTGTGGAGGCCAGAACTAGTTTGTTTCGGGCGTCGTGTGCGAGGGCGATATGGAGGTCGAGTCCGCCGCCGTGGCGGGGTTCCATGCCGAAGTAGGTGACGGCGCGCGCGCCTGCGGCGAGTTCGCGCAGGACGACGGATTGAAAGAGGTCCGGCGTGAGTAGGGGGATGCGGTTGAGCGGGACGGCTTGTCCGTTGGTGATGGGGAGGAGTTCGGATGTGTGGGGATGTGAATCACTCATGGCGTTACCTCCAGGAAGCGTGCGGCATCATGCAGCAGGTTGCTCAGGGGGGACGGGATGCATAGGCCGAGAATCAGTACGAGCAGCATCAGAATCAAGGGTGGCGCGATGGTGGCGATGCCTTCGCGGTAGGGGGTGGTGGGAGCATCGTCGGGCACGCGCCCCTGCACGACGGTCAGCACGGTGGCGCCCATGCCGATGAAGATGACCAGCAGGAAGAGGAGGAAGAGTGCGGAGGAGAAGAAATGCCCGGAGATGAAGCCCGCGTTGAGGATGGAAAATTCACTGATGAAGGGGCCGAAGGGCGGCGAGCCGGTGATGGCGAAGAAGCCGATGAGAAAGAGGGTGGCTGACCAGGGTACGCGGCGGAGGGCACCGCGTACGACGGTGGTGGTGGTGCTGTCGTAGGAGCGGTGTATGTTGGCGGCGGAGAGGAAGAGCAGTCCTTTGGTGAGGCCGTTGTTGATGAGGTGCAGGAAGGTGCCGAAGAGGGCGGGCGCGCCGAGGCCGAGGCCGAAAATGAGGATGCCCATGTGTTCGACGCTGGAGTAGGCCAACATGCGTTTGTAGTCGTGCTGGCCGACCATGAAGATGCCGGCCACCACCATGGAGAGCAGGCCCATGAAGAGGAGGATGGGGGCGATGTAAGGTCCGTCGCCCGAGGCCTGGCAGACGTGGTAAATGCGCAGGATGCAGAGGAAGGCACAGCTTGTTACGCCGCCTGCCAGCAGGGCACCGACGGCGCCCGGGGCAGCGCCGTAGGCGTCGGGTTTCCAGGTGTGCATGGGTGCGAGGCCCATTTTGGTTCCATAGCCGACGAGCATGAGCACGAAGGCGGCGTGCAGCCAAGGTTTCGAGAGGGTGGGCGCGTCGCGCAGGAGTTCATTGAGCAGGAGGGTGGGTTCCATGCCGGAATGGAGGGAGGAGTAGGCGAGAAAGAAGGAGCCGAGGAGTGCCAGTGCAATGCCGACCGAGCCGATGAGCAGATATTTCCAGGTGGCTTCGATCGAGCGGGGGTTGTGATTGAAATAGATCAGGGGGGCGGTGCTTAGGGCTGTGGTTTCTATGGCCACCCACATGACGCCGAGATGATTCGACCAGGTCACCAGCGTCATCGTGCCCAGGCAGGAAAGCAGGCAGGCACAGAAGACGCGGTTCGGGCGTTCGCGGCGGTAGCGGAGATAGGCCACGGTATAAAAGGAGATGACCAGAAAGAGCAGGCTGATCAGCAGCAGGACGGGACGTGCCACGGGGTCGAGCACCAGCCAGTGCGAAAAGGCAGTCTGTGCGGGATAAAAGACGGCCTTGAGGGTCAGGGCAAAATGGATCAGGGCCGTCACGGGGAGCAGCCACGGACGCACTCGGTCCGAGGGCAGTAGGGCCGCCATCAGGGCCGCAAGCAGGGGAATACCAATTAACGCCGCATTCATGATGTATTATTCCTTCAGGGTGGCCAGACGTCGCGTATCGAGCGACGAAAAGGCCCGGTTCACATGGTTTACGATGATGCAGATGATGAAAATGCCGACGAAGACATCGAGGAGTACGCCGAGTTCGACGATGAGGGGCATGGCGTCGACCAGCATCAGCCCGAAGATGAAGATGCCGTTTTCGAGGACCAGATAGCCCATGGCCTGGGTGATGGCTTTGGCGCGGGTGGTGAGCAGGATGAATCCGATGAACATGGTGGAGAGGGAGGCGGGGACGAGTAGGGGGGTGGTGTGTTCGCCAACGAGCGGCAGCTTGGCCGCGAAGACCAGGGCGAAGCCGGTGGCCAGGGCACCGAGAAGCATGGAGGGGAGAAAGCCAATCAGCGGCTCCACTTCGCGTTTGATCTGTACGTCACGCATGGCGCGGACGAACATGAAGGGGATGACCATGCCTTTCAGTACGATGGCGGCGGCGGAGGCCAACGCGGCGGAGAGACCGGCGTGCTCATGCACGAGCAGCGGCATCACCCCCAGCAGGATGCCCTGCAGCGTGACCATTCGGATCACCGTTAGAATTCGGCTTGTGCCCAGCATGAACAGATTCAGCGCCAGCACTAGCACCAACAAGGCATTCAGTAGTGGATTCATATCATGTCACCTCACTAGTAAGATAAAACCAAACCCGCAGAAGAGTATCGCCGCAATCAGCAGATAGGGCACGTGGCGCATCTGGAGGCGGGCCATCACCGATTCCACCAGCCCGACGGCTACGGCAGTCAGCGGTATCTCAATCAGAAAGAGCAGGGCGTTGCCCAGGGGCGTCGCGGCTTGAAACGGTGCCGCGATGTGCAGGAAGAGGGCGCTCAGGATGAACAGCTTGATGGATGCGCCGTAGAGGATGAGGCCGAGGAGCGGGCCGCTGTGATCGAGGACCATGACTTCGTGAATCATGGTCAGCTCGAGGTGGGTGTTGGGGTCGTCCACGGGGATGCGGCAGTTTTCCGCCAGGAGAATAATAAAGAGACCGACGGCGACGAGCACCATGGGTGCGGCGGCTGTTTGCCATGAGGCGGTGAGCGGAGCGTGCAGCAAGTCTGCGAGCACAAGGGCCCCCGACATTTTAGCCAGTACGAGCAGGGCGAAAAAGAGGGCGGGTTCGGAGAGGCAGGCAAAGGTGACTTCGCGAGCGGCGCCCATGCCCTCGAAGGCGGAGCCGGTATCGAGTGCGGCGGAGGTGGTGAAGAAGCGGCCGAGGGCGAGGAGATAGGCGAAGAGAATCAAGTCGCCCGTGAAGGAGAGGGGCGCGGGAAAAGAACCGAAGGGGACCATGAGTCCTGCGATCAGCAGGGCGGCGAGGGTGACCACCGGTGCGGCGATGAATATCCAGGTGGTGGTTTGGCTGAGCACCACCTGTTTGCGGGCCAGCTTGAACAGGTCGTAATAAAGCTGAAGTACGGGTGGTCCCTTACGTCCGGCGGCGCGTGCCTTGATTTTATTGATAATGCCCGGCAGCAGGGGTGGCATCGCCAGCAGTAGGGCGAGATGAAACAAGATCAAGAGGGCTGTATTCATTGCGACGACTCCGTTTATTTAAAAAAATCCACCCAGCACAGCAGGCCGGTAACCATGAGTAGGATGTAGAGCAGATAAACCTGTATGCGGCCCTGTTGAAGGAGGCGCAGGGTGGGGAAGGCGCGTGCCGTCAGGCGAAAGAAGGGAAGTACGATTCGGTCGAGCATGGTGTCGGGCACGTCCGTTTCAAACGATTCTGTTTTCGGGAAGGGCTGCTTGATACTGAACAAGCGGATGCGGGGCGTGATCAGGTGGGTAAACAGGGCTACCAGCATCTGGGCAAACCCGGTGGAGGTGTATTGCATGCGCGGGGTTGGGCGTGCATATCCGCAACTCCAGGTGGGCATGGGTTGGGGTGCTGCGCGGCGTCGCATCAGGGGGAACACCAGGGCGCAGGCGGCGAGGATCACGCCCGTTAAACCAAGGGCCAGACGACTGATCCAGATGAGCGAATCCGGGAGCGGGAAAGGCTGAAGACCCGTCGGTGTCCAGAGGAGAACCGCCTGCTGGAGCAGGGACTGAACGGTTTGGGGAAAGAACCCCAGGAAGAGACAACCGGCGGCGGCGAGCGCCATGGGAATCAACATGGTCGGCGCGGGATCATGCGGGGCTTGTTGGTTTGTTTCACGCGGGAGCCCGAGAAAGACCGTTCCATACAGTTTCACAAAACAGGCCAGCGCCAGCGCGCCGATCATAGTGAGCGCCGCAGCGGCGAGGCCGGCGGCGGGCCAGGCGGGCCCTGAGGCCGCATCCATGCTTCGGAAGAACCCCAAATACATCAGCCATTCGCCGACAAATCCGTTTAGCGGCGGGAGACCGCAAATGGCGATGCAGCCCAAGGCAAACAGCGATGCGCTTCGCGGCATTCTTTTGGCTAGTCCGCCCATTTGGTTGATATTCCGCGTGTGCAGGGCGTGGATGAGTCCGCCGGCATTCATGAAGAGGAGGGATTTGAAAAGGCTGTGACTCCAGACATGGAACAGCGCGCCGCCCAACCCGAGCGCAATCAGATCGGCGCGATGCAGCGAACGGCCCAGTGTGGCGAGCCCGATGCCCATGAGGATGATCCCGATATTTTCGATGCTGCTATAAGCCAGTAGGCGCTTGAGGTCCTTTTGTCCGAGTGCAAAGGCCATGCCCAGGATGCCGGATAAGGCACCGAGGGCCAGCAGTACGGCGCCGTCGCGAATGGGCAGGGGAGGCAGCAGGATCAGCAGGCGGACGATGCCGTAGACGCCCATTTTCAGCATGACGCCGGACATGACCGCCGAGACGTGGCTGGGCGCATTCGCGTGAGCGCCGGGCAGCCAGAGGTGCAGCGGCATGAGGCCCGCCTTGAATCCGAATCCGATCACCGTCAGGGCCACGAGTGTGGTGAGCAGCGGGGGTGGTAGGTTGGTGGGCAGGGCCACCAGATCGAACGAGCCCTGGATGTGGTGCAGCAGGACAAAGAGGGCCATCAGGCAGAGCGTACCGGTGTGCGTGGCCACCAGGTAAATCCATCCGGACCGCCGCACTTCGGGGTCGTCGTGATCCGTGGTGGCGAGAAAGAAGGCGGAGACGGCCATGAGTTCCCAGACCATCAGCAGCAGGATGGAATCGCGGGCCAGCACCACAAAGAGCATCGCACCTGCCAACATGCCGTAGAATAATCCCAGGCCGCGCCCGCTTTGGGGATGCCTGCTTTGCGGATGGTAGCCCAGTCCGTAAAAAGAGCCCAGCGCGGGGATTAGCAGAATCGGCAGCAGGAAGACCGCGCTCAGGGCATCGACCCCGATGGAAAAAGCGCCCCACGGCAGACTCCACGCATGCGTCCAGAAAAAGGGTTGCGCGGCGGCGACGGCCCGGAACCATCCCGTCAGGCCGATGGCACTTCCGAGGGCCATCAGCAGAACCGTGATGCGCTGGCCCGTATTGGAGGTGCGACCAAAAAAGCAGGCCGGGATGCCGCTGGCAAGCAGCAGCAGTCCGGCGGCCGTCAGCAGGACCAGCGGATTCCCACTGAAGCAGAGCTTCAGGAGAAACGCCAACCTATGCAACGAAAACAAATTCATTATGGGCCTATCGGGTAAAAAGACATTCAAACAACCGCCCCAGCGGCATTGTCCAGATCAGCAGGGCCACCACGGCCAGCAGTACGTAAAAGAGATACTCGTTGATCAGTCCGCGCTGGATCGGGCGCAGCTTGCCGAACCATTCGGCCAGGAGGCGTCCGATCGGGAGAATCTGACGGTCGAGCACCGGCTCATCGACATGTGTGGAGAAACGGGACGCGGGAGGAAAGAGTGCGTGCGTTTCCGGGCGATGTTCATGCGGGCGCATAATGCCTCGGAAGAGATGCAGAAGCGCCTGAACAAAAGAGGAGGCGGTATACTGCATGCGCGGGGTGGGCCGTGCATAGCCGCAGGACCAAGTCGGCATGAGGGAGGTTTTGTTTTCCGTTCGGCGCAGGGAGCGGAAGAGCCGGAAAAAGATCCATCCGGCAAAAAGGGAAAAGGCGAGGCCGATCACGGTGATGAGGCGTAGGGGTACGTGTTGGGCAAGATTCATTTCGGGACACGGGGGGTTGTTCATCCAAACGGCGATGGCTTGATTCAGCATGGGAGTGACCAGCCAGGGGAAGAGTCCGATCAGGGCACAGAGCAGCGCGAGAATCAGCATGGGTGCGCGCATGGAAAGCGGGGCTTCGTGGGCCTGCTGTGCGGCTTCGCTTCGGGCCTGACCCAGAAAAACCGTGCCGTAGACCTTCACAAAACAGGTCAGAGCTAGTGCCCCGATCAGGGCCAGGGCCGGAACAGCCAGCGAGATGGCCGCCCAGCCTGAGCCGGACGGATTCAGAGTGTGCAGCAAGCCGAGATAGATGAACCATTCGCTGATGAATCCATTCAGCGGAGGCAGTCCGCAGATGGCCACCGCGCCGATCAGGAAAAGCGCGGCGGTCCAGGGCATGGCCTTGGCCAGTCCGCCGAGCCGGTCGATCTGGCGGGTGTGTGTGGTGTGCACGACACTGCCGGCGCTCAGAAAGAGCAGGCCTTTGAAGAGGGCGTGATTCCAGACATGCAACAGACATCCGCCGAGCCCGAGAAGGGTCCAGAGCGGACGATGCAGACTGCGTCCGAGCATGGCCAGGCCGAAGCCCATCAGAATGATGCCGATGTTCTCTACGCTGTGATAGGCCAGCAGGCGTTTGAGGTCATGCTGGCCGATGGCAAACAAGACGCCGAGAATACCACTGAGGCATCCGGACAGGAGAATAAGGGCTCCCCAACTGGCAGGCGGGGCGGGGAGAAAACCGATAAATCGAATCAGGCCGTAGATGCCCATTTTGATCAGTACCCCGGACATCAGGGCGGAGACATGCGTTGGGGCATTGGCGTGGGCACCGGGCAGCCAGAAATGCAGCGGCATCATACCGGCTTTAAGACCAAACCCGGCTAGCGCCAGGAGAAACAGGGCGGAGAGAGCCCCGAGGCCGGCCTGATCGCCGCTGATCGGATGCAGATCAAACGTGCCGGTGATCCGGTAATAGAGGGCAAAGAAAGCGAAGAGCGTCAGCGTGCCTGCGTGGGTGGCGATCAGATAAATCCAACCGGATTGCCGAACCTCCGGCAGATGATCTTCCGCACTCACAAGAAAGAAGGCCGAAAGGGCCATGAGTTCCCAGCCCATAAGAAAAAGTACGGCGTGATGGGCGACCAGCAGCAGGGCCATGCCTGCCACGGCGAACCCCCAGAACAGGCGGACCTTGCGTCCATTCTCCGGGTGTTCTTCCTGCGCCCAGTAGCGAAGGCCGTAGAGGGCGCCAAGGCCGCCCAGAAGAAAGAGCGGAACCAGGAAGAAGGCGCTGAGCGCATCTAGGCCGACGGACCAATCTTCGCTCCCGATCATGTGAAAGGGAAGCGCGAGAGGCGCAGCCGTCGTGGGTGAGGTCATGCCCCGGACTGCGCCGAAGAGACCGAGGAGCGAAGCGGCTACCGAGAGGCCGGCGGCTGCATAGGGTGCACGGGTGGAGCGACGGGAACAAAATAATCCGGGAATGCCGCTCAACCCATGAAGGAGAATGGCGGCCAGCACATAGCAGATGGAGGATACGTTTTCCATGTCCTGCAAGTCATTTAGGTTAAGAGAGACGTGATGATCGGGAGTACGGCCTCGGCCCGGGCGAGTTCCTCCATGAGTTCGTCGCGGAGGGCCTGTCGTTTCAGCGCCTTTTTGAATGACGGATTCTGGAGCACGAAGCTCAGGCGGGAAAGCAGATGCAGATGTGCCCGAACGGTGGGGCTGATCAGCGTGAAGAGCGTATCGACCGGCGTTCCATCGAGTGCGCCGAAGTCGATCGGATGCTCGAGGAAGCAGAGCGTGATGATGGGTTTGGTGATGTGCAACACGATCGGATTGCGCACATGCGGAATGGCAATGCCGTCGCCCACGCCGGTGGACCCGAGATTTTCGCGGGCGAGCAGCACCTGATAGAGAAATTCGCGGTCGACTTCTTCCGGCAGGCGCATCACATCCACCACGCCCCGAAGGACGGTGGTTTTGTCATTTCCTTCGAGGTGATAGACGACGCCGCCGGTTCGGAGGGTTTCGGTCAGGGAGGGCAGTTGGACCGGTTCGGAGGGTTCAGTGAGCATTTCGGGGGAGAAGGGGATGCGGCGTGAAGTGGCCCATTCCAGAATTTCCGCCCGATTGAAACGACATTGCTCGTTAATTCGGTACGCCGGGATGCTTTCTTGTTTGATCCAACGATAAATCGTCTTTTCAGTCACATCCAGCAACTTGGCGACATCTTTGACGGATAATTGCATAATACCTCTTTCGTTGATAAATAAGCAGCAAGAGTGACAAATAAGGATAAATATTCACAAATGTCCACAAATGTCAATAAAAACGAGGAAAGAAGGAAGAGGGCGAATTCACCACAGAGAGCGCATAGAACTCAAAGAAAGAATGGATTTTTGGGGAGAGGGACGGGAAGAGATTTTCTCGCAGAGAGCGCGAAGGGCGCAGAGAAAGAGAGGGATTGAGAGGGGGGAGTTTTTCACACAAAGACACCAAGGCACGAAGAAAATTGGAGGTCAACAGAGCGGGGAATCAGACCATTGCAGAATCAACCAATGTCAGAATCAACCAATGTCAATTGGTTGTGGGGAGGCCACTTTGAGGTAGTATTTCGGCGAGTTGGGCGGGTTTATCGAGGAGCCAGGTGGGGTTGAGTGCGCTCAGGACTTCACGGGCCTGGAAGCCCCAGGTGACGGCGGCCATGCGGATGCCAGCTTTCTGGGCGGCGTGGATATCGGCATCCATGTCACCCACATAGATGACGCGCTCGGGCTCGAGTTTGTACTTTCGTATCAGGGCCTTGACGCGCCGGTCTTTTCCGAAGACGTCTTTGGAGCTGAACACGAAGTCGAAGGAATCCTGCAGATTATGGTGTCGGAGGAAGGCTTCCACGTTTTTGCGTGCGTTGGAGGTGAGTACGCCGAGTGAATGGCCCTGTTGCCGGAGGAGGGGGAGTACCTCGGCAATGCCCTCGACCAGAGGGATATCGGGGACGTGTTTGGTAAATTCGTGGCGGGCCTGCATGGCGAGAATCGGCAGGACGAGCATGGATACGCCTCGAGCGGCTAGAAATTCCCAAGCGGTCTTCCTCCGCATGATTTCCACTTCGCTTTCTTCCACCGGATGATAGCCGTATCGCGGCGCCAGCTTGTTAAAGAGGCGGTGAGCGGCCTTGAAGGAATCGGCGAGTGTGCCGTCGAAATCGAAGATGAATGAATAGCCCGAAGTCATGGTGAGGGAACATAGAGCAAAGAATGATTGGAGGCAAGAGCGGAGGTTGGAATCCGTGAAATCATGGGCGGATCGGGCGATTTTTTCTGCGGCACGGCCCCTGCTAGTAGGGGTACGAAGGAAGGGTGGTGAAAATGAATACCTTACAGCAAAAAATGATAACGGATCAGAATATCAGCCAGATGATTTCTTCGTATCTTCTTCGTAATCAGGATTTATTGTATTCTCTGCGCGAGCGGGTGGTTTGCGAGCCGGTACCCCTAGCCCCGAAGAAGGATATTGCTCCGCTGGTGCAGAATGTTCTTCAATAAGCGGCAGTTTTTCCTTTGGGCGTGGGGATGCGGGTATGGAATACGACCTGCTTGATAGGGGAGAGATGTTCTGGGCTGTGATGTGTATACCGACAAGTGAGCGAGGTAAGGCATGAGAATAACCGATTCAATGACTAACGAGATGCTTTCGGGCTATTTGCTGCGTAATCGTTCGGATGTCTACAAAATTCAGGAGCAGACCTCGAGCGGCAAAAAGGTGTCGAAACCGTCGGATGATCCCGCCGCCTACGATAAAATCATCAATATGCGCTATACCGGCACGATGCTGGACCAGTATCAGGCTAACAGTACGCGCCTGAATGGCGATCTGCTCACGATGGACGGCCAGCTTCAGAATGCGCAGGATCAATTGCTGCGGGCTTCCGAAATCGTTATCAGCGGAAGTGACGGCACGAAAAACCCGGAAGATTTCAAGGCCCTAGGCCAGGAGATCAATCAGATATTGGAATCGCTGGTCGGCGTGGCCAACAGTAAAATCGATGGCAGCTCGGTCTATTCCGGTCTTCGCCAGGATGTGGATGCCTATTCGATCGCTCGCGATGCCGATGGTCTGATCAGCTCGGTGACCTATCAGGGGAGCGATCAGACCCGTAACGTGGAGATTGCCGAGGGCGTCTATCTGCCGGCTACACTGGTGGGGAGCGATCCTGCGGGCGGAAACGGCATTTTTCAGACTTCGGAAACAGACGTATTCGCTCATTTGATTCATATACGCGACCGCCTGCTTGCCTCGGAAAATCTTGCCGCCACGGAATCTTTCAGTGCCGATTCGGCAACGGATACCCTGACCGTGCGCGGGCTCTATGCCACCGGCTCCTCCATCACACTGGAATCGACGGAAAACCTGCCGGGCGGCCTATCGCCGGAAACCACCTATTATGTGATCCGTGTGTCCGACACCGAAATCCAACTTGCCGCGACACTGGCCGATGCGCGTGCGGGCATTCCAATTGATCTGACCGATGATGGAAGCGGCGATCTGGGCATCACCCAGACCCCACTGGCCGATATCGAGGGCGACGAAACCCAGATGATGAACGTGCTGACGCGCCTGGGTGCCTATGAAGAGCGGCTGTCGCTGAACATGTCCATGCTGGACTCGAAAGAGGTCAACCTGCGCAACAAGCTCGAAGATGAAGAGTCGGTGGATATTGCGGAAGCCGCCATGAAGCTGACGGCCAAGCAGGCCGCCTATGAAGCCTCCATGCAGGTGACCACCGCCACCATGCAACTCTCCCTGCTGAACTACCTCTAAAGCGGGCACGCCCGCAACCCCATGAACGTTCTGTGATTCATCGAGCCTGGAGGGCGAGCGTCCCCGTGAGCCGGTTCTCCTGCCCGCTTTAGGGAAAATCGCGGTCGCGATTTGGGGAGCATCGAGACCGGATTCCCTCGACTTCTTTTTCGCGTAAATTCGCGCCTTTCGTAGTGAAAAATATTCTTCGGCTTGTATCCAAAATCTCGTTTTTTATGTTGGAGTTGCTTTCTTCATTCGTTGGGGAAAATCATATTCGTAGTTGAACGAATTCGTTGCATCGATTTAGGCCTGTGGTGCTTGCAGGTAGAGGTGGATGGATGTGCCGTGGTTTTCCGGGTGTGTTTCGATATCCCGCGACTCGATTTCAATGGTCCCGCCGAATGATTCGATGATGCATTTGACTAGGGGCATTCCGAAGCCGGTGCCCTGTTCGTTTGCGGTTCCGGTTCGGCTGGTTTGGGTGGTGGAGTCGAAGAGGTTTTGAAGCAGGTCGAAGGGAATGCCGATGCCGGTGTCGGTGATGGTGCAGTGGATTCGGTTGTCGGGCTGGGCGTCGGCTTGGATGGTAATGGTGGAGCCGCGTTCGGAGAATTTGGCGGCGTTGGTGAGGAGGTTGCACAGGACGGTGTGCGTGAGAGCCACGGGCTCGGCCAGGACGTTCAATCCTTCGGGCACATTGAGTTCAAGAAGCAGTTGTTTGTCGTTGAGCCGGGTCTGCAAGATGTTTTGGACGCCCCGGCAGGCGCGATGAAGAGGGATGGATTCGAGCTTGAACCGGATTTTTCTATCTTCGATGCCGCGAATTTGGCGCACGATGCCGATCAGTTCGAGTGCGCTTCCGGCCATTTGACGCATCATGGCGATGGTTTCGGGATCGGGGTCGCTGGGATCATCGAGCATTTCGAGCAGGGAGAGAATACTGCCGATGGGGTTGGCGAGATCGTGACAGAGGATGTGCAGCATCTGGCGGAGTTCCTTGTTTTTATCGGCGATGAGGCGAATGGAGTCGCGAATGCTGAGATGAGTTTTGATGCGGGCGACCAGTTCGGTGGCATTGAAGGGCTTGGTGACATAATCCGCAGCACCGAGATTAAACCCGGTGGCGATGTCCTCTGGTTCGGTTTTTGCGGTGAGGAAAATGATGGGTATGGCGATGGTTTCGGGGGTGTGCTTGAGCTGGTTGCACACGTCGAAGCCGCTCATGCCGGGCATCATGATGTCTAGGAGAATCAAATCGGGCGGGTCGGTTTTTACGGAGTCGATGGCCTGATAGCCATCGGTGGCAAAGGAGAGATCACAGGGCAGGTAGCGGGCGAGAATTTCGGCGAGAACTTGGAGGTTCTCGGGGGTATCATCGACCACGAGGATGCGGGGCAGGTGTCGGGGGGTGAGCGGGGTCATGACGGGTCCTTGTTTTGCAGGCAGGCGATGTAGTTCTCTAGGTCGAGGAGCGTGCTTTTCATGAGGTCAATACGGTAGGAGGAGGCGGCCTGGAGAAGGTCGTCGCACAAGAGGCCCATGCGGTGTGCGCCGTGTTCGGCGGCGATGACGCGGAGTTCGTCGGCAAGGGGTTTGGCCTGGTTGATTCGCAGGGTTCGGCGTATCGTGGAGAGGCGTTCGGGAAAGTGTTCTGCGAGTTTTTCGAGGAGTGCGGGGCGATCGGTGATGGCGTCGGCGAGGCGTTCCGGGGTTGGGGAGGGTGTGGGGGTGGCGGAGTAGGGGGTGTCCTGCTGCGAGGTGTGGGGGAGAAAGGCGGCGAGGGTGCGCAGGAGGTCCTCACGCAGTATAGGCTTGACCAAGATGGCATCGAAAATGGCGGGAAGAGCGTCGAGTTCTCCGTCCGTGGCGGCGGCGGTGATGGCAATGAGGGGGATGCGTTGTGTTTCGGGTGGCGTGCCTTCGCAGGCGCGGTCCAGTTGGCTTGAAGAGAGGGTCTGGGTGATTTGAATGTCGGCCAAGACTAAGGCGGGGCGGTGTTCCCGTATCTGCTCGATGAGCTGGGCGCCGTTGGCGGTTTCCAGGAGGGTGAAACCGTAGGGTTCGAGATAACTTGTCAGGAGGTGGTGATCGGTTTCGGTTTCCCCGGCGATCAGGATGGTTGCGGGTTGATTGAAGAGGATGCGGGAGGCCCTTTCATCGGCTTCATTCAAGGCGCCGGTTGCAGGGGCAATGGGTACGGCGGGCAGGTGCAGGGTAAAGACGGCACCCTGTCCGGCGGGGTTGTCTTCCACGATGATCCGCCCGCCGAGTATTTTGGCGAGGCGTTGGGAGATGGCTAGGCCGAGACCGGTTCCTCCGTATTTGGCATGGTCCTGCCCTGGCATCTGTTCGAAGGGGTCGAAGAGGAGTGGTTTGAATGGGTCGGGAATGCCGATTCCGGTGTCGGCTACGGAGAGAATGAAGTCGCAGAGACGCTGATCGGAGTAGGGGAAGGTGCAGGAGGCTGCGAGGGTGATTCCGCCGGTGTCGGTAAATTTAATGGCATTGCCCAGCAGGTTAAGAAGTATTTGTCGAAGGCGTGCGGCATCAAGGATCAGGCGAGGAGGCATGTTGGCGTCGATTTCGATGAGAAGGGCGATCTGCTTTTTTTGGATTTTACGGTCGAAGATGGAAGCCATTTCGCGGATGAGTTCGTGGGGAGAGAAGTCGATAGGGTGCAGTTCGGTTTTTCCGGCTTCGATTTTGGAGAGATCGAGAACGTCGTTGATGAGGCGGAGGAGTGCGCGTGCTGACAGGAGGATGACGGAGGCTTGGCCGCGCTCGCGTTCATCTTTCAGGGTGGTGGCGAGGAGATCGGCAAACCCAATGATGGCATTCATGGGTGTCCGTATTTCGTGGCTCATGTTGGCGAGGAATTCGCTTTTAGCCTGGTTGGCGGTCTCGGCGGAAAGCGTCAGGGAATTGGCGCGTTCGATGGCGACTTCGAGTTGGCGGTTGGTGTCCTTGAGTTCCTGTTCGGCCTGGCGGCGCGCGAGCGTTTCACCGATGTGAGCGGCCATATCTTCCAGGGCCTGCACGAGGTCGAGGGAGAAGTGCTTCGGTTTCCGGCTGTTGAGTTGGAGGAGGCCGATGATGACCTGTTTTTTTCGGATGGGAATGAGGGCTACAGAGGCGTAACCTTGACGAATGCAGGTTCCTCGCGGCATGAGGAAAGGATTATCGCCGGATGGCATTTTCAGCAGGGCGTCGGCGCGGTTGATCCAATAGCTTCCACCCGGGGTGAAGAGGGGGTTTTCGGAGTCGGTTTTTCCTGAAAGGATGAGCCCGCAGGTGCATTCGAGGGAGGGGGAGCCATCGGGGTTTCGACAGATTTCCTGATGTGAATCGCGGACGATGAGCGAGTTCTCGGCGTGCAGGAATTCGGTTGGGAATCCATCTTGAGCGACGTACGGGAAATCTTCGTCCTGCTGGAGGCGCATGCCGACGGCATCGCAGGTGGTATGGCGTTTGATTTCGGCGAGGACGGATTGCAGGGCCTGGTGCGGGTCGGATGTGGTGTTGAGCAGGTGCAGCACGGTGCCGGATAGTTCGCGATAGTGCTCCTGCAGCTTACGTCGGGAGATGTCGTGCGTGATGCCCTGAAAGCCGATCAGCCGATGTGATCGGTTGTAAAAGGGAGTGATACTGACTTCGGTCCAGAAGGCATGACCATCTTTTCGGAGTTGCTCGAGTTCCAGGATGAGGGTGTCGGCGCGGTTATCCTGATCTTTATTGATGCGCAGTTCCCGTCGGGCGTTTTGGATGCGTTTGGCGCTTTCAGGCGTGAGCAAATCCCATATGGGGCGGCCTATGATTTCCTCGCTGGAGAAGCCGCGCAGTGTCCGGTCTGCGGGGCTGACATAGGTGAGGCGATAATCGAGATCCATCTGCCAGATGACGTCGCTGGAATTCTCGGTCATCAACCTGAATTTTTCTTCGCTATTTCGAAGGCTTTCGGTTTTTTCGGCGACGAGAAATTCGAGTTCTTCGCGTCGCAGGTAGATGGCGTAGATGGTCATGGTGATGGAAAGGGTTATGCCTAATCCTGCGAGGAGCACAAACCAGGTGGATAGGATGGGGTTGGCCCGCAGATAGTCTGCGGTAGGGTAGGCGGTGACGGTGTATACCTTGTTGAATGCGGAGATCGGGCGTGAGATGACGGGGTGGCGGGAGCAGGTCGTTTCCCATTGCGCGTCGTCCGGAAATGTCGCCAGGAGGAGTGGTGGTTGATTGATACGGAGTTGATGCAGGGCCATTCCCACGGAGGAGGAGTAGATGAGTGTGGTGGCCTCGTGAATGTGCGCTTTAAGCAGGGCATCGGGCCGAAGTGCCGCCGTGACAACGCCTCTGGCCACATTGGGGTGGTCTGGATGAAATACGGGCTGAAGCAGAAGGATGCCGGTGGAGCCGTTGGCACCGATGAGGAGGGGGATGGGCCCTGTTGCGGCAATGAGTTGGCTGTGCAGGGCGGTTTCCAGGGCGTCTCCACGTTGGGGTTCGGAGCCGAGGTCGAAACCATGCTGCATCTGATTGGTTGCGGCGGGGATCAGGTAGCGCACGGGATAATAGATGCTGCGGGGGCGTGCGGGGATGGGTTGGCCGGCTTCGTTGCGTTCCCAAATGTGGAAGTCAGGCCTGCCGTCGGCTTCGCGGACGTCCTGTTCGAAGCGCTCTTTTTCGGCGTGGGTTACGGCGGGGGCCCAGGCCCAGGCCCAGACGGTTTTTTCAATGCCGAGGAATCCAGCGTAGGCGTTGAATTCTTCGCGGGTGACGTGCTCGCTGTTTTCGAAAAAGGAAACTAGGCTTTTGAGTTCGTAGTCGCGGAGATTGCGTACGGTTTGCAACACGGAGAAGGTTTTGGAGTTGGCCAGATGCGTGAAGATGGCGCGGTGGGTTTGCCGTTCCTGTTCATAGATGAAAAAGGTAAGCAGGAAGGTGAAGATGAGTCCGGCGGCGGTGGTGTTGGCTAGGATGATCAGGTGTTTGTACTTACGGCGTGCGGGCTGTTCGCAGCGGGGCAGGAGGATGCGGCCGAGTGCAAAAACCAGAATAAGCGTCAGCATGGCGGCGGGAGGGATGAGCATGTTGCGCAGCAGGCGCGGATACCATTCGTGCGTGTCAAACGTGACGCCGATCAGGGCGATCGGTGTGCTCCCGCTGGCACTACCGAGCGGGATCAGCATGGTGGCCGGACGCCCGAGCAGCGCATCGGCGGCACGGAAGGAGAGGCGCGATTCGTTGCGGTCAAAGGCTTCCATCCAGGCGTGTGGCACGGATTGATTGGTGGCGAGGTTGCTCTCATCCGACACGGAATACGGTGTGCCATCCTGCAGGCGTCCAACGAGGCAGATAGAACGCCAAGCCGGATTCGCCATGCGCAGCATTTCCCCGGTGGCGAGGAGGCGTCGTCCTATACTGGATTGAGGGTTCATGTTCTGTTTCAGAGCCTTTTGAAACAGATTTTGGTTGGCGGTTTCCACCAGCAGGCCGATCTGATTGCGCATTTCCTTGCGCATTTCATCCACCGTCTCGCGCACCGACCAAAGGGAGAGGAGCAGCCCGGCCAGCAGCAAGGCAGCGCAAAGCAGACCGAAGCGGATGATGCGGAGACGGGGTTGGCTAAGGATGGACGGGCCCGAAATGCTTTTTCGTTCCCGATCCGTCTGCTCCCGGTTGAACTGGTTGTCGCTTTGCATCATGCTTGCCACCTGTAACGCTGAGTAAGTCTATCGTGTTGGGTGGCGAAATGCTTGCAAAAAATGAGATTATTCCGGCAATCTCTCTTTTCGTTTGGCGGTTAGAACGGTACGCTTCTCTTGCGATGGTGTGGCCATCCGGGGATAAGCGCCGCCGTACGGGCGACAATATATAAGGAGGAGCAGGATGAATATACTGGTAATCCATGGAAGCCCGCGTGCCGAAGGGACGACCACGCAACTTGTTCGCGCTTTTATGGAGGGCGCGCAGTCGGTCGGCGCGGAAACGGAGCTGGTGATGCTGCGCGACAAGCAGATCGCCCATTGCACCAACTGCCTGAAATGCTATGCCTATGAGGGCGAGGGCGTCGCGCCGTGTAGTTTGCAGGATGATATGGATTCAATTATCGCCGACATGGTGCGTGCGGATGGCGTCTGCTTTGCCTCGTCGGTTCACTGCGGCTTTGTGACCAGCCTGATGACCACGTTTATGGATCGTCTGGCCTGGCGCGCGATGCGTCCGGGCGCACCGCTCAATCACATGTTTAATCTGGAAACCCGTATGCCCGACAAGGTGCGTGCGCTGGCCTCGATCGTCACGGCGGGTGGAATTCCCGGCATCTTGCGTCGGTTTTGCGATGATGGCACCCGTTGGATGAAGAGTAATGCCCCGCTCGAATTGAACGGCCAGTGGATTGGCGATATGTACGCCGCCGCCGAACTGGAGCGGCTCCCGGAAAACGATCGCGACTGGAAACGCCTCTACACGCTGCGCCGGTTGAGTACGACCCAGCTGGAGGAGGCCCGCGCCCTTGGCATCCGTATGGTGGACGCCATCGAATCGGGCCGCTTGAAACCCGAGACGTTGGAAAGTGCTCTGCCTGTCCTCCTTCGCTGGGCCATGAACCTTTGCTTCGCCTGGAAATCCCCGTATAAAATCGCGCGATAAAGGAAGGAGCTGGGGAAAACGAAAATGACGCTGAGGACAGCGCCCCTCCCAAAATTCCCTGCACCCCTGCGTCCCCGCCTGCGTTTTTTCCTTCTTTGAGTTCTATGCGTTCTTTGTGGTGAATAACAGTGGTGCGTGAGGAGGAACATTTCCAACTCCGGCATTGCCACCTCCGGGTGGGCGGGGTACTCTTCCCATCAGCCCAGCAACCCAGGAGTCGTTTGTGGATACGAAGCGCATGCATCGGGTGTACACGCGGTCCGGTCGCAACCGGATGCTGATCACGTTTAAAACCGTGGTTTCTCAGCCCTTGATTGAGTGCCTGGCGCAGACGATCAAGGAGCAGTGGGGGTCCGAGAAACCCCTGGTGGGGAACTTGCAGGCTGTCTTCGTGGAAATGGCCCAGAATGTTTTGCACCATTCTGCAGAAAAGGCGAATGCCGGAGCAGGAGGAGCGCCGTGCGGGGTGGGAATGATGGAAATCAGCGAAGAGGCGGGCCGAATCAAGGTGCAGTCGGGCAATCTGATCCTGCGGGAGGATTCGTCGCGCTTGGCGGAGCAGGTTGACTGGTGGACCTCGTGTGAGCCGGAAGAGCGGAAGCAACGACTGCTACGGCAGCGAAAGGCCCCGCGCCAAGGCCCGCACGCCGGGCTGGGCCTGGCCGAACTGGCCGTTAAAACCAGCGGAATGTTTTCCGTGGATTTCGAAACCGTGAGTGAGCAATATGATTTTGTGGTGATCACCGCCATCCTTGAGACAGGAGCCGACCATGAATGATCTGAATCTAGAATCCGGTGCGTCCACTCCCGACGTATTGCTGAGCGAAGGCAGCGGTGCCATGCGCTTGACCGGCGAGTGCTATCCGGAAAACGCGGTCGAATATTTTCGCCCGTTGTTTCAGTGGATGGATGAATATATGGATGATCGGCGGCGTCCGTTGAAGGTGGAAATGTCGCTCTCGTATTTTAATTCCAGCTCCTCCAAGTGTCTGCTCGACGTGGTGGAACGATTGGATGACTACGCTCGCCAGGGCGCTTCGGTTATGCTTTGGTGGCATTATGCCGAGGGCGATGAGGACCTGCTCGACAGCGGAAAAGAGCTGGCCGATGGCGTCTCCTTTCCGTTTCATCTGGTGCTGGATCAGGGGGCATAGACGGTTTTATGCACGAGGAGAAAATCAGCTTATTTTTTCAAGACCATGAGCACGTGGCCAAAGCGCGCGCATTGGCGCGTGGCGGGAAAATCACGGTCGAAGATTATCTGGGCCTGCTTCAGCACTACGCGTGTCTCGTGGATATATCAGACAAGTTGGTGCACATCAGCGATGCCATCCAGAACAAGCTCCAGACCGCGCAGCAGGCCCTGAAAAAGTCCACCGAGGCGAAGAGCGCCTTTGTGGCGGGCATGAGTCACGAACTGCGCACCCCATTGAACGGCATTCTTGGATTGGCAGACCTGCTGAAGGAGTCCGCGCTCCCGGAGGCACAACGGGAATGGGTGGAGGATATTCTTTCGTCTGGGCATCTCCTGCTTGGTTTAATTAACGAGGCGCTGGACCTGGCTAAAATCGAGGCAGGCAAAATGGACATCGAAGTGCAGCCCTTTGATTTGCACGAAATGGTGGCATCGGTGATTCGTTTGATGAAGCCGCGCGCCGAGTCTTTGGGCCTGCGCCTCATTGCCGAGGTGGAGCCCACCGTGCCGATCCGGGTGCGTGCCGATGCTGGGCGCATTCGACAGATGCTGCTAAACCTGCTTTCCAACGCGGTAAAGTTCACGCCATCGGGCGAGGTGCGGGTGACCGTCGGGGCACGCCCCTCCGGTCCGGAGGCGATTGATCTGATCTTTCATGTGCGGGATACGGGTATCGGCATCTCGGCGGAGCGGCAGAAACGGCTGTTTGAACCTTTCGTTCAGGCCGATGAATCCACCTCCCGAATTTTCGGAGGGACGGGGCTTGGTCTTTCCATCTGCAAACGGCTGGCCGGTTTGATGGGCGGCAAAATGGGATTGGACAGCGAGGTGGGCAAGGGGTCCGATTTCTGGTTTACCGTGCTGGTGGCGAAAGATCATTCCATTGATGCCCCTCGGGAACCCGGCACCTCCAGCGAACGCGTGCCGCTTGATGAAGCACCTCACTCGGGGGGTGTTCGCCTGTTGGTGGCGGAGGATAACGCCGTGAATCAGAAAGTCATTTCTTTGCTGCTGACGCGCCTGGGGTATGAATACGATCTGGCTGGAGATGGAGAAGAGGTGCTGGCTAAACTGGGGCTGGATGCCGCCGGAAAACGGATGCCGAATGCAGCTCTGGTGCCGTACGATTTGCTTCTGTTGGATGTGCAGATGCCGAAGGTGGATGGGCTGACGGTGGCGGACTTCCTTCGCGCGGAGGAGGCGTCCGGCGGGCGTCCCGCGACTCCGATTATTGCCATGACGGCTCATGCCGGAGACGAGTTCATTGACGTGTGCCGGGCGCATGGCTTGAATGATTATGTGGCCAAACCGATCAGCCGCGAAAAGTTGGCTGCGGCGATTCGGCGAGGGCTTCGACAGCCCGAAGCGGAAACTCCATGATCGCGGAAATACCCGTCGCGTGGTTGTGTCTGGCCGGACTGATCGCCGCGCTGGTTCTGTCGGTGCTGCTGCGTTTGTACCGTCGTGAACACGCCCTGGCAAAGGCCCTGCACGGGCATAGTGTGGATGGCATGGTCATCGTCAACCGTCGCGGCATCGTGCTGTATGTGAATCGTGCCGCGCCGGAATTGCTGCACCGGTCCGCCCGGAAATTGATGGGACAGCTCTTCATGGCCCCGGAGGCCTGCGCCGCCACCACGGAGATCACGGTGCAGGATGAGCGGGGCGGTGCGCGCATACTGGAAATTCGCAAGGGACCGCTGCCCTGGTTTGGGCAGTCCTGCCATCTGTTGCTGTTGCGTGACATCACGAAACGAAAAAATCTGGAAAGCGAGTTGCGCCGACAGGAGGAGCGCTTTCAGTCCATGGCGGCGAATGTGCCGGGGGTGATTTATCAGTGGTACGAGCGTCGCAACGGGGAGTGCGGTTACCGCTACATCAGTCCGCGTTGCGAAGAATTGCTTCAGCAATCAGCCGAGCAGTTGAAGGCGGCCTGGCATGTGCCCCGGCTGCTTTCCCGGGGGAGTGTCCAGTGGGAGGAAGCGTTGCGGAGCACCGCCGATGCCTCGGTAGATTGGTCCTTTGAACGTCCGCTGACGGGCCGTGACGGGAAAATCCGCTGGATACGCGATTTGAACCGACCCGGTGAAATCAACGCCGACGAAGTGATATTCAACGGGGTGCTGATTGATGTCACCGCCCAGCGGAAAATGAATACGGCACTGGATGAGGCGCGGATTCAGGCCGAGATGACGCAACGGAAGTCTGCGCACAAAAACCGGGAAATCACCGACAGCATTCGCTGTGCACAGCGTATTCAGAACGGCATTCTGGCGGATACCCGGCGCATCATACGGCAGTTTCCCGATGCCATGATTTATCTGCGTCCGCGTGATATCGTGAGTGGCGATTTTTACTGGTTCGGAGAGGTATCCGGTCGGCGGGTGGTGGTGTGTGCGGATTGTACGGGCCACGGCGTGCCGGGGGCTTTCATGACGCTGCTGGGCAACGAACTGCTGCATCATGTGGTGAACGAGGAACAAACCGATGATCCGGGCGAAATTCTGGAGCGGGTGGATGAACGGCTGAAGCGGCTGTTGAATGCAGGAGGTGAGCGAGGGGTACAGGAAGGCATGGAGATGGCCGTGTGCGTGCTGGATGAACACGCGGAAACCTTGCGCTATGCCGGTGCCCGACTGCCGCTGTATCGTCTGGATGCCGGAGTGGTTCGGTTGGTTAAAGGGACGCCCCGCGCCATCGGTGAGCGGGCCCGAAGGCGTGCCGTCCCATTCGAGGTGCAGACCCTTCCCGCCCAACGCGGCGAGGTGATTTATCTGGCCACGGACGGCTTCCAAGATCAGTTCGGCGGCCCGGAACGAAAGAAACTGATGCGTTCAGGATTCCTTGAACTGCTGCGGCAACTCTCCGGAAAAAGCATGGACGAGCAGGCCCGCCTGCTGAATCAGTCCTTCGAGGAGTGGCGCGGGTCCAATCCGCAGATAGACGACGTGCTGGTGATGGGCATTCGCTTGTAGCTCACGCAAGGAGACATTCACCGCAAAGAGCACACAGAAGCGCATAGAAAGAATGATCCCCAAGTAGCCAGGCACTCTCCGAGTGCCGGGATGAGTTCGCAAAAAAGGCCAAAATCTGGATGAAAATGCGATTTACCGCGAATGAACGCGAATTTACGCAAATGGGCCAGAGTTTCGTGTTCTTCCGGAAATTTCGTGAAACAACGGGGCCTTCGTAGAGAAGTTAACGCAGAGACGCGGGGGAATGCTCTTGGGGAGGGCCCGTGTCCCCACGGGCCAAGCGGAGAGTGAGCGCGGAGAAAAAGAGATAATTGACTTCACGATCTAAAAAGCGGAGAAGGTCATATAACAGTTCAATCACTCGTTCCGCTTCGTTAACGCAGTGTTTGAATCAACAGCTAGGTGGGAGGTGTGCCGTGAGCGTTAATGGGCGTGTGGGTTGTGTTTCCTTTCTGTTTTTCTTGTCCGCGATATGTGCCGGGGCACAGACGCCCGAAATTCGGAGCATTGATCGCGTCATGAATGGGCCGGGTGATGCCCCCTCTTGGGTCTTGGATGTTGATTTTTCGCAGGATGGAACCATCGTGCTTGAAGAAGCGCACGATATTTCCAACGGAATGCAGTGGACGCAGAGCGCAAAGGCCGATCAGGCGTTTGCTCCAAGTGCTACCATGTCCGTTCCGCATTCTCCCTCCTCGGATCGAGGCTTTTTTCGAGCGACGTTTTGCGCCAACAGTAATTCAGCATCCTTTGATCCGATAAACGGATACAGGCTCACCGTTCCCGTAACCACCACGGTGGCTTCTGTTTTTCAAACGCTCGGTAGAAGTTTGGGTTTATTGCCTTTTCTCACCGATCCCGATCAAATGGATGATCCCGTTCCGCCAGGAGACTACGACGGCAAAAACCTGGAAAGCCTTTTGGGTACGCTTGGCATTCGAATTTGGACCCCGCCACCGATTGAAGATGATCCGGACTACTTCGCGCAGCGCTATCCCGCCCATTCGGATATGCGAAGCGGTCTGACGAACCACCCGGACGATGGCACCACCAATGCGATGGATCAGGTGGATTGGCCGGGCGATACCAACGCGCCTCTTCCCACCTTTTCAGACATTCTTCCGGAACCCGGCGCCACCGGCGACATGTGGCGGCTGCCGGATCGACCCTTCGAGCAGGAGGTCCTGCCGGATAACGACACGCCGCAACCGGACGAGGTGTTTGACCTGTCGGGCACGCACTTGCGACTGGGATTTTCGGCAGAGCTGAATGTGGCCCGGCTCGACACGGCCATGGAGTTGGCCGGGCGATACGCCATAGAAGAACCGCCGTCCAAGCCCGATCTGGATGCCTTTGTATGGGTGGCCCGTTCCCGAGACATCGGCGACGACATATATTTTCTAAGGACGCGCGAGAACCCGTGGGAGGCGGAGTCCTTTGATGAATCCGGCGGTCTTCCCAATGAGTATTGTTCGCAGGGGACGGCTGAACTGCGCGTTCCGGTGCCCATTCCGGATGGTGTTGACATTTCGGATTTAACCATTGAGGCCTATCGCTATGTCCGCCCGTTCGAAATGGACGCACTCACCATCGAAAATTTCCTTGCCAACTTGGGCAGCTTTGAGTTGCTCTTGCGCGTGGAGGGGGGCGCTCTGACCGAGATTCAATCGGATACCCGCCGGATGATTTCATCGGAGCGCAAAAAGGCGAGCGAGCCCGCCCCCCTGGTGACGATGCTGCATCGAAGCGGCGCGACCAACAGCAAAAAGACCATCGCCGTGATTGGGGATGGCTTTGCCAATACGGATGTCGATCAGGGGGCATTCACCGGCTATGTTCACCGCGTGATTATGAAGGATTTGTTTAGCCAGGACATCAACGCGGAAATCTTGAATGCACTCAACATCGTCATGATCCAAACCTATTCGGCGAGCAGTGGGATTACACGGATTGATGCCACGAACCACATCACCTCCTATCAAGATACCGCCTTGGACTGGTGGTATAGCGGCCTGCATCCCAAGTGCTGGATGCAATATGGCTCGAACACCAAAGCACGCACGGATGCCATCATCAACACGCTTTGTCCGGAGGCCGAATATGTCATCACCGTCTTGAACATCAATGCCTTTGGCGGGTGCGCGCGCGGGGCCTCCTTTGCCGGCACGCGGCAGAGCGGTTGGAGCACGATGGCTCATGAATTCGGCCACATGTTTGGCAAATTGGGCGATGAATATCGGTGTGCCTCCGAAGGAGATCTCTGCTGCGCCTATACGGGCAGCGAACCGGGATACGCTAACTTGACCACCAATACAGTTCGCGCATGCGTCAAATGGAGGGAGTGGATTCCGCCGTACCGCCCCGTGCCCACGGCAGGGACCAATGTGGCGGATTCGTTTCAGGATGTCGGCCTCTTTGAAGCGGCTACCACGGGAACCAAGAAACATTGGCGTGGCATTTTTCGACCCACCAAAGAAAGCCGCATGTCCAATAACAGTCCGCCCTTCAATCCGGTCGGCTACTCGCAGGTGCGCGAAATCGCGCGAACCTGTCAGACGCCGAACTTTCACCGCAACGCATTTGGAGATTTCAACGGAGACGGAATGGAAGATGTGGTGCTGCGGGATGGTCGGCAGATTCAACTCTATTGTGCGGGACCCCGTTTATTGGGGAGCAAGGATCCCATCACGCAAACCAACCTGAGGTCGGCGGGGTTTGTCTTGAATCCCACATGGTTTTTTACGGGGGAGCTTAGCGGAACCAATCCGACCAGTTGCTGGAGCTTCTCGCACTCAGACTATCTGCGCGTGGCCGATTTCGATGGCGACGGGAAGGACGACCTGTTTGTGATTGATCCGACCGGGGGATGGCTTTCCACCCGGTATTTCGGCATGTTGCGTTCCACCGGTTCCTCTTTCGTGCCCGTAAACCGTTACAAAGAAAAACTGCCGGGCTGGATGATGAAAGACCATGACCAATATTTCGTCATCGATTTCGACAGCGATGGCAAAGATGATCTGGTGGTCTATAACGGCCAAGATTGGTCGGTGCCGTATCTCTGTATGTTCCGTTCCACGGGCACGAATTTGGTCTATACAAAAATCTATTCCAAATTCCTTCCCGGCAGTGATTCCAATTTCGAAATGGGCAAGAATGAACGGATTAAAGTCGGGCACTTTCAAGGGGAGGGAACGCAGGGATTGATCTTTCACAATCGCGATGATTTCGCGCATGGACGCATTCTGGTTTACTCCTATTCACCAGTCAACGAGGGGTTGAACCTGCTCGATCATCACTATGGTCCCATTAGCCTTACAGGACAAGTGGTCTGGAATCTGGGCAGCAAGGATGTCCTTTTCAATCTCGATTATAATGGCGATGGCAGCGACGATTTGATGCTCTTTAACGGGGTTGCATGGGATCGCGCCTATCTGTTATGCATGAATAACAGCGATGGCTACTTCTTCCCTGAGAGAAACTACGCCAGCGGCGGCAGTGATCTGGATGTTGCCGGATGGTGGCTCGCCCGTCGCGACCGGTTTTCGCCCGCCGATGTGGACGGCGATGGCCGCATGGACTTGGTGGCCTATAATGCCGAAAACTGGGATACCGAATATCTCGGCGTCATTCGCTATCTGGACCAACAGCAAGCGCGGACGAAATTGCAGGGTACGTATCAGTCCGGCGACTGGGTCGGGGCATGGAACTTGGGCCCCAACGATAATTTCCGGCCTGCTGAATTTGGCGGCTCGAACAATTGGAGTGACCTGTATATCTATAACACCAATTGGTTTGGCATGTTGCGCGGCGGGGGGAGCGGAACGTTCGTGCTCGAAACAATTTATCCGAAGTGGATCCACAACCACCGTTATCACAGCGTCGGTTGGTGGTAATGATTGGATTCACAACGAGATGCAAGGGAAAGAGTGCTGCATGGATCGTCCCGGCAGGCTTGTGGTTTGCCCTGACCGGCGGCCTTTTGGTGTCATGCGCATGCCCGGCCCCAATAGTGCTGCGGGATAGCTGTGTGGAAGTGGCATACGTCGGAGGGTGGGTTGCCAACACCGCCCCGGGAACAACGCTGACGCTCTCGGAGGAAACCGACTCCGGCGTGGAATTGACGTACGATTTTGCCGATACGAAGTACTCCTATGTGGTGGCCTCGAAAGCGATGGACCTGAAGGTGCCGGAGAATGCGGCGTTTTCCTTCGAGATCCGGCGATCAAAGCCCTCCAATCATCTTGAGTTCAAGATCGCGGACGCCGTCACCAATATGTATCGGCACATTTGGTACAGTTGCGGCCCCGTGGACCAGTGGGAGCGGGTCGTCGTGCGAAAGAGTGATCTCTCTTTTGCCTGGGGGCCTGATCCCGGGCGTCCCTTGCAGGAGGCGGGCAGCATCGAGTTTGCGATCACCGGAGGAAAAGGAAAAGGCGCTCTCGGGATTCGGAATTTCAGGATTCTTGATGCAGGCGCCGCAGAAGGCGAGTCTGCGACAACACCTGTCGCCGCCGTGCCCGGATGTTATCCGCGGTGGTGGGGGCATGAGCAGGCCTACTGGACCCTGGTTGGCGTTCCTGATGACGAGAGCGAGGCGCTCCTCTGCGAGGACGGAACAATCGAACCGCACAAATATGGATTCTCGATTCTCCCGGTCTTGCGGGTCGATGAAAGAATCATCACTCGCGAAAATATGACCGTCGAGCAGAATCTCGAGCAGGGCGTCTACCCCATCCCTTCCGTTGAGTGGACCGGAACCAACATACAGCTTGCTATCCAACTGCTGGCGACCGGCAAGGCTCAATCTTCGATGGCGCTGGCGCGATACACCGTCGTGAACAACAGCACCAATCAACTGGTCGGCCAACTCTGCCTGCTCATCGAGCCTTACCAGGTATATCCGCCATGGCACAACCACGGGGGCTTTTCGCCGATTTACTCGATCAAACGCGAGGACGACACGATTTGGGTTAATGACAAGTCGATCCTGCTCCTGACAGACCCAACTCGATTCGGCGCCTGCGCAGGCGGAATCGGGCATGATGCGGTCCGTTTCATGATGGCCGGCAGCATCCCGGAAGACAGCCATGCCAAAGAGAAAAATGGCTTCGCATCGGGCCTAATCGAGTATGCCTTCCAGTTGCCGCCCGGCGGACAACAAGAGTTTCATCTGCTGATACCCCTTCACAAAGTGCACCCCCGACACAGAGGACATCAAAAACCAGGGTTCGTCGGCCTTTTATACGGAGTGTCTTGAAAACGAAATTCAACGCTGGACGGCCCTGCTAGAGGAAACGCAATTCCAGATTCCGGAAGAACGCATTGCACGGGTTCTGAAGAGCAATGTGGCCTACAACCTGATCACGCGCGATGGCGTCGGCTTTCAGCCCGGGTCCCGAAGTTACGACCAGGTTTGGATGCGCGATGGTGCGGTTATGGGCTTAGCCCTGATGCGCATGGGGTTTGAAGATGCCATGCGAGATTTTCTCGACTACTTTGAAAAATACCAGTTCGAAAATGGTGAAATCCCCCCCATCATCGATCCCAAGGCTGAAGACCCTCTCTGGCCGGAAACACTGAATGACCTTATCGAGTACGATAGCCAGGGTCAGTACGTCTGGGCGATTCTCTCTTACTACCGGTTCACTGGTGATCGGGAGTGGCTCCAAGGGAAATCCGACAGCGTGATCAAGGCTTTGGCCTTCCTAGAAGAACTCCGTAGTGAACGCCTGACGGAGGAATTCCGCGACGATCCTGAAAAGGTCCTTTTCTACGGTCTTCTTCCGCCCTCGGACAGTCACGAAGGCTACAAGATGAAGCATTCGTACTGGGATGATTTTTGGGCCTTGAAGGGCTGGCGCGATGGGAGCGAGATCGCGCGAATCCTTGATGATGAAACCCGGGCGGCCTGGTGCGACCAACAGTATGAAGCCCTCAAGGACTCGACCTATGCCTCCATGGAGCGTGTGATGGCACTTCACGATCTGAACAGGATTCCCGGATGCGCAGAACTGGGCGATGTGGATCCTCCCGCATGCGCCGCCATGGTCGATTACTGCGGTGAGCTACTCGACCGTTGGCCAGGTGCGGTGAGCAATACCTTCGAACGTTTCTATCAGGACTTCAACGCGCGCTGGACAAGTCCGAATGGATACAGCTTTGGACCCTACGAGGTGAGAACCATTCCCGTGCTGGTACAACTCGACCAACGCGAACGGGCCGTCGATGTCCTGCTGAAAATGCTCGACTCGTGCAGGCCCCTGGCGTGGAATCACCTGGCGGAAGTGGTGCGTAGCGGCTACCGGACGCCCGGATACATTGGTGACATGCCGCATACCTGGATTGGTGCGGATCTCATTAATGCCGTCTGCACCCTCTTTGCCTACGACAAGGACGGGCAGATGATTCTCGGGCACGGATTGATTGCCGACTGGATACTGGGCGATCAGCCTATTGGGGTCTCGAACCTTCACACCCCATACGGCATTCTCAGCTACACCATTCGCTACGAACGAGACACCCTGCAGATCAGTATGCTGGGCAAGGATATTCGCAGCCCGGCACGCGGGTTCATCTTCCAGTTGCCAGAGAATCTTGCGATCAACGAAGCTCTTGTGGATGGGATTCCAACCACCGTCGAGGACAACGGTATCCGTTTCAAAACATGGCCCGCCCATATCGAAGTGCGGCTGGAAGCCCGCTGAGTCAGGAACAGCGCGGGTCCAATCCGCAGATAGAGACGACGTGCTGGTGATGGGCATCCGTTTGTAGCTCAAGCAAGAAGACATTCACCACAAAGAGCACATAGAAGCGCACAGAAAGAATGATCCCCAAGTAGCCTGGCACTCTCCGAGTGCCGGGATAAATTCGCAAAAACAGCCAAAATCTGGAGGAAAATGCGTTTTACCGCGAATGAACGCGAATTTACGCAAATGGGCCAGAGTTTCGTGTTCTTCCGGTAATTTCGTGAAACAACAGGGCCTTCGTAGAGAAGTTAACGCAGAGACGCCGGGACGCGGGGGAAAATGCTCTTGGGGAGGGCCCGTGTCCCCACGGGCCAAGCGGAGAGTGAGCGCGAAGAGCAAGAGAAATAAGGAAT
>CAZBEO010000038.1:0-20667 GCA_964490935.1 uncultured Verrucomicrobiota bacterium
TTACCAATTGGCTTTCCAACCCCGTCTTCGCACCGGCTAACTGCTCCACCTCTTTGCGGGCCGACGCCGCCTGCGATGAAACATTCTGAAGAGCCTTTTCCGACTCCTGGCGACCCTTCTCACTCGATGCAAATTGCCCTTGCAGCACATCCTTCTCTTTCGCGAGATTCGCGTGTTTCGCGGTCAACTCCTGCAGTGCCCCGTCCTTTGACTTCAACTGGCCTTCCAAATCCTTCTTTGCCGCATCCAGCGAAGCCAATTGCTTCTCCACCGACACCAAACTCGCCTGCGTAGTCGCCAACTTTGCTTCCAACGCTTTCCGCCCCGCCTCGCTGCCTGCAAAAGCACTCTCCGACTTCGCTAAATCAAACTTCAACCCTTCCAACGCCTTCGTATCCGCTGCACGCTGCGCTTCAAGCGCATCCTTTTCTTTCGCGAGATTCGCGTGTTTCGCGGTCAATTCCTGCAAAGCACCGTCTTTCGACTTCAATTGGCCATCCAAATCCTTCTTCGCTGCATCCAGCGACGCCAACTCCTTCTCCACGGCCAGCAAGCTTCTCTGCGTCGCCTGCTGCTTCGCCTCAAAAGCCTTTCGTCCTTCTTCACTTTCATCGTAACGGGCCTGCAGTTTCGACTGTTCTTCGCTGATTTTTTTCAACTTATCACTCAGCGTTGTTTTCTCCTGTTCGGTCCGATTTAGCTGGTTTGAAACCTCTTTGATTGATGAATTCAACTGTCCAACGGTTGCTTCCGACATCTCTTTGGATTTTAAAATTTGTTCTTTTAAGAGCGCCATCGCGCGTTCCAATTCGGAATTTCGAGCTTCCATATCGCGAATCCGCCCCCGGGCATCATCCGCCTCTTTTTTCAACGCGACAAAGCGCGCAGAAGCGTTTTTCGCGCTTTTTTCGAGGCGCGTTCTTCGCTCCGCCCGCTCCTTCGTGATACTACTTTCCGCCTTCTGCTGCTCGCGCTTTGCGGAAGCCATCTCGGATTCGAGTATATTCAGTTGCTTAAGCAGTTGTTCTTTTTCTGTTTTCAGTTGCTCGACTTCCTGCAACGCATCATTCAACTGAATCTGCTGATTGCGGATACGTTCGGCTACAACGCCAGCTATTTCATCTACACGAGATGCTTGCTCTGCACCAAAAGCGGCCATAACTGAAGAGAGCAACAAGCCCATCATCAGCAACAGGCTGCATGCGTTTTTCACGCTGAGGAACCGCACTCCGAGCACGTTCCATTCCGCGTCATTTGTTGGTATCGAATAATGTTTCATTGATTTCCCTTTCCAAAAAAGCAATTCATGGCAACCCGTAGAAACGGGGCTGGACAACCGCTATGATCGTGTTTCAGCATCCGCTGACGCCGCCCCCCACTCGACCAACAGAATCAGTAGTTCGCGAGCGATTCCAGGGTTTCCGTCGCCTTATTCAGCTCCGAGGTAAGAGCCTCGACACGTGCCGAGAGAACATCTCGCTCACTACGGAGCTTGTTGACTTCATCCGTCTGATCGGCCAGCGTTTTTTTCATCTCCTGCAATTGATCAGCCGACTCTTCGCTGGCTTTTTGCTGAGCTTCCAATGCTTTTCCAATCTCCACAATTCGCCCATCCAGCGCATTTCTTTCGGAGATGCCGGCACTCAGATCGGCCTCCAGTTTTTTCACGTTGCGCTTCAACTCATCAACCATCTCCGCCTTATTGCGGCTCACCTCGAGTTCGGCGGCCAAACGCTCACGATCCTTAGTAGCTTTTGCGAGTTGGTCATCCAGTGCTTCGGCCTGTTTGCTGAATCCCTTTTTCTCCGCATTGAGCTCCTTCCACTTGGCCTGGACTTCCTGCGCTCGCAATTCCGCAGCCGCCTGCTCCAACGATAGTTTTTTAATTTCCTGCGTCAACCGCGCCTGCTCCAATTCCTGCGCCTTGTTCGCATTCGACATTTCGGTTATGGCTTGTTCCTTTTCCTTCAACGAGGTGTTCAATTCGGTAATCAGTTGTGTTTGCTTCGCGATTTGTGCATTCCGCTGTTCCGTGTCATTTCTTTGTTCAGCCTGGTCCGCACTGATTTTTTCGCATTTTGACTGCCAGTCGCGAACCTGCTCCATCAACTGGTCACGTTCTTTGCTGAGTTCCGCGAGCTGCGCACCCACGGTCCCTGATGTTTCCATATCCTTTTTCATGCGTTCTACCAGCTTGACGTTCAGTTCGTTGCTTTTTTGTACATTGGCCAACAGCTTTCGTGCCTCTTTCAGTTCCCGCTCCACAGACTCCAGTTGCTCGGCACGTTCCCCGGTTTTTTCGGATTCCTTCCGTACCTGAGCCAGTTCTTTCTGTACGCCAACCAGTTCGTTTCTTGTTTTTTCAAGCTCTGCATCACGCGCTGCTCCCTGTTTTCGGTCCGCCTGCATCGTGGATAGATCATTGCGAGCTGCCAACAGGTCCTTTTCGAGCGTCTCTTTACCCGCTTGGGCGTCGTTCAACTGCCGGGTCAGTGCGGCAACCTTGTCTTGTATGATGCTCAACTGCCCCTGCGTCTCTTCGTTCGAGGCGCTCCACTGTTTTTTGGCTTCGCTCAGGCGGGCGAGTTGTTCATTAGCGGTTTTCAGTTCCGCCTCGTAGTTATGGATGGTCTCTTCTTTCTTTTCAGCGGCTGCCTGCAACCGGTCCATTTCCTGCGTTCGCGCACGAAGGTCCGCATTCTGTTTCTGTAAGCGACTCAGTTCCGCTTCGGTCTTATCAGTAAATGAAGTGGCAGCCTGTACGGCCTGCGTAATCTTACTTTCGAGCTCTTTATTCGCCTGTTTCAGATCCGAGATTCGCTTCTCTTTCTCTGCAACCTGTACGACCCACTCTTCGGTCTTATGCTCCGCCGCCTGAAGGGCGGCCTGAAACTGCTGAGTTGTTTTTGCAACATTCTCCTGCCGCTCTGCGGACACTTCCGCATCTTTCATGGCTGCAGCCAGTTTCACACGCCAAGCTTCATCGCTCTCAATGACTTCCCGTTCAAGATCATCCTTTTCTTTTTCCGATTCTATCAGTTTCTTCTCATAGGACAGCTTGGTATCGCTCAGCTCCTTCATTTGGGCCTGTAGCCGCCTGATTTCATCCTGCCAAGTGGCAGAATTGACCTTCTCCTGGGCCAATTCCTTTTTCATGGAGAGCAGTTCTTCATGCTGTCTACGGCCTTCCCCATCCAATCGGCGCTCCAACTCCTGTTTTTCCTTTTCGAGGTTTTGTGTGGTCCCGCGATAGCCGTCTGCCTCCGCTCCGACCGCAGCCAGGCGCGACTGCATATCCTGCATCTGCGAAGCCAGTGATTCATTTTTCTTCTTTTCCGTGATCAAGGCCAACTGCGTTTCTTTCACGTCATCCCGATGCTTCAATTCCAGCACGCCCAACTCCGAGCGAAGCGAAGCCACCTCCGATTCATGCGACGCCATTTCCTGAATGCGTTTATCCTTCTGCTCCGTTTGCCGCTGCAGTTGAGCGACCCGGTCGTTTAGTTTGTCCGTTTCCTGACTTCTCTCTCCGGACCGTGCCGCCATCTTTTTCTGGAGGTCCTCGTTTTTACGAATGACTTCCGCATAATCCGACTTAACCTTCTCAGTCAGTTTCTCGGCGTTGTTTTTCTCTGATGCCATTTTAGCCAATGCCACTTCCACATCCATTTTTTCCACCAGTGCATCATCCAAGCGGGCCTGCAACTGCTCTTTCTGTTGATTCCATTCCACCTTTTCCAGTTGCGAAATCTCCAAAGACGTTTTTATTTTGCGAAGCCCCTCTATCTCTCTACGGGACGTTTCCAGGTCGGCCACCGCCTTCTTGTATGCGAAATCACGATCGGCTAGGTCGGCCTGCATGGCGTCCAACTGCCGACCAGCCGCCTTTAACTGTTCTGCGTAGCGGTCTTTTTCCTGCACTTCATCTTGCACGCCTTCCATATCACGCCGCAGACCTTCCATTTCTCGCATCAGTTGCTCGGCCTCGCCTTTGTGGTCCACATTTTCCGCCGCCGTAACTGCCGATGAATTGGCGAGTTTGAGATAGTCCTCCTGGAGGAGGTCCAATCGTTCGGCAAGTGTCTTGTTTTGAGTTGTCTGTCGGCTCAGGGCATCCGCCTGCTCCAGCATACGCCGCTTCACTCCGGCCAACTCCTGCATGGTCTGATTAAGGCGACCCTGAAGTTCCGTGTTTTTTGCTTCGTAACGGCTCTTGGCATCTTCCACTGCCGGAATACGTTCCCGCTGTTCCTTCAGCAAGTCCATTCGCTCCCGTTCCGCCTGGTTCAGCGATGCACGCAGGGACTTCACTGCCTCCTGTAGTTCCATTGAGGTCGAACGCTCTCGGTTCAACTCTTGTTTTAATTTTAAATTGTCCTGCGACCAGCGGGCATCCGTATTTTCAATCACCTCGGAATATACCCGCTCTTCTTCCTTCCTCGAAGAAAGCTGTCGCCGCAGCGCCTCCACCTGATCTTTTGTTCTACCCAGTTCAACCGTCAACTTTCTGTTTTCCGCTTCCAGATCGGAGCGCTTTGACCCCACGGCGTCCGCTGCCGAAACCCCACGGGCCGGTTGCCCTGCATTCTTCAACCGCTTCTGCAAATCGGCAACCGTTCCGACCATATCGGCCTTCTCCCGCTCCAACTGCTTGACGGTTCTTTCCAGCTCTTTTACATCGCTGCTCAAATCCGGTCCGGCCTGTAGCGCTCCCATCGAACCACCCAGGGGCACAGGGGCATCCCAATCGGTTCCACCGGCGGAGCGCGCACGCTTTAAGTCCGCTTTCAACTGCTCCTCACGCTGTTGAGTCTCCTTAAGCGAAAGGGCTGTTTTCTCAAGTTCCCGCTGAGCCTGCTTCGTCTCCTCTTCCAATTTTTCATTCCGGCGTTGCAGCTCCGTCACCTGCTTCTGCACCTCGCGCGTGGCACCGACGGAAGCGCCTGCACCACCCTCTTTACGGAAGCGCTTTTCGGATCCGGGTGCCGGATAATACGCTTCCGAAGAAGGCACCGAGCGGTTCAGGTCGGCGAAGTCCTCGACGATCTCCGTTTCCTGCACAAGCATGGGCTGAATAACCTGGGTACCTTCCACCGTTTCGACTGCCGGTTGTACCGGCTCAGTTTTTGCCGGTTCGATTCCCTGCTGTTCAATCATATTAAGAATAAAGCCCAGTTCATCATCGTCATCCGACTCCATAGCCATCTCGAGTGCAGAGAGCTCCTGACGGCAATAAAACAGCCTCGACTGCACCTCGGCTACCGACCATTCGGGGAATTGCTCGCTGAGTTCCATATAAGCATCGCGAGCCTCCTCGTAAACCTGCAGTGCGGTACCTTCCCGTCCAGCATCCCGGGCAGAATCCGCCTGAGCGATGTGTTGTTCTGCTGCAGCACGCAAGGCTTCCGGGCCTTCAGGTGCCTGAGCGAAAAGCGTGCTGCCTGCAACGGTCAAGAATCCCGCCGCCAGAAGCGCCGTCATCCAATGAATCGGACGGCCATTCCGCCCGATGATATGAGGTGTTAGGGTACGCATGCTGCCGTCCTTGTTGATCATTTTGTTTACGGGTAAAGTATGTCTTCCAGGCTGGTATTTCTTTCGCTTCCCAGCGCCAGAGACCGTTCGTAGTATCGGCGGGCTTCGTCAATCCGCAGCTCATCAGAAGTGGCCAGAATAACGGCCATATTGAAAAGCGGCTCGTCGTAACTGGTATCCAGTTCCATGGACCGCTTGAATTCCTTTTCCGCACGTGCTGTCTGACCTAGGGAGTTCTGCACAATCCCCATGTAGTTGTGAGCACGCGCATTCCGCTCGTCGAGCGAGAGTGCTTTCTCCAGATAGCGCAGGGCGCCATCCATATTCCCTTCCTGCCAGGCAATCACTCCGGCCATGCCAAGGGCGTCCACATGATCCGCATTCACGGCGAGCAGCTCGTCGAGCTTGCTTTTCGCTTCCGCCACCTCGCCATTGGAATAGAGGGAGAATGCGTTGTTCATCAACGTTGTTTCATAACGCTGCTGTTTTTCGCGACGCGCCCTCTCCGGGTCCGGCTCGGGTTCCACTTCGGCCAGTACCGCTTCCAAATCCGCATAATCATCGTCTCCAGTCGCTATCGGCGGCACTGGTTCCCGCGTGGTCTTGTCAGCCGCTACGGCAATTTCTGGCATCACTGTGGCCACCGGTGCCGGTTCCTTCGTAAACTTCTTCACCGGGGCGGCCTCACTGGCCGTCTCTCCGAAGACAGGACGACTCGTTCCGTCACGCCGCGCATCGACAATCGCCGACTGTTGCTTCTGGGCCAGACGCGCCTGTTTCAAGTCCGTTTCCTTTTCCCCCAAACTCTGTTCCAATTCGCTCATACGGGTCGTCAGTCGACCCACTTCAGCGCGGAGGTGCTCGTTCTGCTTTTCGTATTTTCGAACCTGGCCCTGTTCTCTTTTCAGACCAGCTTCCAGTTGATCCACCTTTCCCGCTTCGGCCCCTCCGGTGGATTCCACAGGAGGCGTTGCACGCACGGCCATCTGCTCGCTCGCCGTCAGCGATTCCTTCAGCATCCGGTTTTCCCGTTGGGCCTCTGTCAGGCGGGCTTGCAAAGCATTCACCTGGCCGGAAAGTTCGCCTGTATTGTACTCAACCGATTGTTGAAGTGTCTGAAACTGCGCCGCCAGTTTTTCCTTTTCAGCCCGGACCTTCCGTTCCTGGGAGAGCCCCTTTTTCAGCAGAGCCACATTCTGGAGGGCCTCATTTTTCTGCCGCTCGGTCTCGACGGTATCCCGCTGAACCATCTGATAATCCTCCAGCAACTGCTTGTGATCCGACTGCAAAGCCTTCAAATTATTCTGTACCATCTGCTGCGAGCGCAGTAGCGCATCCATCGCGTTCGTTGCTTCCTTCTCCTTTTGCTCCGCAAGGGCCTTTTCCTGTTCAGCCATCTGGAGTTTCAACTGGAGCGACTCCACATCCCGCTCAACCGAGCCGGTCGTCTGCTTCACTCGCTTGGCCAGGTCTTCCTGCACCTGCCGCCGCGCGCGCTCTTCTTCCAGTGCTTTTTCAAACACCCGCAAATCTTCGGTCAACTGCTCATTTTGTCGGGTCAGCCGGGCCACATCACGCTGCGCCTCATCGAACCCTGTCGTATTCGTGAGCAGCCCCTGCTCCAGTTGGCGAGCCTTCTGTTCCATGGTACGACGCAACTGCTGCTCGTCCTGAAAGGCCTTCTTCAAAATTTCCACATTGCGTTCCGCCTGCTGCTTTTCCTGGGCCAGCGACTCCATAGACTTGACATTCGAGCCCGCCTGGCGAAGGCGTGCCGCCAGCTCCGACTCGTTCTGCTGCATCGTTCTTTTCAACTCCGCATACTCGGCATCTGCTTTGGCCAACGCATCCCGAAGACGAGCGATTTCCTCGACCCCCGTCTGAACCTGCTGCGAAGCCGCATTCATCCGGGCCTCGTTATCCGCCAGGCGGTCCTCCATGTTCAGATAGCCGGAATAATCCGTTTCGGCCTGCTTCTTCAGCGTCTCAATCTGTGCGCTTAGCTTTTCCTGTTCCGCCGTCATCAGGCGAATCTGGCGCTGGGCCGCTTCCGCCCGCACCTCGGCATCATGCGCCGCCAGTTCCTTTTCTTGCGTCATCTGTTCCTGGGTCTTGCGCAGGCGCTGCTCTTTAGTCAACTCGTTGCTCAGGTCCCTAAGCTGTTCGTTCAATTTGTTTCGGGCCGATTCCAGTTGCACGATTTTCAGATTGGTCTGATCCAGCTTTTTCTGCAGTTCGTTTGGCGTATCGGCCACATTTTTGAGACGGTTTTTATAAATCTCAATGGCCTGCTTGTTTTTTTGAAGCGCCCGCGTGAAGCGAATCAGCCGATCCTTCAGCAATTGATTTTGGGTCTGTTCATTCTCCAAATCTGCCTTGAGCTGATTGCGTTCCGATTGAAAATAATCAAAGGCCTTCTGAAGCCGGGCGATTTCCGCCTGCATGCGGTCCTTTTCCCGGTCTGCCCCCGCGCCTTGCGCCAAAGCGCTTGCCCCCCAGAAAGTTGCCAGCACTATAACCATGAACGATATGAAAACAGGTCGTAATCGCTTCATTCAAACCCCTCGTACAGTATTAAAAGATCGTTCTTGTATATACCAGGGCCCGCATCCATAGCAAGGGCAAAACGGGTCGCCGTTCCCCTCCACCGGCTCAACGCCTTTTACTCTTTTTTTGCATATTCTGTTTACGCATTCTCCCTCAAAACATACTATCTGCCTAAGAATTCGGTACACGCAGGCAGGCACTTCAAGGAAAGAGAGAACGGACATGAAAAACAGCCCCGCACTCGAGCAGTTCATTCAACAAATCCCCAAAACAGATATCCACGTGCATCTGGACGGCTCTCTGCGCCTCAGCACCCTCATTGAACTGGCCAAGGCCAGCCACATTGAACTGCCATCCTATGAAGAAGCAGGCCTGATGGAGACCACCTTCAAAGAGCAATACACCGATCTTCCCGACTATCTCAAAGGCTTCGCCTACACCTGTTCCGTCCTCAAAGAGCCCGAAAACCTCGAGCGCGTCGCCTATGAATTCGCCATGGACAACATTGCCGAAAACGTCCGCTACGTCGAAGTACGCTTCGCACCTCAGCTTCATGTAACCGACAGCTTCAAAATCGAAGAAATTGTCCGCGCGGTATGCCGAGGCATGGACCGCGCACAGAAAGAACAGAATCTGAGCGAGGCCGTACGCAACGGCAGCGATATTCCCTTCAACTACGGGCTGATTCTCTGTGCCATGCGCTGCTTCAACAAATTCATGTCACCCTATTATGCCGCCTTGATCGAAGCCATGCCCTACGCCCCGAAACGCGAGGTCTTCGCCGTGGCCTCTCTCGAACTCGTCCGCGCCGCCGAAAAACTCGCCCACGAACAGAACCTGCCCGTCGTTGGGTTTGATCTCGCGGGCGAAGAATCCGGCTATCCAGCCATCTACCATAAAACGGCCTATCAATATGCCTCCACCCACTTCATCAAAAAAACCGTACACGCTGGCGAAGCCTACGGACCCGAATCCATCTTCCAGGCCATCACCGAATGTCACGCCAATCGCATCGGCCACGGAACCTTCCTCTTTGCCGAAGAGATGATCCAGGACAAAGCCATCGAAAACCCCGCCGCCTTCGTGCAGCATCTCGCCGAATACATCGCCACCCAACGGATCACGATCGAGGTCTGCCCCACCAGCAATCTCCAAACCAATCCGAAAATCAAAAGCATTGCCACACATCCGCTCAAGAAAATGCTCCAACAGACCCTCTCCGTCAGCATCTGTACCGACAACCGGCTCGTCTCGCGGACCACCGTCACCAACGAAATTCTCCAAGTTGCCCGCGAACTCAACATCACTCGAAAACAACTGCGCAACATCATTCTCGCCGGATTCAAAGGCAGTTTCTTTCCTGGATCCTACATGGAAAAACGCGACTACGTGCGCCGCGTCATCAATCGCTACGACCAACTCGAAACCCAACTGCTCGGACCCGAATTTTCCAACTGAAAACACCGGACATCAGGGAACCATCCATGAAAAAAAACAAGGCCAACTACCAAGACCGCATAGCCAACTATCCAGACATCCACACCCCGGAACAGATCGCCTCCACTGCGCACGACCTGACGAGCATGAAATATTGCCCCACCCTCCTCCTTGACACCCCGAATTTCCTTCTGATGAATGCAACCGACCTGCTTAACGAGCTGAACCGTCTGAACGCCATGAAGGCAGAGGAATGGGACGCCGCTGGCTGTCCCGCCGAAACCCCCTACAACGATTTCCGGGAAAAACACGTCGGACTCCTCTTCTATCACTACGCCCTGCTCTACCGCCTCCGCAGCAACGAGCCCGAAGCCTGGGACGAAGTCAACGCACTCTACGAGGACGACTGATCTCCGGTGTATTGAAGGGCGAGAGTCACGCGAGCTGCGGCAGGGCGAACCGTCCCGCTGAGCCGCAGCAGAACCCGAGCACGCCGATCCGTCATGGAAAACCTCCCGCCTATCGGCTCAGCCGGAGGCGTTTGCCCTACACATTTGTGAGGCTGGCGCTATCAGAAAGACCAATGGATACTGAAAAACAAAACCGGCAGGAGGCGAGCAAAGCCCAACATCCTGCCGGTCCATAAGTCTCCGGTCTTCAGTCTATAGTCTCTGGTCTAAAGTCTCCAGTCTTCCGACTCCCGACCTTACTTCACCAACATCATCAGAAAGACCATCACGAACAAAGCGACTGTTTCCGCGATGCCGAGCACCATCAGGTAATTGCCGAAGCCCTGGCCCGTTTCGCCCAGGGCATCCGAGGCCGCTGCGCCGCAGCGTCCTTGGTACCAAGCCGAATACCCCATAGCAATCCCGCCGAACACGCCCGCGGCAATCAGCGCCGGATAGGCCTGCGGATTGGACTTGGCGGTCGCCTTGAGGGAGTTCATCAGAATCATCCCGTAAATCGTCTGTGAAAGCGGAGCGCCCACAAACGTCACCAGTGTAAACGCCGCCGATTTGCCCTGCGCATAGGCTTTCTTCCATGCGCCAATCGCCGCCGGACCCGCCGCGCCTACACCTAGCGCCGAACCCATGGCCGCAAAGCACAAGGCCGCCGCTGCACCGAAATTGCCCCATCCTGTCATGACTGCTGCATCCATAATATCGTCCTTTCTTTTACTGTCTTATCTCTCTTAACGGTTCTGCCGGCATTCTCCCGACGATTATTTTCTATGAAAGCGCCTGTTCCTGTTCTTTGTTCACCGCCTTACTGCGAAACGGATCGTACTTATAGCCTTTCCATTGCAGCCCCATATGCGATGAAAATTCCAGGGTGTTGAGACGAACCCCATGCACGAGAATGGCGAGGCCGCACAAAGCAATATTCAGCGCATGCCCCATGAAAAGCCCTGCCGATTTCAGCACCATCGACCAGATCGGGTCACCCGGGACAAACGCCAGCATCGTGTTAAAGGCGCTGGCCACCGCATAACCCGCCGTGCCAACGGCGAACAGACGCAGGTAGGAAACCACGTCCGTGAAATTGCCGATCACCGTCAAAGGAAGCATGACGTGATTGAACCATTCCTCCTTCAATTTCGCGGGGGGCGTCATGAACAGAATAATCAACACGATCCCCACCACAAAGGCACCAATCACCCCGGCTGGCAAGGGACGGCCCAAAACGAAGTAACCGGCCACGAAAAACATCGTCCACGTGGAGAGTACCCATCCGAGATGAGAAGCCGCCTGGGGCGTGTTGCGCAGGAGCCAGGCATTCCAGAGATGTGCGATCGACAAGTGGATGGCGCCGATCGTGAAACACAACAGCATCACATTCTCAGGCGTATCCAGCCACATAATCCGCGGGATCGACGCCGTTTTCGCAATACCGAAATAGGTGCCGGTCAGGATACCCCAGATCATCGTGGATACGCTCATAATATACATGAACGTGAACGGATACGCCGGTGCCGCAGGCATTTTCTTCCTTGCAAACAACGTGAGCAGCAGGAACACCGCGCCATAGCCCGCATCACCCACCAGCATGGCAAAGAAGATGCTCAGTGCGACCAGAAAAACCGGACTCACATCCACCTCATCGTAGCCGGGCAGAATGCCCGTCACATCGAACACCGACTGAATGGAGCGTACCCAGCGCGGATAGCGTATTTTGGTGGGGGCCAATTCATCGGCTGGCGGATCGTTAATCACGAGTCCCCAGCCATGAGCCGCCGCAGCCGCCCGGATGTCCGGCAGGGATTCATCGGGGCAGTATCCACTCAGAAAAGCAATGCGTTCGGCTCCACCCATACCCGCACGTGTCTCTTCGTAGCGCAGGTTGTCATCCGCCTGCGTCAGCTCCTTTTCCACGGCGGAGCGTTCACCACCCTGGGCATGAATCGCCTGCATGGATTCTTCCAACTGCTTCCGAAGCTGCGCGATTTCATCGCGCACCGCGCTCAAGGATTGCTCAGGCAAACGTAATTCCTGCGTACCCAGCTTCACATCCTCGCGGGCGATGACTGCGGCGTAACGTCCGTCCTTTGTTTCATTAAGCAACTGCAGCACTACACCTTCCGGCATCTCCGGCATCTCACGGGCACCCAACTTGTATAATTTAACAAAAACATCCTGTTTCGCCAGGCTGCGAATCAGCGCCGGATCAAACGAACCGAAAGGTTCCAGCCGTTTTTCCTCGATCGTCAGCGCGTCCAACCGGGTATGCCATTCCTTCTGCTTTTCCAGTTGTTCCCAGATCAGTCCGACCGTCTTATCCGCCTCCTGGCCGGAGGATTTTTCATGGTGCGCTTTGGGCAGCATATCCAGCGCCCGTCCGATGCGAAAGCGGCGCGTCTTGGCCGTTTCCAACGGTTCACCCGCCGGAGCCTGTGTGTGCTTCACATGCACCACTCCGATGCGACGCAACTGCTCCAGCGTCTTCTCGCGGTCCACATCCAAACACAGGATGCTCGTTTTTTTCATCGGTACTATCATGCGTACACCATCACTTCCGTTTCAACGGCGGGTTTAAGCCGCCGCCAAAGCCGCTTTCTTGGCCGCCACCTCGCGCGCAACGCTTTTTCCCTTGGCAATTTTCGCTCGCGCCACCGCCGAGGTCTGCTGATCGCCCAGAAAAATATTGATCCGCCGTATGCTTTCCCGGCTCTCCGGTATTTTCACCTTTTCAAAAAGATTCACGCGCTGATTGGTGGTGCGCAGTTCTTCGCGCAAGCATTCCTGTTGATTGCGCATCACGAGTCGTTCCACGCGCAGGCGCATCAACTGCTGCAACACCTGCATCCCCTTGTCCACCCAGAGAGGCGTCACAAAGTAGTCCGGCGCAGTAATCGCAAAATTCAAATCCTCCAGCACCGGGATCATCACCCCCGCGATATTCCCCTCGCTCAGCACCACCTTCTCCAGCTTCAGATGCTCCGCAAAATCAAAGGGCTCGGAAAATAAACGTATCCAGCTTTGAAGCCCCTGCACCAGCGCCTCCTCTTCGCGCCGCTTTTCCTCGATCTTGCTTTCGAGCTGGCGGACTTCCATCTGCAACTGCTGCTTCTTAAGCTGCAAGGTCGGCAAATAACGCGTAAACCGCGCCAACGAATCCCGTTGCGCCTTCAATTCATTTTTTGTCAGCTTGATCTTCGCCATAACTCAAACTTCCATTTTTCCAACCATTGGAAACTTTTCTCGCCGTTTTTCCAACCATTGGAAACTTTTTCATTACGTTTTCCAACCATTGGAAAGTGCCGTCACGGCACCTTCTTTTTCTTCCCTTCTATCTCTTCTTCCTACTCCCCTTTTCCTACGTTCTCGTTCTCGCTTTCCGCCTCGTCCCCAGTGCCCGAACGGGCACCCTCAGAAAAAGGCGTATCCGCCTTTTTCTTTGGCCAGAACTGATCGATCAGCTTGGTCGGGATACCCGTTTCCGCCGACTCAAAACAATCGTTCAGAATCGCCCAGCACAGGTCCAGCCCCTCTTCGAGCGGGATGTTCACGCCCAGATCCATCAGTTCCTTCTCGAAACGTTCGCCGTAGCGCAGGAGTTTTCCATCCCAATCACTCATGCGGAATCCCATGGACTGTTTTTCCAGGGTTTCTTTGTAATTGGCGTAGAGCTGAATCATGGTGTTCATGATTTGGCGGTGGTCGTCGCGGGTTTTGCCATTGACCTGCTGTTTGAGTCGGCTCAGCGATCCGAAAGGCTCGATGCGTCCGTTGCGCAGGTAGAACTGACCTTCGGTGATATAGCCGGTATTGTCGGGCACGGGATGCGTCACGTCATCGCCGGGCATGGTGGTCACCGCGAGAATGGTGATCGACCCGCTGCCCTCGAAGTCCACGGCCTTTTCATAGCGCGAGGCGAGCTGGCTGTAGAGGTCGCCGGGGTACCCTCGATTCGAAGGAATCTGCTCCATCGTGATGGCGATTTCCTTCATCGAGTCGGCAAAGTTCGTCATATCGGTGAGCAGCACAAGCACGCGCTTATCCTGCAGGGCAAACTGCTCGGCCACGGCCAGGCTAACGTCCGGCACCATCAGACATTCCACCGTCGGGTCCGCCGCCGTATGCACAAACATCACCGACCGCGACAACGCACCGTTTTCTTCGAGCGTGTCACGGAAGTAGAGATAGTCGTCATACTTCAAACCCATACCGCCCAGAATAATCACATCCACCTCGGCCTGGAGGGCGATGCGCGCTAGCAGGTTATTGTAAGGCTCGCCCGCAACCGAGAAAATGGGCAACTTCTGCGATTCGACGAGGGTGTTGAAGATGTCAATCATCGGGATGCCGGTACGCACCATGTTGCGCGGAATGATGCGCTTGGCCGGATTCACGGAAGGCCCGCCGATCTCGATCATATTGTCGTGAAAAGCCGGTCCCTTGTCGCGCGGTTCTCCGATACCATTAAAGATGCGCCCCATGAGCGCATCGGAAAAGGCGGTCTGCATCGGGCGTCCGAGAAAGCGCACCTTGGAATCCGTGCCGACTCCACGGGTACCGGTGAAGACTTGCAACGAGACCATATCGTCTTCTAGGCGGATCACATTCGCCAGCGACGTACCGTGCCGCGACGCCACTTCCGCCAGTTCGCCGTTTTTCACACCGGACGCGCGGATGGTAATCACATTGCCGGCGATTCTCTCGATGCGGTGGTAGACTTTATTCATGAACGGTTACCTCCGCGAGCATCTGCTCGATTTGTTTTTCCAGTTTCTTAAATTCATCGCTCTCTTCCACCACCCGGTTCCAGTCCTTGGTCACCTGCGTCAGGGTCTGGAAGAATTTACGGGCTTCGCCCTTGTCCTTTATGCTCATTTTGGTCTTCAGAATGCGGACGATGCGCTCATAGACATAGCGCTGACGCTCCGCACTGGTGGCCCCATCCACTTCATGATAGGCATCCTGCTGCAAATAGACCGCGTCGAGATATTCTGCTTTTAGATGTACGATGAAGTCATCAATGCTGGTTCCTTCTTCGCCCACGACCTTCATCATCTGGCCCACTTCGTTGCCTCGCCGGAGTATCTGCTGGCCGGCGGCCAGGTCATCCGCTCCTACCACACTGGGATACTTGCTCCAACTATCGAGCGGGTCAATGGATGGATAACGTCGCGCATCCGAGCGCGCACGCGAAAGGCCCTCGAAAGCCCCCACCACTTTCAGCGTACTCTGCGTCACCGGCTCCTCGAAGTTGCCACCCGCCGGACTCACCGTGCCGCCGATCGTAACCGATCCGGTGCCGCCGTCATTCAGACGCACCACCCCACCGCGCTCGTAAAACGCCGCAATCACCGATTCCAAATAAGCCGGGAACGCTTCTTCGCCAGGAATTTCCTCGAGCCGTCCCGAGAGTTCGCGCAGCGCCTGAGCCCAGCGTGAGGTCGAATCCGCCAGCAGCATCACGTTCAGTCCCATCTGACGGTAGTATTCCGCAATCGTCACCGCCGTATAGACCGACGCCTCGCGCGCGGCCACCGGCATCGAACTCGTGTTGCAGATGATCAGCGTACGTTCCATCAGGCTCTTGCCCGTGCGCGGGTCCGTCAGCTCCGGAAATTCACGCAGCGTTTCCACCACTTCGCCCGCACGCTCGCCGCACGCTGCCACGATCACAATGTCCACATCCGCATGACGACTGGTAATCTGCTGCAGCACCGTCTTACCCGCACCGAATGGCCCCGGAATGCAGTAGGTCCCGCCGCGCGCCACCGGAAAAAAGGTATCCATGATGCGCACTTTGGTCACGAGCGGCTCTTCGGTTTTGAGACGCTCGGTATAGGCCTTGATCGGCATCTTCACCGGCCAGAACTGCGTCATCGTCACTTCGCGAATCTTGCCCTGCTCATCCTTCAGCTTTGCGACAACCGTATCAATGCCGTATGAGCCTGCGGTGATCGGTTCCTCAATCGTTACCTTGCCATGCACAGCAAACGGCACCATAATTCGATGAGTGAAAAGGCCTTCGGGCACCGTGCCGATGGTATCGCCCGCACGCACCACATCCCCCGCCTTGGCCACCGGCGTATAGTCCCACTGCTTCTCTCCATCGAGCGCACGCAGATACGTCCCGCGTTTCAGGAAAAAGCCGCATTGCTCCGCCAGTTTAGGAAGCGGATTCTGTAACCCGTCGTACACCTGTTTCAACAAGCCCGGGCCCAATTCCACCGAAAGCAGTTCGCCGGTAAATTCCACCTCGCCGCCAACCTGTAAATCGCGCGTATCTTCAAACACCTGTGCCTCGGCGCGGGTGCCGCGGATACGAATCACTTCACTCTTCAACCGCGTATCGCCGACCAGCGCGTAGGCCACCTCGTTCTGCACCACAGGCTGACTGAACTCAACCGTCAACAGGTTCCCGTTGACCCCAACGATTTTTCCCAGGTTTTTTTCCATAGCCACTTTCCACTTCCGTTGTTGGCGACAGCCCTTCAGCCCGCCGCTTCTTGCTCTTGGTCCAAAAATCGAACCATCGAACCTTCTTCTGTCAAATTCCCGATCACCGTTTCCTCGATCACCTGCTTTGCCTTTTCGTCGTCCAGCGAAGCCCAACGCCACGCCAGTTGCAGCTTCGCCGCATAGGCCAGTACGCCATCGAGTTCAAATTCGCGCCCGAACGAGAGCTCCTCCAGCAGCGCCCAGCGCCGTTGATCCAGAAAGCGCTCCGCATCGAGCGGGTCCTTCGCCCCCAACGCATCTTCCACTGCCTTCACCGACATCACATCATACCCCGTGTATTCCCGACGTGAGGCCGACGCATCCGCACCCGCCGCCTCGGCCCGCGCGCGTGCCAGTGCGCAACGCAATTGCGTATCGGCATTGAGCCAGCGCAGAGAAAAGTCGTCGTGGAGTTGCTCGGTTTCGCCAGCGGTCAGCGCATCGAGTTCCTGCGCGTCAGCTTCCGTCAGCAGATCGCAGGCCCCACGAAACTCCTCCAAAGTGAGAAGAGGTTTTTCTCCGAGCCGCAACATGGGCAGGCTGGCGATAATCGAGGCATACTGCATGGTTTATTTCCGCCCGGCGGTCACATTGCCCACGATTTCAGCCAACTGCGGACGCAAAAACTTCATCAGCGCCTCGGCGATAGCCTCATCCGTGAAATCGGTATAGACATCCTGCCCCTTCAACCCGACGGTAAAGCCCTTGATGATTTCGTTGTCGGTCTGAATCGTCACCTGGCCGTTTTTCATGGCCTCGGCAAATTTCGCGTTGAAATAATTCACCACGGCTTCCTGATCCTGTTCATTCACTGAAACTGTGAGGTCCTGCTCCTGCATACCCCCTTCACACAGCTTGCCCAAGAGTCCCGCGATCACATCACCCGTCATGGCCTGATCCACCGATTCGCGCACCATCGAGGAAAAAAGAGATTCCACACCGCGCCCTACCGTAATCAGGAGATCGCGGGCGGCCTGTTCGAGGGTTTTCTTGCTGCGTTCAGCGAACGCCAGCGCGTCGGTATCGGCCTTGGCCAGCGACTGTTTGGCCTTTTCTTCGGCCTCCTTCACCAGCGCGGCGGCCTTTTCCTTAGCCTTGGCAATCAGCTCATCTGCCTGCTTCTGCGCCTTATCCACCGCATCCTTTTGAATGCGTTCCAACAAACTCTCTAGTTCTTCAGCCATATCATACCCCCGGGGGCTTGGGTGTTATCGTGTCCTGGTTTACACGGATGTCCTTAACTACAAAACGCATCATGCGCTCTAAATACACAATGCGGTGCAATGTAGCAGAACCCCTTTGCTTCGTTCAATGAAAAGATCAAAAATTGTCCGCAGCAGACTTGGGGAAGACAGATCGGGGGTAGACCTTTACCCCCACCCCTCGGCAAGACGAAGCGAAACCGCTGCAATTAGCACGTAAAGGGCAAGGCGGGATGGCAGAGAAATTTTTTCAAACGAGCACGCAGAGACCCGTCCACCTCCCGACATTCATCCAGTCCATATCCCGCCTGCTTCTGGAAGACAAAAACATCCTGATGCTCCCACCAGAACCCCTCCTGAAAAAACTTAAGCGTCAGCCCGGGAATCTTGAAGGCTTCCTTGAGCACATAAGCCGGGTGCACCGTTGTGGCGCCATACTCTTCCAGCGATAAATCCTTTTGCTCCGTCAGCGGGCGAAAGTGATATCCTCCCGCATCATAGCGGCAATCACCAAAGAACCGCCTTCGACTTTCCAGTCCGTGCGTGGTAAAAATCAGAAATCCTTCTGGCTCCAACACATCAAACAAACGTTTCATCCAGCGTGAAAAGGTATGTTTCGGCATGTGCGAAAAGAAAGAAAGCGCAAAGACTGTTTTGAAAAGGCGTCCACCCGTATTCATCCCTTCCGGGCATGAATCGGAAAGAAGCGCATCCACATCCAACACATTCTGAATAAAATCAACCGCCTGCTGATGAATATCACAAGCCAACACATTGCTGGCTGGCATGGCCGCCTTCAAATGACGAGATACGCATCCGTATCCCGATGCAAATTCAAACAGATCGAAAGGAGTGTTCACATCAAACTTGCATACCCCTGACAACAGTTCTCTCAATAGCTTCGCGGAATTGGCCCCATCATCAAAATAACGCTGAATAGCCGCCTGCTTAGTCTCAAACCCAGGATGCTCCAGCAGATACTGATACATAAAGTCTTCCGCATGTATCTCGGAAACCACCTTCCACTTTTCAGCCGCTGTTTCCCGCTCTAACCGGTATTCTTTCATGCCTCTCCACCATTCCTGTTGCCTGCCAGCTTCATAAAAAACACCCGCCAAAACACCGGGTTTCCGAATTCAAACGGCACTTATACGTAGCCCGTGAAAATGAGTCAATGGTTTTCCAAGCAGCGCTTCATCTGTGAAAAACATCCTTCCCATGAAGGTCCGCTCCGGCGTATAACTTCATCGCAAGGGATTAATCATGACAAGCATCCGACTGACGTTCATTGCCGCGCTGATCACCGCCCTTCGAACCTGCTCCTTGGCGGAATCCGGTGAAGCGGATTCTGTGCACGTGAACATTGACGCAGGCCGCACGCTGGGGACTATTTCGAAGTATCTGACCGGCGCTCATTTTGTCTACGCCTTTGAACGGGATTCCCTCTACGCGGATGAGCGTATTGCCGACTGGATGCGCAGGAGCAAGGTGGGCGTGATTCGCTGGCCTGGCGGAACCGCTGTGCAGAATTATCATTGGGATAACCTCAACGGAATTGCATTCAAACAGGACAGTTGGAGCCCCGATTACAAGGGCGCGTCGGCGGATCCAAAAGACTACATGGACCTAGATGAGTACATCGCGTTTTGTCGACGGACTGGTGCGGAGCCCATGGTTGGAATCAACATTAAGTCCGGAAAGAAATACAAGCGGGAGGCGGAATCCATCGATGAAGCGCGCAGACTGATCACCTACTGCCGGGATAAGAACTACGATGTAAAATTCTGGTACATCGGAAACGAGTGTTTCAAAGGCTTTGGCGTAAAACAGTATGCCAAGTATATCGACCGTTATGCAGAGGTTCTTCGATCCGTCGATCCAACGATTGTGATCATCGGCGACTGGAAATTCGCGCCGGAATCGAAAAACCGATTTGCCCAGAGCATCGAGATTGCCACCACATCCAAGCAGTTGGACGTGCTCGACATTCACGAGAAGTGGGGAAATGACTGGTCGCTTTCCAAAGGGGGAAGCATCGCCGATTGGCAAAATGAATGCCCGCTCTATAACGGAACGTTCGGCGACTACATCCGCCAATTTCATCAGGCGATGAAAAGCGCGGGCCGCCCGAACGTCAAACTGGCGTTCAATGAATGGGGCGTGGGGAAACTGACGGACGGAAACGAGTTTTATCAGGCGCTCGTCGCGGCCGATTACCTGATTGAAGTGTTCCGGAATGACGTTTATCAGGCCTGCTGCTGGAATCTCAACATGGGCCCGGCAGAGACCCAGATTCTCGTCACCACGGATGGCAAGAGCCGCCTCCTGAAATTCAATCCCATCGCCCACATTTTCGAGATGGTTGCACCCGCCCTTGGAAACGAGCTTTTGGAAATGAAGTCTTCAGCGAAAAGCATCTATGGGTTCGCAGCCCGGGGGCGAGACGGCGATCTCCAAGTCTATCTGATCAACAAGGGCAATGAAGCCGCATCCGTGCAGCTTAACATTGAAACCGCCGGATTCGACGCCATGAAGAGTCGTGTCGAGTCATTCGTCTCGCCCGGAGTCATGGTGAGCCATGAGATTGCAGAGGGCACGGCCAGACGAGTCCTTCCAATCGAATTGTCCCCCTTGTCATTCAGCCGAATCATTATCTGGCCGAGTGAGAGCGCTTCGTCGTGGACCTCTGATCCGCGGGCTGGCGATTGATCCTTGAGTGGGCGGGAAATGACACCATCCCCTGCGTGTTTTACGTAGCCGTTCGCTCGCCGAGCGGATGGAGGATGGGACGCACGCGACAAAACTCCGTGGCGCTCGGAGAGCACCACGCTACCAATACGACTATTTCGACTCTTGGACGGCGCATGGCTCATGCGCCTTTCTGTGTGACACGGCCCAACGCATCACCTCATCCCCGTTTTATTCCTGCGTAGCCGTCCGCTCGCCGAGCGGATGGAGGATGGGACGCACGCGACAAAACTCCGTGGCGCTCG
>CAZBEO010000038.1:20767-26863 GCA_964490935.1 uncultured Verrucomicrobiota bacterium
GAGAGCACCACGCTACTATCATGCACTGACAGCATTGTTGTTTCTAACTCGGGTTTTAAACACCTAAAGCCCGACGGATTGCTAGGGCCGTGATGCGCCCACGCGGTAGTATCCGGCGGGCAGTGCGTTGGTGTCCGACAGGGAAAGCACACCACCGACTCCCGCCACGTTGGACTGCAGGTTGCTCCAGGCCCCGGTCAGTAGAGAAGCCCTGTATTGCAGGGTGTAGAGCCGTCCGGTGGAAGAGGACACTTCGAGAACTCGTCCCGGCCCATTGGAAAGAAACAGCGAAACAGCTAGGGTGGAAGAGGCGTTGGTCGGATCCGTGTCGGCGAAGTATTCCTGCAGATTATTCAATCCATCCTGATCGGCATTTGCCGCAGGGTCCAAATCACCGCCATGCCGAATTTCCCAATGGTCGTCGATTTGGTCCCCGTCGCTGTCCACGAATCCCCGAGTCGACAATTCAAACGACATGCTGGAGAGATCAAAACCGTTGGTTAGTATGAGCACTTCCAGCTCGTGCATGCCGGAGTTGAGGGAGAGATTGGTGATGATCGTGTGCTGCCAGTCGTCCCATCCAGCGGTCTGCGGAAGGGTCGCCGCACCGGTTAGGTCGGCTCCGTCCAACAAGAACTGAACGTGCCGGTCCACATTGGTGGTCGCGGACAGGATATCCAGATCGTAGATGCCACCGTGAAGGATACGTACCGTATACTTTAACCATTCGCCGGGTTCAACATGAGCGACTTTGTAATTATTCCCCGTGCTGCAGGTTGAAATATCAACGCCATCGCTTCGATAGGTCCACCCGAGATTCCATCCCTCCCCTCCGTAGGTGGTGTTTTTATAGCGGGTATCGTGATAAGCAACACCCTCATTCCCCACATCGTAGTCCGAAAAATACACGAGACCCGGAATAACATGGTCCGCAAACGGCTGAGGTGTCACGTTGAACTGCGGATCGAACAAGGCCTCGAAATAGCCGGGGATATACGTGCAGTTTTCCGTCGCAACCTGGTTCGCTAAGTCCATGAGCCCCTGTTTGACACGAACCGGATCGATCGACGAACTGTCCCGCCAGTTGTCGATGACATACTGGTAGTCCTCCGTCTTGCCGACATGATAAACCACCGAATTGATATCCACCTTCTTATATCCCCACCAAAAGCCGCCAATTCCATTGGTCTCCATCAACTGGTTTATTTCATAGACCCAGGGATTCGAGTTTTCGCCGGATTCGCTCATGAGCAGCGGTACGTTGTAGGTGGATCGGGCGTCGAGATAAGTCTGAACAACCCCGTCCTCGTAACCCGTCTCGCGCCAGTACCGATGAAAGGCGATGGCCATGTTGTCGTCCCAAGTCGGTGTCAGACCATCGATGAACTCGGCGAAGATGTTACCCTCCGCAAAAACGATGTGATTGGTATCCTCCTCGCGGACGGCGGTTGTGATTCGAATGAAAAGATCCCGCATGTCATTCGTGGTAACCCCGGATGACTCATAGAAATAGGATTCGTTGATCAATTCATAGCCCAGGATGGCTGGCTCGTTGACGTAGCGCCGGGCAATCTCCCGCCACAGATTGATCGTTCGCTGCTTGTTGGTCTCCGGCGTACGTCCGGTGCTCGCAAAATATTGCGCATTAGATTCCCATAGCACCGCCACACCCCGTTCACGCCACACCCCGCTACCGTCATCCGCCCAGTACGTGTATTCGGGATCGGCATACGCATCATGCGACTGCCCTCCGGGGCAAGCGTGCATATCCAGCAGTACCGACAAACCATTCGTTTTGCATAGCTGGATGACGTTATCAAGAAATTGAAACCCCTCCTCCAGGAATACATCCGGCTCATTGGTCACGCTCATCAAAAGTCGGTAATTAAAGGGGATGCGGATCGAATTGAACCCGATCGCTTTGAATGCCGCCAGGTCCGCCGAGGTAACATAGTTGGACGTGTAGGTATCCCAGAAAAGGTTGGCATCGGCCTCATTGCCGAGAAGGGCGCGGATGTTGGCGCGGATATCGGTGTAGGCGTTTATGTGCCGATCGTGAACCTCATTGAGCTTCAACCCGTAGGCTTCGGGTATCAGCCAACCGCTGAGCACCAGACCATGGGCCACATAGGCCTCCCCATTACCATCCAGAATCTGCTGGCCGGACGTGTGATAAAACGACGTCTGAGCCCAACCCGCCAGGCTCAAAGAGAGAAAGGCAACAGTGATCAAAAACCATTTTTCCATAACACTCCCCGTGACGATCCATGCGCCCTTCAACAGAAAACGACCGACCGTCTCCAATCTGAAACAACGCATCCACGCAAAACCTGACTAGTTGTATTCTAGATCACTGTCAAGACTCTTCGGCATCCATGGAAAATTCGACGATTGATCATCGGGCACCCTTTGCACTATCATGGAATCGATACCGAATATATTTTTATCTCCAGCACCAACTACGAAAAGCGAAGGAACCGCCATGTTGAAACGATTTGCACTCCCCCTCGCCCTCCTGCTCTTCGCCGGAACGGGCGCACTCTCCGCCTTATCCGCCACCCCCGAGGCGCCACCCGCACTCTCCATGCTGCGGTCCGAAAACGGGCGCATTGTGAACGAATCCGGACAGCCCATCCAGTTGCGCGCAGAAAACATCGGCAATTGGCTGGCGTGGGAACAATGGATTCAACGCTTCAAACCCGATCGCTTTTTCAACCAGCTCGGACGAATCGTCGGCGAAGGAGACAAAAGCAACCGCATCGAACTCGATCCCGCCCAAGGCGAGGGCCACGGAACGGAACTCCAGGAACTATGTTGGCAGAAAGCAGCCACCGGATTCGGCCCCGGCGATTACCTCCGCTTTAAAAATGTGACGTTTAACTCTTCTTTGGGCGCCTATATTTTCCGCTACGTGCAATCCAATCAGGTTCCCGGTGCCTTCGAGCTTCGCGCCGATGCGGTGGACGGCCCGCTTCTGGCACGCATCGAAACAGCCTACTCCAAAGGAGAGGAATGCCATAACGCCGAAGCACGCGGACTCCTTCTCACGTCCCTCGACGGCCCGCACGACCTCTATCTTGTCGCCCGCCATCCCGCCGGCCCCTGCAACGCCGCCGTCCTGCACCTCAGTCTGATCGACATCGAAAATAAGGCCTCCGCCGAGGAACTCTATGATCTGCTCGTGGACAACGTGGACGCCTCGCTCACCCTCTATGCCACCGACGCGCAAAAAAAATCCGGCGTGGGCATCGCCTATGATTGCCAACCGGACGGCATCGGCGGCTATGGCAATGGCGACTACATCGAATTCCAAAACGTAAACCTGCCTGCCGGACTAACCAATCTCTCCCTCATCGCCGCCACCGCCAACGACCACACCAATTATGACGGTCGCTTCCGCATTGAAATCACCGATGCCTCCGGCATCCAACACCTCTTTGGCGAAGTCCCTCTTTTCAACTCTGGCGGCTGGAACAATTACGAAGAATACGCCATCTACAACGGCACCCCGCTACCTGGCGGCCCATGCAGCATACGGATCACCGGTGTCACCGGCGAGGGCGTCGGTGATGTCGGCAACCTCCACTCCCTGCGCTTCTTCCGAGCGGATCGCGCCAATGCCCTGATCGAGCGCTATCGCGACGCCTATTTCACCGCCGCCGATCTCGACTGGCTACAGTCCATCGGCATCAACTGCCTGCGCGTCCCCTTTAACTATGACCTGATCATGAATGACGCCGGCGAACTTCTTCCCGAGGAGCAATGGAGCCAGCGCCTCGACTGGGTGGTCGCCGAATGCGGGAAGCGTGGGATGACTTGCATCCTGGACCTGCACGCCACCCCAGGCGGACAGAATGATTATGAGCAGTGCATGCGCAAGGAAGGCATCCGCAACCGCCTCTGGTACGTACCCGAGCATCAGAACCGCCTTGTCCGCCTCTGGGCCGCCATCGCCAAGCACTACAAAGGGAATCCCGCCGTGGCCGGCTACGATCTCTTCAATGAGCCCGCCCCCTGGTGGCACAGCGGCGCCATGAACAACGAACTCCCCGCCCGCTACAACCAATACATTCTTCCGCTGCACCGACGCCTCTACGAAGCCATACGCGCTGAAGACTCCGATCATCTCATCTTTATGGAAGACAACGCCCACATGACCTGGAATGCCCGCTTTCTCGATAAACTTCCCGATCCGCGGCAGGAAAACTGGAGCAACGTCGTCTACGAAATCCACAGCTACGAACACGCCATCAACTCCCTCTATGGCGACTGGCGCGACAGCGATGTCCTCACCCAAAAGGACGTCGCCGATGAAAATATCCGTCACATCATCCGCTTTCAAAACGAGCGAGGCGTGCCCGTATTCATCGGCGAGTTTCAACCCATCGCAGCCGAAAACTACGACTACGCCCTCCGCCGCTACAACCGCTTCGGCATTAACTGGTGCCACTGGAATTTCAAAGTCGCCGGCTGGGGCAACCGGCAATTCCCCGAACGCGGGTGGGATCACTGGGGCCTGCAATATCGAATCAACCCACACACACCGGAACTCGTGGACCTTCAGTCCGATTCCTTCGACACGCTCGCTGAAAAATTCGACGCCTTCGATGCCGCCGACTTCCAACCCAACGCCCACCTGATGCACGTCATCGAACCCCGAAACCGACTCGCCGGGGAAACGCTCTTCACCGAACTCTACCAGGCCACCTTTGCGGCCCCTGACACCATGCGCCTCGATCACGGCTGGTGCGGCGATACCGCCACCCTCGTCGGACGCCCCGAGGCCTTTTCAATCAGCAACAGCCAACTCCGCCTGGCCACCGGCGACGGACCCGCCGCCCTGCGCCTCAAATCACGCAAAGAAACCGAAGCTCACTTCAACCTCAACGCAGCGCAATGCCTCTTCTCCGCCGCCGTCTCTTCATTCGGCGGCGAGGAAAACGCCTCCAACACCGAGCTGAGCCTGAGCTTCACCCGGGATTTGATCACCAATGCCCTCCTGAGCACCTTTGGACCCGCCATTACCGCCCGCCTGCTCTATAACGGAACCAATCAGGTCAAAGCCTACCTGTCGTCCATTGACAACGCCGCAGAAACCGTCCTGACTGAAGGCGACTGGATGCCGTTCATTTCCGGCGCGGCATTCGTCCTGAAGGCAAACAACTCCGAAGCCTCCATCGCCTATGGCGACTGGACCTCCGATCCAATGGCCCACGGACAGCCCATCGCCGACTGGCCCGAAGGCGGCCTCGCCGTCGTCGCCGCCCGGGGTCGCCCCGGGCGCGAACAATTTGTGGAACTCGACCGCCTCCTCGTAGAGCAAGTCGACGCACCCGCCGATGAGTGGTATGTCAATACGTTCAACGACGCACCCGAGCTGATGATGCTCCGCGCCCTGCCCGATCAGGTCAACATCCTGCGCTCCTGGTCCTCCTCCCGCAGCACCTCCTCCTTCATCCAGGATAGCGCTGCCGTGTTTCTCCCGAATGACGAAAACTATCAAAGCGTATGGATGAATCTCTACCGGGATTATCAAAACCCGCTTTGCCTACGCCTTGATGAACAACACGCCGCAGGCCTCGCTGCCACCCTCTCCGCCTTCACCGAGGGCCGCGCCAAATATTGCCTCATGCCCGAATCCTTCTATGGAAACATCTGGAACGACTACGATCGCCCCGCCCTCTATGTGGAAATGCGGCGCGACGGCGACTCTATCGAATGCACCGCCTTCCAGCATCGCGGCATTCAGGGCGACCGCGAAGCACTCGGTATTGCGACGTGCACAACCTATGTGGATGGCGCACCCCTCGCACTGCAAATGGATGCCAAGCGTCTGAAGGTTTTTTACAACAGGAAAAAGATTATTGAGGTGGATCACGGCATCCCCGATGCCGCCGCGTATTACCAACACGGCATCTACCCGCATATCGAATTTCAGAATTTCGATTCCACCAATGCGTATATCGTGCTGGATGATCTGGTCGCCGTTTCACTCACCGAATAAGCAATACGTTTTCAACATTCCGTATTAAAGTAGCCGACCGCTCGCCGAGCGGGCGGAGGTCGGGTATCAGCGCACTAAAAAACCGTGGCGCT
>CAZBEO010000038.1:26963-31103 GCA_964490935.1 uncultured Verrucomicrobiota bacterium
TCGGGTATCACCGCACTAAAAACCCGTGGCGCTCGGAGAGCACCACGCTACCAACGCGGCATTTCCACTCCTGGACGGCGCATGGCTCATGCGCCTTTCAGTGTGTCACCACCCAACGCATCGCCTCACCTGCCCCCGCATCATTCTTGCGCCACCGTCCGCTCGCCGAGCGGACGGATAATCCGCTGCAGGAAATCCGAAACCTTGAGCGTTTGCAGATCGGGCTCCAGACGGGGCGTCTGAAAATGAAACGAGGGATCAGGCGCCGGAAGGAAGAACCCGGTTCTGACGGTCGGGCAATCCAGACCATCCAGCGTCACCCGCATGGCCACCCGATCCTGCACCTCCAACGTTCGTGCCGCACCCGGTTCCAAAGCTATCGAAATCTCATGAATCGCCCGCTGCGCATCGGGCAGCCGCACTAGGAACGTAAGCGGGGCATCCAGATGCAACGCCTCAACGCCTATCCGGCCCGAGGCCTCCCTGGACACCTTGATCTGCTCCTTGTTCCCAAGAGTCAGTACGCAAGAAATCCGTTGCAGCGCCTTCGGAAGGCGCGGCTCGAACACCACCCGCCGAACCGTCATATCCACCCGAAGCCCCAGGTAGTCCTGATAGAAATTACGGACAAATTCCGCCACCGACCATGCCTGCGAATACGTTCCGCTCAGCACCAAGCGGCCTTCTTCATCCTTCAGCGGCTCAACCAGCTCCGATATCGAACCGGGCATGCCCTCGCACAGAATCTGATCCGCCAGATTTTTCGTCAGCTCAAAAGCCAGATCACTTTGCCCCACCTTCACCATACCGCCCACTGCCGGCCCCGCATTCCATTGCCAGCAGAGCCCATTGTGATACGCCGCATCAAAATAATAAATCTGATTGTGATGATACGGATGAAAATGCGCGTCCGTCTGAGCCAGCGACGCCACCCCGTAGGGATAGGTCAACTCGTTCACGACCTGACGCACCACTCCGCTCTGCAACGCTGGCTCGATCAGTTCACCGAAAAGCGGAATCGTGAGCGCAAAGAGTTGGTTGGGTCGCACCTGGTGATCCGGCGAGCCATCCTCGTTCAAATGATCAAACAGCGCCTCATGCTCCGTATCCGTGAAGAGCCGTCTGAAATTATCTTTCAAGCGGTCGGCCTGTCGCTGCCAGTCATCGGCCTCCGCCTCATGCCCGTTCAAACGCGCCAGCCAGGCACCCGACTCAAGCTGTGTATGCCACAGAGCCTGAATATCCACCGCCCGATTACCTCGGGGCGTCCAAGCCTCCCGCCCATCCAGCTTCGCATCCATCCACGTATCCGCATCCGCGTGCGTCATGAATCCAAACTCATCCGTGAAATGATTCAATGCGCCTTCGATGGCGCGTCGCACCACGGGAAGCATCTCCTCCGCAAATGCCCGATCACCCGTCCAAAGCACATACTCGGCAATCTCGCGAATCAGCCAAGGCGTACCATCTGTCGTATTATAAATGATGTCCGTGGGCGAACACACCCGGTTCGGAATCCGGCCATATAACGGATGATTCGGATCGGTGATCTGATAACCCGCAAACCCGCGTATAATATCCGCCGCATCCTGAAACTGCCCGGTAACCATCGACGTGCCCGGAAGGGAGATAAAGGTGTCGCGCCCCCACCCCTGATGAAACCAGGGCAACCCGGCCCAGATCCCTTTGTTGAACTCCTTCACGACCAACTCATTCGCCGAAATTTTTGCCCAGGCCAGCGCCCGATCATACTCGGGATCATTCGTTTCCACCCAGGATTGCGTAAGCAGATTTTCCACCCGCTCCGCCCGCTGCCTCGCGGCACGCGCCGGATCATCCGCCCACTCCTTCAAGCGCCGCTCCAGCGAATCCCTTTCGTGGTCAAACAGCACGATCAGCGAGCAGGACGCCAGCGGCTCTGATTCAAGTCGACTGCTACAACAACGGGCATCCTCCCACGGCGCACGAGTCGGGCCCGCCTCCATTTCCAGCACCGTCCATTTCGACGGACCATCCAGACGCAGGCCCGATTGCCAGTCCCCAGCCTCCCCCTCGACCCGCAGCATGGTGCTATCCGGCGAAATCGTCTCCCGCACGGGGGCCTCGTGAAAAATCGGAGCCACGCGCCAGACCACCGGACGCTCCGCCTTCAGCGTAACGATCAAGCCATGCTCTCCCTGCAACACCGTCCAACTTGCCGAAAAGCGCTGTCCCCACCGCTGCACCAGTTGATGCGGCCACACCTCAACCGATGAAGCATTCGCCGGGTCCAACGCCGTTTCATCCGCCGCCAGATACAAATCCTTCAGGTACCGACGGCCCGAAATCATATAGCCTTCGTGCTGATTCCTAGAGAAAGTCTGACCATCCAAAAACCCACCCACGCGATCCGTAAAGGCAACCACACGCGACGGTTCATTCATCAAACGAAGCATGTATTTTTCAAGCATGCCCATGATACTGCCCAAACCCCTCCCGGTTGGCAAGCGTTGACTCATTCCCCGCTTCCTGTTATGCGTCTTTTCGTATTCACAGGAGCCGACGAAATGATACCCATCGCCTTTATGTTTGAGTCAGGCCCGGCATTTTTAGTCATTTGCATCTTGGCACTGCCTTTCATCGGCGTCGCCTTTTCGGTGTCGGACTTCCACGGTGAGCGAAAACACGCCCGGATCAAAGGCCGCACCCTTCCCTCAAAGCGAATCTTGATTCTAACCCTGCTGATAAATCCATACATGGGACTTTTTATCAGCATCATCGGCTTCATCACGGCCATTGTCGGTGCATTGAGTTTTTTCTACGTGAAGGAAATCACCAACCTGATCATGCTGAAAGCCGCCTGCAGCCTGGTCATCGGCATCGCCATGATGATTGCCGGGAAGTTTTTGATGCGTACCTCTTTCTAGGCCTCATCGAATGAGACAGCTATACGGAGCGCACAGCTTTTTCATAAAGCAATCTGTCATGATTTCCTGGAGCACGCCGCAACGATCAGAGTTGATCTGCGCGATCGGGTTTTAAACACCTAAAGTCCGACGGATTGCTAGCGGCTTGACAACGCAATCAAAAGCCAGATAATGCCCCAAGTTTTACAGGATACTCCATCCTGCACGGAGCCGGCTTAGCTCAGTTGGCAGAGCAGCTGACTTGTAATCAGCAGGTCCTCGGTTCGAATCCGAGAGCCGGCTCCATCTTTTTCCTTTTGCCAACCAATAAAGCAACACGCCATGGACTACCAACAACTTGCCCGTTTATGGCGACTGGAGGCGACGCGCCCCCGCCCCGATCTGGATCTTCCCGGAAGTCCGGAACGCTCCCTGCGGCGCATGGCGTTCGAAGAGGTCTCCGGAAAAATCTTCATTTTGGAACAGATCGCCCCGGCGCAGGTTAAAAGAAAGCAACGTATCGCCCAAACCATGGACCATCTGCACCAACATGGACTGAAGGAAATTCATCCCTATCTGAAAGCGAACGAAGGACACCTCGCGCAGGTTGATGACGCCTTCTGGATGCTGCGTCCTTATGTGCCCGGAGAAGCACTGAACCGTACGACGTATGGTGCCGATGCCTGGCGCGGCGAACACCTGGCCGACCTGCTGCTCAACCTGCGATCCCTACCCCAGCCGGATCAAACGCCCATCTTTTCGCTCCCGAATTATATCCGGCGAGTCGTCCCCATCCTTGAGCGGCGCTCCCCTGACTTGCAACCCCGCCTTGCACCCGTGCTGCATTTTCTTCAGCAGCATCTTGATCCGGTCTATGATCAATTACCCACAGCCTTCTGCCACGGGGATTACCACCCCCTCAACATCATCTGGGGGCCGCAGGTCATCCGGGCACTGATCGACTGGGAATTCTGCGGAACCAAACCCGCACTGTACGACGCGGCTCTACTCGTCGGATGCGTCGGATTTGATGAGCCGGAAAACCTGGAAGGACCACTCGTCCGTTCCTTCCTGCAACGCCTCCGTGCTAGCCGCGAGTTTTCTTCTGCGGGTTGGGAACCGCTTATTCCGTTGATGTTGGCCATCCGAATCGCCTGGCTTCGCGAATGGATCGTGCGCAACGAGCAGGAAGCCGCCGATCAGGAACTGGAATACATGCAAATCCTCATGGCCTTCCACGAAGAAAATATGCTGG
>CAZBEO010000039.1:0-30667 GCA_964490935.1 uncultured Verrucomicrobiota bacterium
TTCATCGCATCATCCTGGATGGCAAATGATTGCGTCAAGCGGGACAAGCTCTAGTTGGCACCCACATCCTCGGCCCGCGCACCCATACTCCGCTCCCACAGCAGTTTTTTGATGGCCAGCAAGTTGCGCTTGCCGATGTTAAAGGTGTTTTTCGGATCCATGATCACCGCCCCGCCTGCCAGCTTCACAATCATATTTTCGCACTTCACGGCCCCTTGCTTGGCCATGCAGTTGAGCAGGGCAGGAATAGCGGTGTCGGCGAAACGCCCGGGCAGGCGCTTGATGTCTTCGGGGGTGGCAATGGAGGAATCCGGCAGCGCCACATGTACCATGCCCACCGTGCGCGTGGCCGGGTCCAGCAGAACCACTGCCACGCAGGACCCCAGCCCCAGGGTTTTCACCACGTCGCCAGGTGTTCGTGATGCGCCGAATTCGCCTATGCCAAGAATGCTCGCACTCATGAGATTTTGGTGCCCGATTTCAGTAGGAGCATGACTTCCGCCGCGATCTTATCCAGCGGCACCAGTTTTTCAGACCCGCCTCGCTTGTGCGCCTCCATGGGCATTCCGAAGACCACGCAGGTTTCTTCGTTCTGGGCAATGCAGCGGGCCCCGGCATCGCGCATGGCCTTCATACCATCGGCACCATCATGCCCCATACCAGTCAGCATCACGCCCACCGCGTTGGCACCCACCTGCCGAGCCACCGACTGCATCATCACCTCCACCGAGGGACAATGCCCACAGACCAGTTCGCCCGGCTTGACCTCCACCTGATAAATACCCCCGGAACGCCGCACACTCAACTGATAACCACCCGGCGCTACCAGAACCCGACCGGTCAGAATGCGGTCGCCATCCTCCGCTTCCTTCACCTGCATAGCACACAGAGTATTCAGACGTTCGGCGAACATGCGCGTAAAACCAGCAGGCATGTGCTGAACAATCACCACGCCGGGCGTGTTCACCGGGAACCGGGTGATGACATCCTTGATAGCCTCGGTGCCGCCGGTGGAGGCACCTATCGCGATCACCTTGTCGGTCGACTCCGCCAACGCTTGACTTCCCCCCGAGGCGACCGCAGCAATGGGACGCGCCGGACGTTTGTTTTTCCAATGCGAGACATTGGCCGTGGAGGCTATTTTTACTTTAGTGCGCAGCTCCATCATCATGGCCGACAGGCCGCGTGCCACGTCGGCACTGGGTTTGGTCACAAAATCCACGGCGCCCGCTTCCAGCGCATCCAGTGTTATTTTTTTTCCACGCTCGGTCAGCGCACTAACCATCACCACCGGCAGAGGGTATTGGGGCATCAGGCGCCGCAGAAAATCCACGCCGTCCATACGCGGCATTTCCACATCCAGCGTCAGCACGTCGGGTTTAAGCTGGGGAATCTGTTTGGCGGCCACGTAAGGGTCCGAGGCCGTACCCACCACCTCGATGCCTGGGTCCTGGGCCAATCCCTGGGCGAGAATATCTCTCACCAGTGCCATATCATCCACCACCATCACTCGAATAGGCCTATTCATGCTGTGTTTCCCTATTATCCTTTCAGCGGCTTACGATATACGGCTGGGCAGACGTAATCAAACGGACAAATATCCCGGCGCAACGTTTCCGAGTGACCAATAAACAAATAGCCACCCGGCACCATGTGGTCAAAAAACCGTCGGGCCAGCGCATCGCGGGTCTCGACATCAAAATAAATCATCACATTCCGGCAAAAGACAATGTGGAATGGTTTTTTGAAGGGGAAGTCGGTATTCATCAGGTTGAACCGCCGATAGGTCACCTCTTTACGCACGGCCTCGGTGACCCGGTAATTTTCCTTGTCCACCTTGGTAAAGTAACGGTTTTTCATCGCTGGCGGCACTTCGCGCACGCGGTCAGCCGGATAGACTCCCTCGCGGGCGATGTCCAGAACGCGGGCGGAGATATCCGTGGCCAATATGCCCGCATTCCAGTTGCGGTAATCCGCTCCGAAGAACTCCATCAACAGCATGGCCAAGCCATACGATTCCTCTCCCGAAGAGCAGGCCGCACACCACAAGCGCATATCCCGATCTGGAATATGGCCAACTACCTCCGGCAAGGCATGTTCTGTCAAATAGGTGAAATGATCATTCTCGCGAAAGAAAAAGGTGTGATTGGTGGAGATACGGTTCACCAGCGTATCAAGCGCCTCGCCGGTCTTGTCGGCTTCCACGTAGTGGATAAAATCCGAAAAAGTGGCAAAGTTTTTCTGTTTGAGCACTTTTTGGAGGCGTCCCACCACCAGCGAGCGCTTTTGCTCGGTCAGATTGATCCCGAAGCGGCTGTACACCAACTCGCGTATGCGATCGAATTCACGGTCCGTGATACTCATCCCGTGAATGGCTTGACCGTCACCCTCTCCCTGATCCGGCCTACTGTTTCGCTCCACCATAACAGATGATACTCCTTCGGATGCCTTTGCCACCGGCCCGTGCGCTTGAGGCAATATAGGGAAGAGGATGGATTATTTCAACTGATAGTTGACGGTTCTTTCCGTATTCCGGCGTCATTCCGGCGTCATTGCCGCCAAGCAGAAAGGCTGTGGATCAATACGGGCGACGTCGCCGTGGGTGCCCGGTTAAGAATATACAGATGCACACCCGGCGCCCCGGCGGAAAGCAATTCCTCCACCTGACACACCGTCCACTCCATCCCAAGCGCCTCCGCACGGGCACCCGAACCGCCCGCCTCGTCAATGCTTCGCGCCAACCCCGACGGAAACTCCGCATCGCTCAACGAAGTGATCCGATCAATCTGCTGCCGGGAAATCACCGGCATCAATCCGGGAATAATCGGTTGCGTGATCCCTGCCGCTCGACACTTTTCCACAAAGCGAAAATAGTGTGCGTTGTCGAAAAACATCTGCGTGGTAATGAACTCGGCCCCGGCGTCCACCTTCCTCTTCAGGTGTTCCACATCCCGATCCAGGGACTCCGCCTCCGGGTGCTTTTCCGGATAGCCCGCCACACCGATGCACACATCCGGATGCCTGGCCTTCACCAACGCCACCAGATCGCCCGCATATTCCAACCCCTCCGGATGCGCCGTGAACGTGGTTTCTCCCTGCGGCGGGTCTCCGCGCAGACACATAATATTGCGATACCCTCGCGCATAAAAATCATCCACAATTTCTTCCAATTCCGCCCTGGAAGAACCCACGCACGTCAAATGCGCCACCACGGGCCCCATGTCCATTTTGTGTAGCAGGTCGCAGGCATCGAGCGTACGCTCGCGGGTCGAGCCGCCCGCCCCATACGTCACCGAAACAAAATCCGGCTGAACCGCTCGCATCCGTTCAATCGACCCGCCCAGCAGACCAAATCCAAGCCGGTTTTTCGGCGGAAAAAATTCCAGCGAAAAGAGAGGGCGTTTCGCCTTCTTCAGCAACTCAATCACTCGTGTTTCAGTCATAATCCGCTCATTCCGTTGAAGGCACAGGGTAATTCCCGAAGCCCGGGCTTGTTCCCGTATACGCTTTGCGTCATATTTCCGGCTGTTGCAACGGAAAAGGGTTATAAAACATGCCTCGGAATCAATCAAAGAGAATTCAATGGCTTTTCTTCGGCATCACCGTGCTGTTGGTAGGCTTGGGCTGGCTGCACCTCTTCCGCAACCGCGTACGCATCGCTCCGAGCCAATACGTCCTCTCCGGGCATACCATGGGCACCACCTACTCCATACGCTTTTTCGCACACCCCGACGCCGAACAATCGCCCAAACTCCAGCAACGGATCGACGCCGAACTCCTCCGCATCAACCGCATCCTATCCACCTACGATCCCGAGAGCGAAATCAGTGCCTTCAACCGCAGTACATCCACCAACCCAATTCCCATCGGCCCCGAATTCGCTAGCGTACTCGCTCAGGCCCTCGACATCGCCGAAAAAACCGGCGGTGCCTTTGATCCCACCGTCGCCCCGCTGGTCAACCTGTGGGGCTTCGGTCCGGATGGCCGTATCAGCACACCTCCCTCGGACGAAGCCGTGCGCGAAGCCAAACGCTCCTGCGGGCGGCAACACCTGACCCTGCAGGATACACAACTGCGTAAGGATATTCCATCGCTCCGCCTCGACCTCGCCGCCATTGCCAAAGGATACGGCGTTGATGCCCTCGCCTCCCTGCTGCGTGCATCCGGCATTTCCAATGCCGTGATCGAAATTGGCGGCGAAACCCTGGCTCTGGGCAGCAAGCCAGGCGGCACTCCCTGGCGCATCGGCATACAAAAGCCCCGCTTTGACGCCGTGGCGGGCGAGGCCCTTGCCGGCATCCTCGAAATCACCGACCAGGCCGTCGCCACCTCCGGCGACTATCAGAACTTCTTCACCGACTCCGCAGGCAACACCTACTCCCACATCCTGGACCCTCGTACCGGACGGCCCGTCGACCACGCCACTGCTGGCGTAACCGTGATTGCCCCGCAATGCGCCCTGGCCGATGCCCTGGCCACGGGCCTCTATGTCATGGGTCCGGATGACGGCCTCGCTCTCGTCGAAACGCTGCCTGACGTCGAAGCCCTTTTCATCCTTCGTAACCCCGACGGAACCTTCACCGAACGCACGAGTTCCACCTTCCCCGCCATCGCCCACTGAAAAAACCATGCGTTCACTAGGTCAACTCCATTTAATTCTGCCAAAAAAAGGATATGGCGGTACGCTTTTGCTACTCCTTCTTCTGCTTTGCGGATGCGCAGGCATACCGCTTTCTCACCGCAGAGTGATCCCTTTCGAGCAACCAACTCCCACCAAGCCCCAACAAGAACAGCTTTTCGATACGGTTAATGAACTGGCACTTCCGCCGATCCACTCCAGAGAGATCATCGGACTAGCAGTCGGGATGGTTTTCCCCGACCGGACCACCGTCTCTCTCGGCTACGGGAAAACCGGGAGAGAGGGAGAATGGTCCCTACCGAACGAGAAAACCATTTATTGCGTGGGGTCCATTTCTAAGCTCATGGTCCTGTTGTTATTTTGCCAACTCGAATCTGAAGGCGTCCTTTCCGGCAAGGAAACTATCGGCTCCATCCTGCCCGAAGGCACCCCGCTGAGTCCCGATGCCGCGCAGATCACGCTGCTCGAACTGGCCACCCACACCGCAGGCCTCCCACGCGAACTGCCGACTCGGCAACAGCTCTTCTGGTTCGTCCGCTACCTGTTCACCGGGGCCAATCTTTATGGGTTCATGGATCACGCTTGGCTAAAGGACTATTTGTCCACCTGCTCCCTGAACCGCGATCCCGACAGCAAGCGGGTCTATTCCAATCTGGGCATGGCGATACTGGCTTGGATGCTGGAGCTGAAAACGGGCACGCCCCTACCACAACTGGCCCAGACACATATCTTCAATCCACTCGGCATGAAAGACTCCTCCTTCCAGGTTTTTCCGTCCCAACGCTATCGACTGGCCGTCGGCCATGCTGGCGATCAACCCTGGTTCATCCGACGCAACGCCCCGCTGGCCGACTGGGATATGGGCCCCCTCATGCGTGCAACCGGCGGACTCTATTCCACTCTGGACGACCTCCTCCTCTTGGCTCAAGCTGCCCTAGGACAAATCGAAACACCTCTCGCACCAGCCTTCGACCGCCTGCACACCCCGGTGCCAAATGTCTCCCCGTCCGAGCATCTGCTTGGTTGGGATGTCTGGCAGAACGACGCGCACGACATCCGCCTGCTCTATGTGCATGGCATGGTGGCCGGCTACAGCTCCTACCTCGGCATTTGCCCCGAGCGCCAGGTGGCCGTCATCGTTTTATACAACAACTTCAACTGGGACGACCTAGTCGGCCAGAATCTCCTCCTCCGCCTGGCCACCGGAATCGGCCCTCCCAAACCAGCTCTATCCGACGAATCCATTTTCACAAATACAGAGCATGTCCAATGAAACAACCACCATCCCTCTTTCATCCAATTGTCTTTTTTCCCGGACGGGTCTGTTTTATATTCCCGACATGAAGAAAAACTCACCGGAGAAACTGCGGCAGCAACCCGTGATTGCGGAAAAGGAACCCATGCGGGCGGAGCACCTCCGCGCCGAACACACACACTACCGAAGGCTCGTGGAAGGCGCATCGGAATATATCATCAGCCTGCTGCCCGACCTCTCCTTCTCCTATGCCAATCAGGCCTTTTGTTTCCTGACCGGAAGGATGCCACGGGCCCTTATCGGGCAGACGGTACAGCAATTGTTCGGCGAATCCAGGGCCAAACCCTTTCTGGAGGCCCTCGGGAAGATTACGTTTGATCATCCCGAAGCGGGGTATGACGAGAGCCTGCTGCGGGACGACGGCCAGCGCGTGTGGCATCACTGGCGCATACGGGCCTTTTACGATAAAAATCGGGCGCCTCTTGAATACGTGGCTTTCGGACACGACGTCACCGCACGAAAGCAGATATTGGATGAATTGCAGCAAAGCGAGGAACGCTACCGCACGGTCGTGGAAAACCAAAGCGACCTGATCGCCCGCTCCGCCCCGGACACCACGCTGCACTTCGTCAACCAGGCCTATGCCACCTATTTCGTCCTGACGGAAGAGGAGGCCGTGGGCAAACCCTTCATTGATCTGGTTCCGGCGGATGCCCGACGCCGCACCTTGCAGATACTGGCCGCGCTCTCCCCCCGGAATCCCGTGGTGAAGTATGTGCAGTGCTATTACGACACAAAGACGCGCAAATGGCAGCAATGGCTCTGCAAAGGTCTTTTCGACGACAAGGGAGCCCTGGTCGAGGTGCTCTCCATCGGGCGCGATGTCACTGAACTGCTCGAAGCCGAACGAAAGCTGAGCCTCTCCCGGGACGAACTCATCGAAAAACAGGCCGAGTTGCAGCGAAAAAATACCGCACTGCACGAGGTGCTCTCACAAATCGAAATAGAAAAAATAGAGGTCAAGGAGTCGATTCTTCAAAACGTGGAATTGATGGTTGACCCGCTCCTTCAGCGCATGAAGAGCCAGGCTTCGAACGAAATGCGGGAGCTTCTCGGTCTGCTGGAAGGCACCCTGCACAAACTCACGTCGCCGTTTGGAAAATCACTGGCCATGCTGGACAACCGGCTGAGCCCGCGCGAGATGGAAATCTGTTTGATGATCCGCAGCGGACTGCCCGGAAAAGATATTGCACGACTACTGAATCTCTCCTTCAACACCGTGGAATCACATCGGGCCCGAATACGAAAAAAACTGAATCTGATCGGTGGGCAGACGAACCTGACCACCTACCTGCGCAGCCTGGACTAGCAGTCCGTCGGGGGTTGACCTCACACAAAGCAGCCAAGCACAAAGAAGAAGTTGAACAAGATGAACAGGGAGAACTGGATTGGGGGTTCTCTTCCCTCTGTGAACTCCAGTGAGCCCGCACCGCAGGCGAACGAGTGGTAAAATATTCTCATCCGTTGCTGTTTTTCACCACCCGCTTACGCTGGAGAGCACAGAGGGCACGGAGCAGCATAGCCGCAACCAAATGCTTTTTGACAGGATCGACTAAATTTACGTGATAAAATACTTCTGTTTGGATGATCAAGTAGTACGGAGTTACCCCACCCCCATCCCCTCATTCTTTGAGTTCTGTGCGATCTTTGTGGTGATTTCTCCTCTCTCTCCGCGCCCTCCGCGAGAGAACCTCTCCTCCATATTTGCGTGAATTAGCGTCCATTTGCGGTTCAAACCTCCGAAAAGTGAACAACTTTCCCAAATATACAGGCTGGATTGATGAGACACCCTACGAGGAGGTGCTCAAAGCCTACGGAAACTTTTTCTACGCTACTCATGAAGCGCATTTGACAATGATGATAATTTCCATTGATTGCCTATTTGACAAAAAAATCCGAACCTCCAGAACTTTGAACGTCTCATAGAACTGCTGAAGACAAACAAGCCAGGCACTGACTTTGCGCAGATTTCTGATCGGGTTACCGAACTCCAAAGAATGGCCAAGATGCTTGGTTAAAGAACCAAAATCCTCTGACTCAGGCGTTCGGATTTCGGGTTTGGATGAAAGAAGTCTCTTGCCCAAAACTATACCATTTGGTAAATTTTACATCATGACAACAATCGATGAAATAGAAGATGCAGTAGCGCATCTACCTCAAACAGATTTAAACAGATTTCGTTCATGGTTTGATGAATTTGATGCTAATGCGTGGGACAAGCATTTCGAAGAGGATGTACACAACGGAAAGCTTGACGCTCTTGCGGATCAGGCCCTTGAGGATATTAGCAAAGGACGTTGTTCTAAACTGTGAGTTATCAAGCTAACCCCTCATTCTGGAAGAACTATCATAAACTTCCCGGCAATATTCAGAAACTTGCTGATGACAGCTTTAGACTTCTGAAAAGGGATACTCGCTATCCATCACTTCATTTCAAGAAGGTTGGACGTTTTTTATCTGTTCGCGTTGGGAATCATTACCGAGCTTTGGCTGTTGAGTTACCCCAGGGGATTGTGTGGTTCTGGATAGGAACACACGAGGAATACAACAAACTCATCAATTAGTCGATCCGAACCAGAAAGTGCAGAGTGTTTTGGCTCCGTACGCAACAAAATTGAAATTACAACTTAACTGAAACACAAAATAATCGGAGTCAGCGGTGGAAGAACAAAAAGCCTCTGACTTAGCCGTTCGATTTGATGGGCTATGTTGACAAGCTCGAACGGTGATACTATTGTATCACCATGAAAACGGAACTTGTAACGACACTTAAGCGACAAGCCACTCGGCTTATCTCAGATATTCAAGAATCTAGGTCACCTATCCTGATTACCGAACATGGTCGACCAGCGGCTTATCTTGTGGATGTAGAAAGTTTTGAGAAACAACAAAACCGAATCCTCGTTCTTGAGGGTATTGCACGCGGAGAGAGGGCCGTCCAAGAGGGACGGATTCTGACCCATGCCCAAGCGAAGAAGAGGATGAAAAGATGGCTCGCCTGATATGGACAGAACCCGCGCTTCATGACCTTGAAACTATCGCTGAATACATCTCTCTGGACAAACCAGATGCTGCTCAGCGGTATATTCATAAAGTCTTTGCAGCCGTAGAACGGCTCGAACGATTTCCAAATTCCGGATCAGCTCCACCCGAAATACCACATTTGCCATATCGACAGATCGTCATTCCTCCGTGCAGGGTTTTCTACAGAGTTAGCGATGAGCATGTGTTCATCATCTTTGTCATGAGATCAGAGCAGCACTTTCGAGTTGATATGCTGGAAGGAATATAATGAAGTCAATCAATGCGCTGCACGCGTACGCGCCGCAAGCGGCGCGACGGTAACCCGTGACGTTCGATCAATCGGGGGGCAGTCCGTCATTCTTCACGTTAACGCCTTTTTTCGCCGATATAACAACCGCTCCAGAGGCGGGCAGTCGACCTCATTCCTCCCTGATTCGACCCCGCGCCATGCCCCCCCCTGACCCGATTCGCCAGGAGCGTCCTGTCCGGAAATGCCATGCTCGAAGCAGACCGCTTCGCAAACGCATGTTTGCATAAAGCAATCAGCTTTCCCGGCGGAAGGGCAGCTTAAGCGCCGCTGGAGAGTTGGCTGAGCGCGAGCCTTTGACCAGCGCAATCAGCGTAATCAGATAAGGCAGCATCGCCAGATATTGATAGGGCAACGGAACCCCGAGGGACTGAAGCCGCAATTGCAGGGCGTCAATGAATCCAAACAGCAGCGCGCCAAACAAGCATCGGCCCGGATGATACGCGCCGAACACCACCAGCGCGATGCCGATCCAGCCGCGCCCGGCAATCATCCCGTTCACAAACATCCCGCTCTGAATCACTGAAAGGAATCCGCCTCCCAGGGCAATCAGAAAGCCGCCCGCCAGCAGCGAGGCATAGCGAACCAGCACTACATTAACGCCGATCGTATCCGCCGTGGCCGGATTCTGCCCCACCGTCCGAACCGCCAAGCCCCACGAAGTTCGATAGAGTATCCAGGCGATCACGCCCATGCAGGCGATCGAAACATACACCATGATATTCTGCTGAAACAGCGCGGGCCCCAGCACCGGAATCCCGGACAGCAATGGAATCGAAAGGAGCGAGGCCGGCGGTGTCGTTGGCGGAATCATGGGCGTGCCCAGGATGAGCCGATACAAAAAATAACTCAGGCCCGTGGCCGCAAAACCCGTCCCGAGGCCGACCACCACCTGGTCGATGCCCAGCGAAACGGATAACACCGCCACAAGCAGACTCGCCAGACTTCCTGCCAAGCCACCCGCCAGCATCCCCAGATAAATATTCCCGGTGAAATACGCCACGCAAAAAGCCGTGAATGCCCCCAGGCACATAATCCCTTCAATGCCCAGGTTCATCACCCCGGATTTCTCGTTGATCAATTCGCCCGCGGTGCAAAAAATCAGCGGCGTGGCCATACGCAGCGCGGCGGCAAACAGGCTGACGATAAACGCCTCCGTTAAGATGGATTCCCACATGATCGTTCTCCTTCGCCAGCCTCTTTCGTCCGATTGGACCGGCGGATTTCCAGACGGAAATGTACGAAAAGCATGGCCACCATCATGGTAATCAGGGTAATGCCCTGAATGAATTCAGCAAAAAAGATCGGCACGCCCGATATCCGGCTCATGTACTCCGCTCCCGTCAGAATCACGGAAAAATACAAGGCGGCCCAAATGACGCCCAGCGGGCTCAACGCCGCCAGCATGGCCACCACAATGCCGTAATAGCCGAAGCCCGGCGAGATATCGCCAATCAGATACCCGTGAACCCCGCACACCTCCGCCACACCCGCCAAGCCGCATAACCCCCCGCTCACACAGGCCGCCGACAAAAACACCCGCGTCACCGGAAGCCCGCAGAACTGTGCGGCGTGGCGGTTCGCGCCCGTCATGCGGATGCGGTAGCCCAGGATTGTTCGCCTCATCACAAACCACACGATGATCGCCGCCGCCAGCGCCAAGGCGATGCCCAGATGAAACTGGCTGCGGCGAATCAAGATCGGAAACGTCGCCGAGGCGGCGATTTCCGGCGAGCGTGGCCAGCCGCTGATCGGGTCTAGCCAAACCGTATCGAGTATGGCTTGAACAAACAAGATGATCACAAAATTCAGCAGCAGGGTGCCGACCACATCATCCACATTCAACTTGCACTTGAACCAGGCTGGCACCACCGCGCACAAAGCACCTGCGGCGAACCCGCCGACCAGCACCAGAGGAATATGCACCCAGGGGGAAAGCGTCACCGGAATAATGCCCAGTGCCGCCGCTGCCATGCCCCCGGCATAAAGCTGCCCCTCGCCACCAATATTCCAGAACCCAACCTTGTAGGCCACCAGCACGCCCAATCCCGTGAACACCAGCGGACACATCTTGGCCAACATGCCGTAAATCGCCAGCCGACTTCCGAGGCTGCCCTTCAGAATCAGCCACCAGACCTTCCAAAGCGGCGTATCCGTCCACATAATCAGCAGCGAGGAAATCAAGACGGAAAAAAGAATAGCGGCGGGCGGGAGCAGGATTCTCCATTTCCAGGGCATTGGTTCGCGGCGTTTCAGGATGAGTCTCACGGCGTGCCCTCCAGTTGGCCGGCCATGAGCAGGCCGATAGTGTTCACATCCGCCTCATCCCAGTCGAACAGGCCCACGACCCGTCCTTCATACATCACAGCAATGCGGTCGCTCAAATCCATGATCTCGCCGAGTTCCTCGGAGATGTAGATGATCGCGGCACCCTGATCTTTGCGCTCCAGAATGTGCCGCTGGATATCGTTGGAGGCCTTGATGTCCAGCCCGCGCGTTGGATACGACGCAATGATCACGTCCGGCTTCAAATACATTTCACGGCTCAGAATCACCTTCTGAATATTACCACCGGAGAGGGTACGCGCCGGAATCTGCGGCAGGGGCGGGCGCACGTCGTAGTCTTTAAGGCTCTGCTCTGCGAAGAGCCGAATGGCCTTTCGCCGCATCACGCCAAAACGACTGAAGGCCTTTTGCGCATGATGTTCCAGCATGAGATTATCCTCGAGGCTGGCATCGAGGATCAGACCCTGCGTCATCCGGTCCTCGGGAATTCGACCCCAGCGGAGGCGTATCAGGCCCGCTGGATTTTGTGCAGGCACTTCCTCCTCCTGATAGGTGATCTTGCCAGAGGCGATCGGCCCCGTTCCGCACAGGGCCTCGGCCAGTTCCTTCTGACCGTTGCCGGAAACACCGGCAATGCCGAAGACCTCGCCCGCCCGCACCCCAAAAGAAATATCGTTCAGCAGGATTCGGCCCCAAGGATTCTTCACCGTCAGATTTTCCACCCGCAGGGCCACGCGCTCCTGCACGATGTGCTGATCGTTTAACGCATACGTAATTCGGTCCTTCCCGATCATCATGCGGGCGAGTTCCACCGGCGTGGTATCCTTGGTCGGCACCGTACCGGTCACCTTGCCCCGTGCCAGAATCACCACTCGATCAGAAATAGCCGTCACCTCGTGCAGTTTGTGCGAGATGAAGATGATGGAAAGGTCCTGCCGCACCATTTCCTTCAGCGTGCGAAACAGTTGCTCGGTCTCGACCGGTGCCAGCACCGCCGTGGGTTCATCAAGCACCAGAATGCGGGCCTTACGATACAGCGCCTTCAGCAGTTCCACCTGCTGCTTCTGACCCACGGAAAGCTGCCAGATGTACGCCTCCGGATCGATTTTCAACCCGTACCGTTCGCCCGTCTCGCTGATTTCGCGGCAGGCCATACCCTTATCCAGAATGCCATGCTGCATACCCAACACAATGTTTTCCCAGACCCGATGCGATTCCACCAAATTGAAATGCTGATATACCATCCCGATGCCCCGATTCACCGCGTCGCGCGGCGAGCGGATGTTCACGGGCTTTCCATCCAGTCGGATAGTCCCACCATCCGGCAGATACGTCCCCGCCAGAATCTTCATCAGCGTGCTTTTACCCGCGCCGTTTTCTCCAAGAAGCGCGCATATTTCATGTGGGTACAGACAGAAATCCACCCCGTCCGCCGCCTGCACATGCAGAAAGCGCTTGGTGATGCCACTCATCTCCAATACGGGCCCGGGCTGTGACTGCTTAAGCATCGTTCATTCCCATATAAACGGTTTCTCCGGTACTTGGTATTATTCTTTTTCTCCGCCGCCGACGCAACACCTGAATGGCATCGGCCCCGGCGCTCAGTTCAATCGATCAAGAGGAATACCCATACCTACGAGTTCATTCCAGACCTCGTCATACATGCTCTGCCATTCCGCTGTCGGGCGAACCGTCTTCAGATCATACACTTCGTTGAAGGGACGTCCGATCGGATGCTGATCTAAATCCTTCTCATATTTTTGGATCAACTGGCGCACCAGGTCGTTGCCCTGCGCACGCGACATGCCCTTCACCGCATGAGCCACCTCGCCGCAGATTTTCGCATCCAGTCCGCTGCAATGCTTCGGCACCTTGCCACTGGCCGAATGCGCCGCCTCCAACACCGACTGACCAGACGTACAGGCGGCAATGGTGAACGCGGCATTTTCGTACAGCATGGTCTTCGTGCCCGGCCCGCCCGCTGGCCCCACCAACGAACCCACCAGCAGATTGGTATTCCGCGACAACGCCTGCGAGGCCAGACTCAGAGCCCACAACAATTCCGGTGTCGTGTTGCACCCCAGAAACGGATGATCGGGCCGCGTACAAATCGTCGTACCCATGTAAGTCTGCTGAATCAGAATCAGCGTCGAGACAATGCCCAGCGCAATCCCCTCGGCACCACCCAGGAACCCGCCATAGATCGGGTTGTAATACGTCTCCATCAGCCCGCCGCAGCGCGTGATCTGTGCCGTCAGCGAGAGGAGATGATAATTCGTCTTCGCCTCGCTGACCGTCGAGACGTGATGCCAGTCCTGCGGCGTGAAGAGTCCTGCCGCCGTGCCAGCTATTCCACCGAGCGGCGTCGGCGAGTTTTCGACACATCCCTTGCAAAGGCCCGGGCGGCCCACCCGGTCGCACGCCTCGCGCGATAATTCATATTCGCGCCAGGCGGACAGCACCTCCCACGGCGAGCCGGCCTTGGCGTCGTGGCCGTACACCGTCTCGAGCGTTCCCGGCTCCACAATATCGATCACGCCCTCCTGCGCATAACTCATATACATCGGAACGTACCATTCCTCCGGCACGACGATGCCATATACCCCGCCCACAATCACCGGCGCACTACATTCCTCCGGACGACGATTGCGCACCTGAAAGGCATCATTGCCGCTGCCCATCACCGTTTCACTCACGCACCAGCGCAGGCCCTCCTCCAACTCGCGGCGCGTCCAACGAATGCGCCGGCTGGTGGACTGACAGTACATGCCCGTCTCCGCCGCAAACTCCAGCCCGGCCTGAAAGAGCCGATCCGCCAACTCATCATCCTGAGGAACAATATTTTCCGGATCGAATTTCAGCTCATAGCGTTGCACATAGCTCTTCGAGGTCTTGGCGATGACCTTCCGGTCAAACTCCTTTTCCTCCATCAGTTCGCCTGTTTCGGCACGCGACAACGACTCCAATAAACGGGTTCGGTTCTTCATGATGGCTCCACTCCTTTTTCACCGGCTTTCTTTTTCTGCATCCAGTCCTTGCAAAGCCGTACCGCTTCCATGGCATCCATGCCATACGCATCCGCACCCACCCGTGCGCAATATTCCGGCGTGACGGAGGCTCCTCCGATCATAATGGGAAACTGGTTCTTCATGCCAAAACCTTCGCGCATTTCAATCGTCTCCTTGATGTACGGCAGCGAAGTGCTCATCAGCGCGGAGATGGCAAGAATATCCGCATTCTGCTCTTTCGCCGCATCCAGAAATTTTTTCGGAGCCACATTGACGCCCAGGTCCACCACCTCGAAATCATTCACGCGAAGCATGAAGGCGACCATGTTTTTCCCGATATCGTGCATGTCCCCGAATGCCGTACCGATCAGTACCTTTCCGCAGGACCGACTGCTGCCGGATTCCTCTTTAAGCAACAGCGGCTGCAGCACCTTCTCGGAGATTTCTCCCGCCAATTCCGAGGCCTCCACCAGCTCTGGAAGAAATATTTCCATCCGGCTAAACTTGTCGCCGATCTCCGCCATAACGGGCTGATAAATTTCCTTCAGGAAAACCAGTACGCCTAGTTTCTCCGGCACCAAAGCGGAAACCACGTTCAGGGCCTCCTCGTCGGCATCCAACAGCAACTGCTCTAGGCGCTCTCTGTATTCTTCATAATCAGCCATAACGTCTCCTTGCATTGCTTCCGAAAACATCGAGCCCCTCAATAGGATCGGGACAAAAAAAAGGGGCCACCGCTCCGGCTCGCTTTTCGAGCCGGAACGGCCACACCCGCACTATCTTAGTCAGAAGTAGGCTTGCTTTTGTCACGAGGTATCTGGAAGGCACCCGATTCGATTTCCGTCCCCTTTTCCTCCACCATCCGCCGGACGTCGTCCGGGATTTTTTCCCACACCTTCGGATTAAGTACGAAGAGCGCTCCCTTTTCTTTCATCAAGCTGTAGGGCTGATAGTCTTCTGCCGTATAGGTTCCGCCTTTCAAGCCGTTGATCGCATGAACCACCGCCGGCGTGAAATCCCACACCGCCGAGGCAATGATGGTGTCCGGCCCCAGCGACGCCTTGTCCACCAGACTGCCGAACGCATACACGCCCATCTCATTGCAAGCCGCCGTCACACCGTAGCGCTCGGCATAAATCATATCCGCCCCCGCCGAGATCAGCGCCTTGGTGGCCTCCTGGGCCTTCGGCGGATCAAACCACGAACCAATAAACGTCACCTTGAATTTCACCGCCGGATTCACCGCCTTCGCGCCATCCCGATAGGCGTTGAGCAGGTAGTTCGCGTCGGGCGTTGGAAACCCCGCCACCGCCCCGATCACGTCCGACTTCGTCATCTTCCCGGCAATCATGCCGCACAGATAGGCAGCCTCTTCAACCCAAGCGTTGAAGACCGAAAAATTCGGTGCCTGCGGATCGGGCGCCGCCGACCCCATAATCGCCATTTCAGGATAATCCTTTGCCACCTTGCGCGCGGCGGCGTGATGGCCCGTCATGCTCGAGACGACCAGCTTGTAGCCTTCTTCGCCGTATTCCCGCAGCACACGCTCATAATTATCCGGCGTAACATTTTCAATGTAGTCATACTCAAAACCCGAGTCTTTCGCCGCCTGCTGCATGGATTGATGAATGATTCCGTCGTATGGATTCCCAATGTTGCTGGAAAAAATGGCGGCCATTTTATCCGCCGCTCCGGCCTGTAAACCCAACGCACACACCATCAGCACTCCCGCACAGAATCCTCTTCGCATCGCTTTTCCCGTCATCTTGATCTCCTTGTAGTTGCCGGACTCGTCCTCACTTCAGACGACCCGATTGTTCACGGCCCGGACGTCCCCCTGCCCAATCGGGACAGTCCCGGCAAAACAACACCAGAATACTCGCCAGACCGCCGGAATGCAACGGGGTTAAATCAGGGATAGTTCAGCTACAAATATTAGCCGTCTCCATGTCCGGGCTACTTTCGCGACTAACTCTCCGCGCTCATTCTCCGCACGGCCCGTGGGGACACGGGCCCTCCCCCGGGAGGGACGTTGTCCCCAACGTCCTTTTAAATTTATTCAGATCATTCCTTATTTTCTTTCCTCCGACCCCTTCGTCGTTGTCCCGGCACTACAAATAATGGGCGAACATATCAAGAATGCGTTCCCCGTTTTCTCGCGAAATTCCATTTTTTCCAACCGTTGGTTCCACCGACAAAAGTCAGCATGTGTTATCACCCCGGATGGGGTGCGGGAATATTTTGATGAACGTAAGCGCCCGGGAGAATGACCCCACCTCCTGCGCGTTGTTCTTGAGTAGCCGTCTGCTCGCCGAGCGGACAGAGGTCGGGGTATCACCTCACAAAAATACCATGGCGCTCGGAGAGCACCACGTTACCAATACGGCCACATTCACTCTTGGACGGCGCATGGCCCACGCGCCTTTAAGCGCGTCACCGCCCCAACGCATCGCTTCACCCTCGCGTTATTCTTACGCACGTACCCTCCAAACAGGCGTTTGTGTATCGTTTCCAACCATTAGGGGATCGACTATAGAAAGCACGTGAAAATTCCCGCCGAGCTTGAAATCGAATTTAGTTGAACCATTACACGCTAAGTGCTAGCGACATTTCTATGAATATATTCACTCTCATAACCCAGCTACGAAAGTTTAGGAACGATGCACAACTTACCCCGCAAAAGGTGCAGGAGTTGTCGCGTCAACGGTTCACCGCCTTATTGAATAAAACATATCACACATCGTTGTTTTATCGCGATCTCTATAGCTCCCATGGCATCAAACCCGACGATCTTTCTGACGTTGTTCCGGGCGATCTGCCGATCATTGATAAAGCCATGGTGATGGAACATTTTGACACCTTAATCACGGACCCGTCGATTACGCGTAGAGCCGTAGAAGAATTTATCACCCATGATTTTAACCCGAACCATCGTTTTCGCCAAAACACGATCATTCATACATCCGGGTCTACCGGAGTTCCGGGCCTATTTGTATATTCCAAAGCCGAGTGGAATTTTATTGTATCTCTTTTGACGGCACGAATTGATCATCCCATGCCTAAGCTTTTTCAGCGATTTCGATTGGCTTTTCTTGGAGCCCCACGGGGCCATTTTGCCGGAGCCACGCTCACTGCCGGTGCGCCAAAACTAATCTACAATACGAAGCTATTTCCAAAGCCGGAAGATGTCCCGGGCCTAATCAAAGGGCTAAATAAATTCCAGCCTGATATTATCTCAGGGTATGCAGGCGTCATTTACCAACTGGCATTGTCTCAGCTTGAGGGCACGCTGAAAATAGAGCCTGGACGAATCCAAACGTCCGGGGAAGCACTCTCTGAACAAATGCGACGGACTGTAGAACGTGCATTTAACCTTGATGTCATAAATCTTTATGCGTGTTCAGAGACGATTCTGCTGGGTATACAGAAAAGCGCTCATGATCCGTTTCTTCTTTTTAATGACTGGCATCACATTGAAGTGGTTGATGAAAACGATCGGGTCCTTCCCGAGGGAAGGAAAGGCACCCTGCTGATCACCCCCCTCTATCGCACGCTTCAGCCCTTAATTCGATACCGGATGTCTGATGCCATGGCGCTCAAGACGGTGGATGCACCTTTTATTTCGCTGGATACGTTTGCAGGAAGAGAAGCCGATTTCCTAACCTTTGTGGATGAGGGAAAGGCGGATCACCAAGTTCATCCATTTACATTTCTTGAGTTTTTTGTACCTGGGTTGAATGGTTTTCAGTTTGTGCAGACCGCACCTGACGCGTTGCTCCTCCGGATCACCATTGCCGATGGCTATATGGACACTCGGAAATTGGCTGAGAAAGAATTGCTGAAAATTCTTAAAAAAGAAAATCTTGGGTTTGTCTCTGCACGAGTCGAGGTGGTGGAATCCATTGAAATGAATGTAAAGACCGGCAAACTCAAGCCCATTATACCGTTTGAAGGGGAATAGGGCCTGCGCTACACCACCGTATTACGCCGCGCTTCCTTCAGGATATCGGGCCAGAGCCCGACAGGCTGCTAGAGATCGACATGCAGGCCGATTAACATCCCGCTGGAGAACACGTCGTAATTGAATCTATCACCATCGTAATCGTAGTAGAGATAGCGATACCCGAGGAGCGCCGAAATCTTCTCCGTAATGGAGTATCCCGCAGCGGCCGTGAGCTGCCATGTCAGATCAGATGACACGCCGAACCCTCCGATGTCGCCTATCAGAAAACCGTAGAAATTCCCTGCAATCTGTTGGCTGATACGTGCGCCAAGAATGGGGTCGACCCATGTTTCTGTATGGCCCGCGTGGAACGCGCATGAAACACCACCATCGGTATAACAATCAATCCAATCAATCTCTTCATCGCTTTTCTCCCTCTAAACCACCGCATTACGTTTCGCCGCCTCTTTAAACCAGGCCGCACTCAGCTTAGGCGTACGTTTCTGTGTTTTGTAATCCACATAAATCAAACCAAAGCGCGTTCCGTAGCCAGCGGACCATTCAAAATTGTCGGTTGAACTCCAAGTAAAGTTACCCTTCACTGGCACACCCTCGGCGGTTGCCCGCTGCAACTGACTCATTACGCTACGCAGGTACATGACACGATCAGCGTCATAGACCTGTCCATCATCACTCACGACATCGCTCGTGGCGCAGCCATTTTCAGTGATATAAATCTCCTTCGGCTTCCAGAGGGCATGTGTCAGGCGTGGTGCCCAGTACATCACTTCAGGAGCAAAGATGTGCCATGGTGAGCCCATTTTCGGGTGCGACACATTCATCGGCACTTCGCGATATCCTGGCGCCTCGTCTGATGCCATCACATACATTTTGGGGATGTACACATTGATGCCCACAAAATCTATGGGTGAAGCAATAATCCGCATGTCTTCATCCGTGAACTTCGGCGCATCAGCGCCAGCCTCTTGCAAGTACGTTTCGCTATACTTTCCGGTTAGCATCACATCCAGATAGCGGGCATTGAGGTGGCGCGTGGCCAATTCTGCGGCGTGGACATGTTCCGGGGTTTCGATCACCGGCACGCCACAGAACATCACCTCGGCAGGCCCGACCTTCGTACCTTTTTGTCCCATCGCGCGAATGGCCTGCACCGACATGCCATGGGCGAGCACCGCATGATGCGCAACCTGATTAAGCGCTCCCTGTTCGAGCTTGAGCCCGGGTGCCAGCTCGATATGTACCGGTTTTCCCTGAACCACTATATCGATGCCACGATGGCCCATATCTACGAAATTCTGAAACTCGTTTATGGTAAAAAAGTGTCGCACCCGGTCACTCAAATGTTTGGCGACACAGCCCGCATACTGGGCAAAGGCCTCACAGGTATAACGCGACTGCCAGCCACCCCGATCCTGCAGCGACTGCGGTAAATCCCAATGGTAAAGTGTGGCAAAAGGTTCGATTCCCGCCTTGAGCAGTTCGTCCACAAGCCGACTGTAAAAATCAAGGCCCTTCGGATTTAGCTCGCCATCGCCGTTGGGGAAAATGCGCGGCCAGGAGATGGAAAATCGGTAGGCCTTTGCCCCCATATTTTTGAGCAACTGTACATCCTCTTTGTAACGCAGATAGTGGTCAACGGCGACGTCGCCGGTGTCGCCGTTTTTTATTTTCCCCGGCGTATGCGCATAGGTATCCCAGATAGACTTTCCCTTGCCATCTGCATCTGGCGAACCTTCGATTTGATAGGCTGCTTGCGCAACCCCCCAGTAGAAATCATCAGGAAATGTGGGCAGGGCGGATGAAGTAGATAGCGCATTCTGATCGTAATCGTTGGGCATGACTTCTCTCCTGGCTTGTACTGCGAGTTACTGACGCCAAACGTGAATTGCTCTTTGTGAACCCTTGCTTTTGAACGACCAATTAAACAAAACATAATGGACAAATCGAGCGATTTTTGTGGTCAACCGCCACCTTTTTCCGGTTTTTCGCGTCCTTCCGCGCCTTTCGTTATTAAAATGTCGCCGCTACAGAATTGTTGAAATATCATTGACGGATTTGCAGCTCCTGCCATAACTCACAGGCAGGAATACAACATGACTATTATTTCATACGGAAAAAATCTTTTGCTGCCACTGATCCTGCTTGGTCTGGCGGGATGCGGACGCCCATCGGCATCGACGCCGGCCTTCTCGGGAGCCGATGCCACCCCTATCCCGAAACAAGATGTCCGGCCCATCGAACACCGGATACCCGAAATCATCCCGTCGCCCGCCCCCGCGCCAACACCCGAGCCTTGGTTCATTCAAGTCACCCCTCCCGAGGCGAATCTCATACTCATGCAGGGGGCCAACCTCCTGCTGCAGACCAACGGTATCCCGCTGGAGGGCCTCCAACCAAATCTCGCGTCGGGCGAATACGATCTGCATCTCTATGCCGAAGGCTATTCGCCGTATCGCGAGCGACTCATCATCCGCCCCAACCAGCAACCGCTGTATTATTCCCTGCGTCGTCTCAACGGCGACCTGCGCATTAAATGCCAACCCGGCACCGACATCCTCATTGAATCGACGAATGAAGACTTCCATCACGAAGGCGTGGTATCCGTCTACGGCCTCTTCGAAACGCACCTCCCGGAAGGGGCTTATCGCGTCACCCTTTCACAAGCGGATTACTATCCTACCTCCCGCGAAGTCACGGTCCGACAAGCCGAGCCCGCGCACCTCGAGGCCGTCCTAGAAGGACGGCCCGCAAGCGTCGTCATTCACAGCCCCGTCACGCAGAAAATCCGGGAAGGCGTCGAAGTGCTCGGGCAGACCGGCGCCGTCATCACCAATCTGCCTCCGGGCGACCACGCCTTTACTCTCCAGTCCGACGGATTCCGCCCCGTTCCGCTCGCCGCTCATCTGCCACCTAACGGGTTTATCGCGCTGACCGCGACCGCGCCCGTTCCCTCGAGTGGCGCACTCTCCCTGCTCCTCCGATCAGACCTTCCGAACGACACCTTCTTCGCCAATGCCCCTAAAACCGTCACCCTCTCCGGAGAAACTCTTCGCCAAACCAACACTCACTTCCTGGTCGAATCCCTGCCCTGCGGCGAGCTGGAAATCGTCGTGGAAGCACCCGGCTACCGCTCAACGGATGACGCATTCCGCGTGATGATTCAGGACGGACAAACCCAGTCCCTCCAGCGCATCATGCACCCGCAGCCTGTCACACTGATCCTCATCACCACGCCGCGTGATGCCGACATCTATCAGAACGGGACCCCACTCGGACACGCCGGCGACCCGATCATCCTTCCTCCCTTCCAACCATTGGAACTCACCCTCCGACACGCGGAATGTCATCCGGCCACGCTCTCTCTTCCCGCCTTCGCTCCGGGCCTCACAACCCAAATCCAGGCACGACTCGAACGCGCCATCATGATCGAAGATCTGTACGTTGTTCCCGATGCCGAATCGGCCGAGACCGACGCCCTCGCCCCGGGAAGCCGCGGGGCCATGCTGCGCCAGCAGCGCCTCGCTCAAACAACGCGGATGCCCCTCGAAGTCGTCACCCGGGCGGGCCACATCCCACTTCGTCTCATACCGTCAGGCGTCTTTCGCATGGGCAGCCCCTTCTCCGAACCCGGACGCAACCCCGATGAATCCCAACCACTCTCTGAAGAGGTGGAAGACCCACAGCCGGAAGTGGAAATCACCGAATCCTTCTACTTGGGTAAATATGAAATCACGCAGCGCCAGTGGGAAGAAATCATGGGCGAGAACCCCTCCAGCCTCCCGAACGCCGGCCCCGACGCGCCCGTTGAAAACATCAGTTGGGAGGAGGCCCAGTCGTTTGTGGCGCGTCTCTGCATATTGGGCGGTGTACCACCGGACACCTACCGCCTGCCGACCGAAGCCGAATGGGAATACGCCTGCCGCGCAGGGACCACCGAACCCACCTATGCCGGCGCCCCCGCTCTGCTGGGTGTCCATCACGCCCCGTTGCTTGACCGCATCGCGTGGTATGGAGGCAACTGCGGCGTGGATTATCCAGGTGGCATGATCTCCGCCTCCTGGCCCGAAAAACAGTTCCCCCACCAAACCGCCGGAACCCATCTCGTCGGAAAGAAACTCCCCAATGCCTGGGGCCTATATGACACCCTTGGCAACGCTTGGGAATGGTGTGCCGACTACTACGCCACCACCTACGAAACCGGCCCGCTCAGTGATCCGACCGGCCCTGAACGCGGCGTATCCCGCGTCTGCCGCGGCAGCGGATGGCACACCCGCGCCGCACGATTCCGCGCCGCCGAACGTTATTCAAACAGCCCAAAATACCGGGACAACAACCTCGGCCTGCGCATCCTCCGCATCGGGGTCAGCCCTTAAAAATTAAGCGAAGAGATTTTTTCGGTCTCTGTACGGGTGAATTGTATGAATTGATCCTGGGGAATCGGCGCTAATGGAAGAGTAAGAGGTTCTCACACGAAGGCACAAAGCCACAAAGGAGAATGCAGACAAAATAAGCAGCGGCTCGCAGGGACGCTCGCCCTCCATTCATCCCATTAGTGAAGATTATTGGTTCTCTTGCCTCCGTGTTTTCCGTGCCCTCCAGCGCAGCGAGTGGTGAAAAAATCTTAATCGGCACTATTTTTTGACCCTCCCACACTCCCCTACCCCCACACTCCCTCCCTCCCCTAATCCCACGCCCTCTGAAAGGCGCATGAGCCATGCGCCGTCCACGAGTGGAAGTGACCGTGTTGGTAGCGTGGTGCTTTCCGAGCGCCACGTTTTTTTGGTGCGGTGATACCCCGACCTCCGTCCGCTCGGCGAGCAGACGGCTACGCAAGAACAAAGCGCAGGAGGCATTAGGCGAACAACAGGAAATCAAATCATTGCAGAATCAACCAACGTCAATGGGGTTGCGCAGAACCCGCTTTGGTTATGATCCAAACAGGTATTCTCGAAAATTCTCTCTAGCGTTTCCGTCGATTCGAAGAATGGCCATCGGCCTTCCCTTTTCATCCGTCACGAGGAAATACCATGTAAAGCCCATTTTGTTGTTTAGCTCTTCCAGGTCCTTGTTATTCCCTGCGATGGCCTCGGCCATGGCTTTTTCAAACTCCTTGGCCACGAAGAATTTTGAAAACCCGTCTTCCTCCTCATACTTTCGCCAGGCGGTGTAACCCCACATCGCGGACGGGTCATTCGGGTCCGACAGGTAAAGGGTCGTCCTATCAACAAAGGACAGATTGTCGAGTGTCTTTATCAGATCATACAGGTCGTAGGAGACATGATCGCGTGGTGGAACGGAAAGAGGGGCGAGCAGTTCCGAGAGTTTACCTTGAAAGTGCGCCATCTGTTCAGCAACTAATCTTTTGAAAACTGCGGAACGATGATTCTGAACTCCGTGATTAAGGAAAGCCAGAAGGGTGATGAGAACCGCGAGGCAGATTCCAACATATAGCATATACTTGGCATACATTCCCTTTGATGCCTCTTCGATCTCCCTTGTGTCTCCGTGAGATCGTTGCTGTTGAAGTGATCGAAAAGCCTTAACAATCTCCTGAATTCCCAGAACAACGGTCATGGCGACGCCAACGCATGCAAGGGCAATGCTGGAGCCGAAAACTCCGTATAGCAAAGCCTCTATTTTAGGACCGAAGATATCCCAGTGCAGCGATTCATTGAAGATACCAACGACAATCAGTGCTCCCGCAAGCGTCAACAGAACAATCGTAGTCCCCGCTGTGAGTGAAAGGAGCCGTATGCGTTGTTTCATTACTTGTCTCCGTAGCGAACGATTGCAGTCACCGGCATGGATTTCCAACGGTGCCTGCGCTTGCAGGCATTTCCTTGGCCTGCATTATTAATCAATGTGGGTATATGCCGCGTTCTCAATGAACTTACCCTTGACCGTGATACTTAACTGCTCGAGCAAGGCATCCTGGGCATCATCGCACGGCGGCTCTCCCTGATAATCGTGCCAGCGTGCAAGGAATTCCGCCTGGGGAAGCCAGCCACGCGAGCCAAGGATTGCCGGATCTTCAAAATAGACCTTTTCATCATCCATCCCTATCACAATCACCCAATGACCATCCTCCCAATTCTTGCTCCAATCGGGTGGCGGATCGGTTTCCAGCCAGGCTTGAATCGCAACCATTGTCGGCCATCCTTGTTGCAGGTTTGCACGCAAGTCTTCCAGCGTCGTATATTCTTTGATCGTTGCAGTCAAACCGTGCGCTTGCAATCCGGCCACGATCTGTTCCGGCGATGTGCCTGCGGCTTCCGTTGTGCCAAATTCTGCCGCCAAACGATCTTCGCGAAAATCCATGCCGTAATAGCTCAAAACAGCCTGCGAGCCTGACACGCCACAGGTATAGGACGTTGCTTGGCGGACATCGGGAACTTGCAACAATTTTACCTGCGACACGCAACCTGACAACAGCAGAAACAGCAAGAGTGAGCTGTAAGACAGGTGTTTTACATCCCGCACTGTACACTTTTCGACTCCAGCAAGAGCTTGCATGATGAACTCAGAAAGGGGTGTCGATGATGTCGTCGAAATCTTCCGGAACTTCGGTCGGCTCCTCGGCAAAGCCCGCATCTTTTGCAGCGGGTGCAGCGCCGCCCTGCGTCTTATCGAGTTTCCAGGCCACAAGGTTCACATAATAGCGCTCCTTGTATTCATTGCCGCGCAGATCAAACGTCACGGTCACTTCATCGCCGGGATTGACTCCGCTCAATATGGCGGTCCGTTCTTTCACGGCCTCGAATTTGATGTCCTGCGGATATTTGTCTTCTTTTGTGGTTACGACGAATTCCCGCTTGGTGAAACCACTGTCGAATGTTTGTTCATCCATGATCACCTTGACTACGCCATCCATTGTATATGCTGCCATGCTCACCTCCAGAATTTATTTTGTGCAGGGTACAGAGATCGGGCGGAATTATGCAAGCCTCATTCCGACAGACGCTTCCTCCTTCACGATGACTGGGCGAGATCGGAAAGATTGATCCGCATGGTGGAGTGTTTCAATGCTTCCTGATTGCCCGGCGTCGTAGTACCGGGCACGGCTGTCGCCCGCTCGACGAGGCGTTCAATGGCTCCCCGCGTGAAGTCGGTGGAGGCGCCGTCCACCTGCTCCACCTGTACGTTCATAGGCAGGCGCAACTGCTGCCGCAGGGCCATCTTTTCAGAAACAATCGTAAAGGTTTTCCGGCAGTTCGGGCAGGTACAACCCCGGCCCACATACTCATCCCGCAGCATGATTTTCTGGCCACATTTCAGGCAACTGGCTTTGAATTCCCGATGACCTGACTCGCGCACGATGAAAAAGGCCATCGGCGAGGAGAGGCTCTGCGCGATCAGCGCATCATAGACATCCATGACTCCCTGCATGGAAAGCGCGTCGACATGCTCCACCGGAATGAGGATAGCTCCGGCGGCGGACACCTGGGCATTCCAGTCGGCATGCTCTTTCGGACGTCCGGCCAGCGCGGAAATTTCCACAGGGACACCGCCGAGGAGTAGCCCGTTTCCGCCTTGCAACAGCGGGCTACAGATCGTGTTGAAAAAAACGTCAACCGGTTCCCGTGAGGCGCCAAGCACCAGAAGGTTTACCCGTACGGCGTTGTTCCGCGTTGTTTCCTCTGCCGCATTCGTCATACACTCCTCACTTTCTTTGCTGTCTTCAGGCATAACCGTGACAGTTGATTTTTAATGCAAACCACCGGCAAAGTCAATGACATCGAAACATCACCTCGCACGGTTTCCAAAAAATGAAATATATTTTTTCTTGGAAGCGCGGTATATAAGCCTACACTGTTTGCGTCTCGGGGCATATCGAGAAGCATAACACATACCTTGAAAGGAGGTATCATGGCTGTAGAACTGGAGAAAATTCTTCGACCGGTAGACCAAACGGCACCGCCGTTTCCACCCAAACTCATGACGCTTGCAAGCGGCGAGGACCTGGTGATCCGTCAGATCGACCGGGAGGAGATACCGGACATCCTTCCCTACGTGGCACCTCTGCTGCATGTGGAACGAGATTATTACGACATTGTTTCGGCGCGTGTATACGCCGAATTGCTGGGCTACGCCCGATATCGCGTTCAGGATGAATACGTGCTCGTGGCCCAGATTGACGGCGAACTGGCCGCCATTGTGAATGGGCGCAGTATGAATGCGGAGGTGGGGGTTTCCCTGCATACGCTGGCGCTGCGACGCGGATTGCGCATCGGCGCGCACGCCTTCGCAGCCAAAATGGAATATCATTTTGATTTCCTGAAACAGAAGGAAGTGCTGATCGTAGCGGAATCGCCTATCGGCTTCCGGCGCTGGATGATCGAATACAAGCTCGAAAAGCGTTTCGGTACGCCGCATGAACTCGGAGGGGTTCCCTCCTGGGCACTAACAAAAGAACTATTCGACAAGGCCCGCGATACACTCGTGGTGGGGCGTCGCCCGGTTCCCGAGGCCCTGCTCAAAAAAGCGCAGGCGGCTATTCTGCCGCCATCCAATCCGCCCAGACCGCCTGCGGACCTGCTGGCCGCCACGCGTGCTATGAAGGACCCGACCGGCACAAGCCTCATGTTCCAACGCTGGAAACAGGAAGGGAAGGTGTAATTATGCGCGAAGTGTATGCCATCGGGACAGCGATGACGAGTTTCAGCCGACTGGAATATCCTCTCTCGGAAATTGCGGCCTATGCCGGCATGTTTGCCATGCAGGATGCTGGCATTTCCAAGATTGACCATCTCTATGTCGCCAATATGGGCGGCGGACGGGTGAACGGGCAGACCGGCTTAGCCAGTGCTGTGGTGGACAGCCTCAGCCTGACGCCCGCCGGTGCCGAGACCATTGAAAACGGCCCGGCCTCGGGAGCCTCTGCACTCAAGCAGGGCTGGATGGCCGTGGCCTCGGGCCTGCATGACGTGGTGATGGTGATCGGCGCCGAGCGCATGCGCGAGGTGAACAACCTGGAAGCCACCGACTTCGTGGCCACGCTGACCCATCCGCTTGCGGAATACATCTACGGAGTGACCCTGCCGTCGCTTGCCGGTATGTTCACGCGGCTCTACATGGAGAAGTATGGTGTGACCTCGCGGCATTTGGCGATGGTGGCGGTGAAGAATCACGGCAATGCCTGCCTGAATCCCTTCGCGCACCTGCACCAGCCCATCACCGTGGAAGGCATCATTGATTCGCCGGAGGCCATGACGAACAATCCGTTCGTGGCCGACCCGCTGCGCTTCTTTGACTGCTGCCCCGTCTCGGATGGTGGTGCCTGCGTGGTCTTGGCCAGTGCCGAAGCGGCCAAGAAACTCGGCAAGCCCATGATACGCCTCGCGGGTGTAGGCCAGGCCACGGATACGCACTGCGTACATGAGCGCGCGGAACCGACCGACCTGCTGGCCGTGCGCGGTGCCGCCAAACAGGCCTTCAAAATGGCCGGAGTGAAACCCTCCGACGTGGATGTCGCGGAACTGCACGATGCCTTCACGATTCTCGAAATTGTGGAAAGTGAAGAGGTCGGTTTCTTCAAGAAGGGCGAGGGTCATCTCGCGCTCGAACGCGGAGAAACCGCCCTGACCGGCAAACTCCCGATCAACACATCGGGCGGACTGAAAGGCAAGGGGCACCCCGTGGGGGCCACCGGCGTTGGCCAGGCGCATGAGATCATCCTGCAACTGCGCGGCGAGGCTGGGAAACGTCAGGTGAAGAACGCCAAAATCGGCTTTACCTGTAACTTCGGCGGATTCGGAAACAACGTGGTCTGCCTGACCTTCATTCGGGAGAAATAATCATGGCCCTGGAAATCTACGCATACCAATGTAAAAAATGCGGGCAACTGCATTATCCGTATCGCATGGTCTGCAAAAAATGCGGAAAGAACAAACACAACGAGTTCGATCCGGTGCCGTTGCCCAAAAAGGGCAAACTCGTCACCTTCACCGAACTCTACACCCTGCCTGGCGACTTCTCCGTGCCCACTCTGTGGCTCGGAATCGTACAGCTTGAAAACGGGGTGACCATCACCGGACAACTACACCTGCCCAAGCCCAAAATCGGCATGAACGTGATCGGCCAAATCGAGCCGGTACGCAAGTCCGAATTCGGACGGCACCTAGGCATGGTTTTTTATCCGGCCAAGTAATACGGGTTGAAGTCATTCAACAGCTCCACAGGGGCGGCGCATGCGCCGCCCCCGTTTTATACCCCATTTAGTTCCATCGCGCCGTTGCATTCGATGCTCAAAGACGGTAATTTTTTACGTCATCACTGAAAAGACGCGAGGAGGTTTGTCATGGATGAATTGCTGAAAATTTTGGAACGGAATGCACGGGAAACGCCAGAAAACATCGCCAAGATGCTGGATATCACCGTGGACGAGGTGCTGCGGCGCATTGCCGATTATGAAAGCAAAGGCATCATCCGCGGCTATCGCGCCATTGTGGATGGCGAGCGGCTGGATTTAAATACGGTGACGGCCGTCATTGAAGTCAAGGTCACGCCGGTACGCGAGGATGGATTCAACAAAATCGCCACGCGCATCAGCCGCTTCCCCGAAGTACAATCAGTCTATCTGACCTCGGGTTCGTTTGACCTGCTGCTGTTTGTCGAAGGGCGCGATCTGCGTGAAGTGGCCAACTTTGTGAGTGCCCGCCTTGCCACCATCGACGGAGTACTTTCCACCGCCACCCATTTTATGCTGAAAATTTACAAGGAACACGGAGTTCTGATGGAGAATCACGATGAATACGAACGCCTCAAAGTCAGTCCGTAACAAAATTGCACGCAAGGTGCTCGATCTGCCGCGTTCGGGGATTCGCGATTTTTTTGAAATCGTCAGCACGCGGAAGGACATCATCAGCCTGGGCATCGGCGAGCCGGATTTCAACACCCCGTGGCACATCCGCGAAGCATCCATCTTTGCCATCGAGCGGGGGGCCACCTGCTATACCTCCAATCTAGGCTTGCTGAAACTGCGCCGGGCTCTCTCGGAGTACGTGCTGAAAATGTTCAACCTGAACTACCGCGCCGAAAACGAAATTCTGATCACCGTGGGCGTGAGCGAAGCGCTGGATATTGCCATGCGGGCCCTTCTCGAGCCGGGCGACGAAGTCCTCTATCACGAGCCCTGCTTTGTTTCCTACGCGCCTGAAATCACCTTGGCGGGCGGCGTGGCCGTAGCCGTCGCCACCCGTGCGGAAGACGACTTCCTCCTGACACGCGCCGCACTGGAAGCCAAGGTCACCACGAAAACCAAGGTGCTGCTGCTCAACTTCCCCAACAACCCGACCGGCGCGGTGCTGGATGAAGCTGGCGCACGCGATATTGCCGCCTTTGCCATCGAGCATGATTTGATTGTGATCAGCGACGAAATCTACGCGGAACTGACCTATGACTCCGCGCATTTCTCCCTCGCCTCGGTTCCCGGCATGAAAGAACGCACCGTTTTTATGCACGGCTTCTCCAAGACCTGGGCCATGACCGGCCTGCGTCTGGGCTACGTGTGCGCACCGCCGGAATTGATCGAAGCCATGATGAAGATTCATCAGTATCTGGTGATGTGTGCGCCCACCCCGAGCCAGGAAGCGGGCGTCGAGGCCCTGTTGAACGGAGCACTGGACGTGGGTGAAATGCGCGAGAGCTATAAGACGCGTCGTAATTTTATTCACACCTCCTTTGAAGAAATGGGGGTTCCCTGCATACGTCCGCTGGGCGCTTTTTACGCCTTTCCAGGCATTGCGCAATTCGGACTGACCTCCCATGAGTTTGCCACGCGCCTGCTGGATGAAGAATCCGTGGCGGCTGTACCCGGCACGGCATTCGGTTCCAGCGGCGAAGGCTTCCTGCGCTGTTCCTATGCCACCTCCATGGAGCAGATACAAGAGGCCATGATCCGGTTCGCGCGGTTCATAAAACGCTTGAAATAAGGCGTTATACCGCTTGACAAGCGCCCGGGACCCTTCTGTAAACCACAACCGAATTGTTAGCAACTTTTCAGGCTCTGAAATAATTACAAACAGGCAAAATGGCTTTGCTTCTCATTCTTGTACAGCAAGTTGCATTGATTGGCTGGCGACAACTACATTTACCCATCAACGACAATTACATTTACCCATGAAAT
>CAZBEO010000040.1:0-30196 GCA_964490935.1 uncultured Verrucomicrobiota bacterium
CCCCGTCCGGGGTGCATGTTGTTTTGTTTGTCGGCTTCCCGGGGTCGATGACCCCGGGCTATTCTCCCCGACCCCTCCGGGGTCATCATGACGCGGGCTTTTGTCGGCGGCACCAATATTTCAACAAGGTATCCCTTATTTCTCATTCTGCTGATTGCGCGTTTGCTGAAACGATGGGAACCTGTTAGCATGACTTTCTTTTCAGAGCAGGTTGTTTTCGGGTAAATAGCATGAAACGCTTAATCGTATGTTGTGATGGAACGTGGTGCGCCGAGCATCGGGGCGTGGTGACGCATGTGCAGCGCTTGCGCTCCATGGTCGAGCCGTCCGATGCCGAGGGCGTGGAGCAGGCCGTCTATTACGACGAAGGGATCGGCACGGAAGGTGGGCCACTTCAGCGCATCATGGACGGGATGACGGGCCGTGGACTCAGTCGGAATATCCTGGATGCCTACGCCTGGCTGATTCATCACTACGACGAAGACGATCAGATATTTGTGTATGGATTCAGTCGGGGTGCCTACACGGTGCGGAGTCTGGCCGGGATGATCCGAAAATGCGGGATACTGCGGATGGAGCATCAGGGTATGCTGAATGACGCCTATCGTTTTTACCGGGATCACACACGCGATCCGTACAGCCCTGCCGCCACCGCTTTCCGCGAACAGTATTCTGTGACGGCGAATGTTTATCTCGTGGGCGCCTGGGATACGGTCGGCACGCTGGGCATTCCGTTGACGATTCTGAGACGGCTGTATGCGCGGCGTTTCGCCTTTCATGATCAGTCGCTGAGCCGCCGCATACCATATGGCTATCAGGCGCTGGCGATTGATGAGCATCGGCGTCACTTTATTCCCACGTTGTGGACGGGTGCGCCAGGTCCGGGTCAGACGATCGAACAGGTCTGGTTCGCCGGTTCGCATGGCGATGCGGGTGGGTCGGAAAAGGACCGCCAGCTTTCAGATTTTACGCTGCGCTGGATGCTCGATCGGTCGCAGGCGGCGGGACTCGCGCTGAATGGGGTGGAGGTGGATCGGGTGCAGGGAGATTGCCTCGGGACGATTCATGATTCGCGCCAATACATCTACCGGCTTTATCCGGCGTATCAGCGTCCGATTTGCGCGTTGGGCAACGACACGGAATCGGTGCATGAAAGTGTGCTGTGCCGCATGGAGGCTTTGCCGGACTATCGCCCGCCTGTTCAATCATGTTCCAATGCGGAGACTCCTTCATGATTATCCGTCAGGAATTGGCGGACTACGGACGGCGGATCGAGGCGCGTGGGCTCACCGCCGGCGCAGGTGGAAACATCAGCGCCCGCGAGGGACGGTTGATCTGGGTGAAGCCCAGCGGCTATTCAATGGGCGAGCTGACGGGGCGGGCTATGTGCTGTATTGATTTGCAGAATGGAGAGATGCTTGAGGGGCCGGCCCGTCCGACCTCGGAGCTGCCGATGCATCTGGCGATTTATCGGTTGCGTCCGAAAATTCAGGCGGTATTCCATACGCATTCTCCTTGGGCGGGCGGCGTGATTTCCAGCGGCGCAGATTTACGCCCGATGTTTGCGGAGGTGGTGAATGATCTGGGGGATATCGCGCATGTGCCTTACATCACGCCAGGTTCGTGTGAACTGGCCGAGGCTGTGGCCGATGCCGCACGGGAACACGACACGATTTTCATGAGCAATCACGGCGTGGTGGCACTGGGCAAAACCATGAAGCAGGCGTTCTATCGCTGCTGCGTGGCCGAGGATGCCGCCAAGTCGTTTCTGGCGGCCACGCTGGCGGGCCGCCCGCAGTTTCTGACCGACGCGCAGGTGGCCGAACTGCAGGGGCTCGACTCCGGTGCCTACCGAACGCGGGTGGCCGAGGGCGGCTGAACTGTCAGCGTCCGGTGCAGGTGTCCATTCATTCGGGTAGGGTCACTTTTCCGAGTAGATTCGTTACCTGATGCGGAAGGGCGGGGTGTCGGCCTTCGGCGGTGACGGCGATTTCGTAAGTGTTGGTCTGATAATAAAGAGCTCCCCAGAAGAAGGTGTTTCCTTCCGGATCAAATACGGAAATGAACGGCACTTCTTCTCCAAGCACCTGCGCATAGGTCATAACGACGTTGGGATAGGCCTGCTGGATGTTGCCTAGAAAATCTTTGAAGAAGGCGAGGTGCTCGCTGCGCGTGTCGTGAGGTGTCACTCGGTGAAAGAAGATGATGTGCATCTCGGATTCGCCGGCGTCGGTGCATTGATAGACGGTGCCGGAGGCGCGGATGTCGTCGTCGGACCCGGCGCGGTTCCATTGCGGATCATCGGGCACGATGAAGGGTGTGCGTGCGGATGCCGTGAGGAGAAAGGCAAGGCAGAGGGCGGCGGAGAGCGGGACTGTTTTCATGGCAGGAATCCGGGGGGCGACGCGGTGGGATAAAAAAGGGCGCCGTTCCCGGCGCCCTTTGATTGATTCCGCGACAGGAGTTAGTTGGACTGAACCGGTCCCTCGATAATCGGCACGACGAGTTCGCCGGACATGATTTTCTTTTCGGCGGCTTTGACTTTCTTGAGTACGGCAGTCGGGAGTTGGCTTTCAAAACCGTGATACGGGGCGAGGCCCGAGCCGCCATCCTTCATGAAGAAGATGATGTCTTCTTTGGGCGCATTGAACGGGGTTCCGTTTTCCGCGAAATCAACCCAGTCTTTCACAACCAGCTTAACGGTCGGGTCCCAATAGGCCAGCGCGCTGCTGACGACCACTTCGGGTGCGAGGTCATTCTGGTCCACGTACTGACCGAAGGCAAACACGCCTTTTTCTTCGCAGGCATCAAAGGGACCAAAGCGCTCGGCATAGATGTAGTCCGCGCCGGAGGCAATCTGGGCCAGGGCTGCTTCTTTGGCCTTGGTCGGGTCGTACCAGCTTTCAATATAGGTCATTTTGACCTTCAGGTTTTTGTTGACCGACTTGGCACCCTCCACGAAGCCGTTCACCTGCACGCTGACGTCGGCAAAGGGGAAGGCGGCGACGGCGCCGACGGTATCGTTCTTGGTCATCATGCCCGCGATGATGCCAGCCAGATAGGCGGGTTCGTGCGGATAGGTGACGACGTGATAGAAGTTGCCGCCTTTGTTCTTGTGTGCAGCACCGGCGAATACCCACATCGTATCCGGGAAGTCATCCACCAGGTCGGGGTCCGCCGCCACGAACGAGGAGCTATGCGCCCAGATGATGTCGTATTTGTCGGATTCGGCCACAGAACGCAGCACGCGCTCGGCATCGGAGGGGGCCACATTTTCGGTGACGGTCCATTCCAGATCGAGGCCTTCGGGCTTTTCAGCTTTCACGCGTTCGAGGGACTGAATCAGCGCGGTATTGTAGGGTTCTTCTTTCGGAGAGGAGAGAAGGACGGCAATGTTCACTGCGGTCGGTTTTTCGGTTTTCTTTACTTCTTCGGCTTTCTTTTTTCCCCAGAATGCGTTGGCGTTCGGGGTAAGGAATGAACAGGCTAGCAGCCCGGTCAGCAGGATGGCAGGGAGAACTTTTTTCAACGTAGTATACATAGAATTTCCTCTTTTTTTGGGATGACGCAATGCAATGTTTCAACCGAATCCAAGTGTATTGGTTTCTTTCTGCTGAAGCTCAGCCGCACCTCCCTTCTTCTTGCTTTTTATGGAGCGCGTCGAGGACGCGCTCCGAGGTGAACGGGCCTTCGCGAAGCCGGACGCCCACCGCATGACAGATGGCATTGGATAGGGCGGGCAGACCGCCGTTGATCCCCAGCTCACTGACGCTCTTGGCGCCGAAAGGTCCTGTTTCCTCGTAGGACGGGACAAAATCGTTGCGCACGTTTGGAATGTCCATGGTGCTGGAAATTTTGTAGCCGCCGAAGGAGGCGTTGAGCATTCGGCCCTTTTCGTTGAAGAGGAAGCGTTCGTTGAGAGCGAAGCTGAAGCCGTTGACCAGGGCACCGTAGGATTGCCCCTTGGCGAGGCGCGGATTGATCGGCGTGCCGCAGTCGATCACCTGGAGATAATCAAGGAGTTTGACGTGACCGGTGTAGGTATCGACCTCCACTTCCGCATAGTCGGCCGCGAAAGGTGGGGGCGATTCCTTGGTGTAGTGCGATCCGACGGCGGCAATCTGATGCTGATTGGTTTGGTACATGCTGCGGATGGCGATCTCACTGAAGGTGACGGATTGGCCCGATGCGGAGTGTATCACCTTGGCGTCTTTTACCTGGACATCGGCGGGCTCGCATTCAAGCATTTCAGCGCCGACGGCAATGATCTGCTCCTTGACCTTCGTCGCTGTTTTTTTCACGGCCATCCCGGAGAGGTAGGTGGTGGAGGAGGCATAGGCCCCTTTATCGAAGGGGGTCAGATCGGTGTCGGAAGAGTAGGGGACAATCCAGTCGGTGGGCACGGTGAGTTCTTCGGCAGCGATCTGAGAGAGGACGGTGTCAGAGCCCTGTCCGATTTCGGAGGCCCCCATGAGGAGGTTGAAAGAGCCATCCTCGTTCATTTTGATGTAGGCGGAGGCCATGTCGATGAAGGGTATGGCGGAGCCCTGCATCATGATGGTCATGCCGACGCCTCGGCGGTAGCGCCCTTCGCCTTTCGGGCGTGCACGCTTGGCCTTCCAGTCGAACATTTCCGCGCCCTTTTCAATGCAGGCGGCGAGTTCGCAACTGCCGATGCGCGGGGTGCCGAGTTTGTCGCCCTCGCCCAGTTTGTTGAGAATCGGCACTTCGCAGTTTCCGCGCAGGATGTTCTTCAGATAGAAGTCCATGGGGTCCATGCCGATTTTTTCGGCGGCTTCATCCATAGCGCATACGGTGGCAAAAATGCCCTGTGTGCCGCCGTATCCTCGATAGGCGGCGGGTATAGGGGTGTTGGTGTAGACGACGTCGGCATTGAACCGCATGTCCGGGCAGGAGAAGAGGGCGAGTGTTCGGCAGCCGACCATGCAGGTAACGGTTAGGCCCTGGGAGCCGTAGGCACCGGTGTTGCTCAGTGCGTAGAGATCATAGGCCTCGAGGGTGCCGTCTTTATTCACGCCGACCTTGGCATCCATGTAGACGCTGTGCCGGTAGCGGCCGGAGGTGAAGACTTCTTCGCGCGTCATACGGTACTTGGCGGGACGGCCTGTCCGGAGGGTGACCAGTGCGGCGTAGGGTTCGGTGACAATATCCTGCTTGCCGCCGAATCCACCGCCGAGGCGCGGCTTGATGACGCGTACGTTCTTGATCGGCAGGTCGAAAAGCTGGCTGAGCTTGCGGCGGGCGTGGAACGGGACCTGGGTGGTGGAAACCACGGTCAGCCGTCCGTTGGGATCGAGCCAACTAATGGAGCAATGCGGTTCGAGTGCGGCATGACTGGCCAGATGCGAGAAGTAGGTGCCTTCGGTTCTTACCTCAGCCGATTTCATGGCGGCATCGGTATCGCCGATTTCCGCCTCAATGACCGCGCACTGATTTATTTCGGGATGATAGGGGACGGGGATTTTGATTTCGCATTCCGGCTCGGGGTGAATGATGGCCGCGCCGGGTTTCATGGAATCGTGCGGGTCCAGAACGGGGGTCATCACTTCGTATTCCACCTCAATAAGTTTAAGCGCCTGCGTGGCGATGTCTTCATTTTCGGCGGCGACCAGCGCGACCTCGTCGCCTGCATAGCGGACGATGTTATCGAGCAGAAATTGGTCGTAGGGGGATGGTTCGGGAAAGCCCTGTCCGGCGGAGGAATAGACCCGGCGTGGGATGTCTTCCCAAGTAAGTACGCAGGCCACGCCGGGAAGTTCACGGGCGCGTTCGGCATCGATTTTCAGAATTTTTGCGAAGGCGTGCGGACTGCGGAGTATTTTCAGGGTGAGCATGCCTGGCTGATCAAAGTCATCCGTGAAGAGGGCCCGTCCGGTAACGAGGCTGCGCGCGTCAAACTTCACCGTGCTTTTGCTGACTTCGGTAAACGATTCATTTTTCATGGCGGTTCCTTCGTTGAGCGGCGTCTTAGGTGGTTTGGTGGTGCAAGCGCTCGGAGGCCAGTTGGACGGCTTCTATAATCTGTACATAGCCCGTGCAGCGGCAGAGGTTTCCATCCAGGGCATCTTTGATTTCGTCTTCGGTCGGGCGAGGTATTCGATCCAGCAGGGCTTTGGAGGAGAGGATCATGCCGGGGGTGCAGAATCCGCATTGCACCGCGCCAGCATCAATGAAGGCCTGTTGCAGGACGCTCAGTTTCTGCACGTCGCCGAGGTCTTCTACGGTGAGAATGGAAAGGCCATCGGCTGCCGGCGCGGGGATGAGGCAGGAATTCACGGCCTTGCCGTCGATGATCACCGTGCAGGCACCGCAGGCACCTTCACCGCAGCCGAATTTTACACTTTTATAACCGAGTGCACGCAGGATTTCGAGTAGGGTTTCATTGCCTTCCAGTTCGACCTGGTGCGCATTCCCGTTAACGCTTAGAGAAATAGTCATGTCATTACTTTCCAATGGTGGTTGAAAACGTTTCTTCGAGAATGCCGCGCAGCATACCCGCGCAGAGATCGCGCTTGTATTGTTCGGAGCAGCGGATGTCGCGTCCGGTCTGCATGGTTTTCGACGCGCAGGCGGCGGCTTCCAAGAGGAGGGGCTTCGAGAGGGTTTTTCCTTCGAGGCAGGCTTCGGCTTCGGGCAGCCGGCGGGGCAGGGGCGTGGCCGCTCCGACCACGATCACCACGTCGCGCAGGATGCCAGCTTCGAGGGTGGCACCGACAGCCAGTGTGAGCCAAGCGAACTCGTTGTGTGTGGAGGCATACTTCTCAAAGGCAAAACGGCGTGAGTCCGGTTGCGAGGGGAAGGAAATCTCTGTCACGATATCTCCACAGGCCAGACTTTTGGCGGGTGCCTGCGCATAGAAGGTGGCAGCGGCGACTTGGTCTTCCGTGCCCCGGTAGATATGCAGTTGCGCATTCAGCGCCAGGACAGCCGTGGCCAGTTCGGGCCAGATGTACGGGTGAACCAGCAGCCCGCCCAGTGTGCACAGGTTGCGGTTCAGCGTGGTGCCGGTTCGATGCGCGGCACGCGACAGAATGCCGTCTGCATAGTCCTTCACGGTGTCGTCAAAGACCAGGTCAGTGAGGCAGGTCATCGCGCCGATGCACAAACCGCCTTCTTCTGTCTTGATTTGATTGAGTTGAAGCGGTCTCAGATCAACGAGCGTATCCAGCTCTTTCTTCTGAGAAAAAATATACGATGTTCCGCCTGCAAGAATGCCGGTTTGACCGGGTCGCGCGAGGAGTTTCCCGCGCGCATCCGCCGTGGTGGCGACGGAGTGGACGTGTTTGATTTTACATATATACATCTCTATCTCCGAAACAGGGACTTTAGCGTAAGTTCCTCGCAAGACAACCGATAAATGGGAATAAATTCCGCATCGGTTTTTTCCCGGGGTATTGCGTGTAGAAGGGTGGGGAGCAGCTCGTTTTGAGGTGTATTTAAGACATTATTCAACGCGAATACGGTAGAAGGCGGAGGCAGCGGCCAGGGTGTCGGTGCAGGTGGCGACGTAGGCCTGTTCGGGGCGGAAGGTGGTCACCGGTTGCCAGTCCGGGCTGGAGAGGGAAAGGGAGCGTTCCAGGATGTTGGTGACACCTGCGGCGGTGATCCACTGCACCCGCCTGGATTCATCACTCAGCGGTTCGATGTAGGTCCGCAGGATGTATAGTTGTGTGGCGAAGAGGGCGGAGGAGTGTTGAAGCGGCAGTTCCGCGAAGGGGGCTCCCTTGTTTGTAATGGCGTAGTTGTTGGTTTCGTTGAAAAATGAAAGCACCTCAAGGCCTTTGATGATGCGTCCGAAGACGGTAAAGCCGCCGTTCTGATGATCAAGAATAGAGGAATTGTCGGCTAGGTTGAAAAACCACTGCGAGGTGGCGGAATCGGGGTCGTTGCCCACCTTGGCCATGGCGATGGTTCCAAACACATTGCTGTACTGCGGGCCGACGGCATATTCATTGGTGATGGGCCCGAAATGCGGCACGGCATACGGGGTGCCAGAGATCAGCCGATAGCCACCGCCCTGAATGACAAAATTGGGCACCGCCCGGTGCAGGAAGCTGTTCTGATACGCGCCCGCCTCTGTCAGGCGGATGAAATTGGCCACCGTGACGGGTTTGTCCTGATCGAACAGCTCCACCAGTATCGTTCCGACTGGTGTGATGAACTGCGCGAGCGTCCCGGCAAAAACCGTGCTGTTTAGACATAGGACACAGAACAGAAAAGTCGGTATGGCTCGAAAAAGACGCATGGCACAGAGATAAACGATTGCCGTGTCTCTCTTCAAGTCATATTGTTTCACATCGAAATCCATTTGTTACCGTTTCAGGAGAATGTTTTATGACTGTAAGAACCCGCATCGCCCCATCGCCCACCGGCGCGCCGCATATCGGCACCGCCTACATCGCCCTGTTCAATTACGCTTTTGCTAAAAAACACGGCGGAGAATTCATTCTGCGCATCGAGGATACCGATCAGACGCGCTGCACGCCCGAATCGGAACGCGAAATTTTTGAGGCCCTGCGCTGGGCCGGATTGAGTTGGAGCGAGGGGCCGGACGTGGGCGGACCGCACGGGCCTTATCGTCAGAGCGAGCGTACGGAGATTTATCGCGAGCATGCAGAAATGTTGGTGACGAAAGACGCGGCCTATCCTTGTTTTTGCACGGTGGAACGGCTCAATGAACTGCGCAAACAGCAGACGGAAGCGAAACAGATGCTGGGATACGACGGGCATTGCGCGGCCATTCCGCCCGAAGAGGCGCAGCGCCGTATCGCGGCGGGCGAGCCGCATGTGATCCGCATGCGCGTGCCTTCTGAAGGCGATTGCGTGGTGCACGACCGTCTGCGCGGGGAAATTCGCATTCCTTGGGGGCAGGTGGATCATCAGGTGCTGGTCAAAACCGATGGGTTTCCCACGTACCACCTGGCCAACGTGGTGGATGATCATCTCATGGGCATCACGCATGTCATTCGCGGCGAGGAGTGGATCAGCTCCACGCCGAAGCATGTGCGCCTCTATGAACTTTTCGGATGGGAGGCCCCCGAGTTCGTGCATCTTCCGCTTTTGCGAAATCCCGACAAATCCAAACTTTCGAAGCGGAAAAACCCCACCAGCATCCTGTATTATCGGCGGGCCGGCATCATGCCTGAAGCACTGCTCAATTACCTCGGCCAGCTCGCCTACAGCATGAGCGATGGACGCGAGGTGTTCACACTGGATGACCTCTGTGCCGCTTTTGATCTGGATCGGGTCAGCCTAGGCGGGCCGATCTTCGATCTGGTCAAACTGAAGAATTTCAATGGGCGCTACATCCGCGAACTCTCTTCTGAAGCACTTCTCGAGAAGATGAAGGGCTGGCTGCTCAACGATGAGACCTGGCTGAAGGTGATTCCGCTCGCGCAGCAGCGGCTCGAAACCTATTCCGATCTCCTGCCCAAGGCCGCCTTCCTGTTTGCCGATCAATTGAATTATCCGGCTTCCGCCCTGACCGAATGTGGCATCGAGCCAGCAAAACTCCCCGAGCTGCTCAGGACGGTTCAATGGGAAATGGAAAAACCGGGGGCGTGGACCAAGGACCGCGTGCATCACCTTCTCAACGCCGTGGCCGAAAAAGAAGACATTAAAACCAAGACGTTGTTTGGGCTGTTTTTTATTACGATGACCGGCGAAAAGGTCTCGCTGCCGCTGTTCGACAGCATCGAACTCATGGGGCGCGATTTGACGTTGCGTCGGATTCAATACGCCATCGAGACCCTCGAACAAAGTGGAATCGCGCTCTCCGGCAAACGGCTGAAGGCCTTTGAAAAAGAATATGCGGAGCGCTATGGAAAGGCCGGATGATTTTTCCAACCATTGGAAATCCCGCATGGGCGGGACTGCTGTGCAGCTACGGTTTTTCCAATCGTTGGAACTTTTTTTGGTGATTTTTCCAATCATTGGAAAAATTCCGGGAGCGGAATATGAATGATTCAGGTCGAGAGATGGCGGACATCGAGACTTCGTCGGATGGGTATGCTGCTCGGTTTTCCGGCGCGGTCGGTGCGTGGATGCTCGGGGTGCAGTCGGGGCTGACGCTGAAGCTGCTCGCGGGCTCGGGCGCAAAGACGGTGTTGGACGTAGGGGGAGGGCATGGTCAGCTCACCGGGCCGCTGCTGGATGCAGGATATCAAGTCACGGTGTTGGGCAGCGATGCTTCATGCGGTAATCGCATAGCCTCGCACATCGCCTCGGGGGCGGTGGCTTTTCAAACCGGCGATGTGGTCGCGCTGCCGTTTGAGGATCGTTCGTTTGACGCGGCGATTTCGTTTCGTCTGCTTCCGCATTGCGAGCGATGGGCAGCGTTGATTCGGGAGCTGTGCCGTGTGGCACGGACGACCGTGGTGGTGGATTATCCCACGTCACAGAGTTTCAATGCGCTGGGACCGCTTTTTTTCGGGGCCAAGAAAAAGTTGGAAGGCAATACCCGTGCCTGGCGCGATTTCCGGCACGAGGAAGTGCGGGGTGCCTTCGAAGCGCAGGGGTTTCGGGTCACCGCCCGGCGCGGGCAGTTCTTTTTTCCGATGGCACTGCACCGGATGCTGAAATGCCCCGCTCTTTCGCGCTGCCTCGAAGCCGTACCGTCCGTTCTGACGCTTCGCTCCCGTTTCGGCTCCCCGGTCATTCTCTGTGCGGAGAGTGAGAGAGAAGAAAAGTAGGAATGAATTGGTAAGATAAAAGGACGTTGGGGACAACGTCCCTCCCGGGAGGGTCCATGTCCTCGCGGGCCTTGCGGAGAGTGAGCGCGGTGATGAATGCCAAAAAAACACGCTTTTTCTTTGATTATACGACTAGGAAATGGCTAACGTCCTGAAAATTCTTTTGGGTTGGAAAACAGACGGATTCTTATGCGCAGATGGATGACATTTTCTACGGTGGTGATAGTTGGGCTACTGGCGTTGCTGATTGGGTGCTATGATCAGCCAGGTCAGGCGGAGTTCAGTGAGGCGCTGGCCGAGTTTCGTGAGGGCAATTTCGTTCGATCCAAGGCGCTCCTTGAGAATGCGATCAGCAAGAATCCAGGCGGGGAGCTCAATGCGGATGCCTACAATTGGTTGGGAGTGGCGAATTGGCGGCTGGGGCTGGTGGCCGAGGCGGTGGATGCCTTTTCGGATAGTCGCCGCCTGAATCCGGACGATGTGACACCAACCTACAACCTAGCTGTTGTACTTTCCAAAAGCGGCGATGTGGATCAGGCCGCCGTTTTGTTCGAAGAAGCCAAGTTGATTGATGGACAGGATACGCGGACCCTAGAATATCAGGCGCAACTTGCTGCACGTCAGGGCGACTGGGCGTCCGTACGCAGTTTGCTTTATGAAGCGCTGGCTCGTAAGCCGGAGTCGCCACGGATTCTGACGGCACTGGCTTTGGCGGAGTTGCGGATGGAAGGCCCGGAGGCCGCGTCGTCTTATTTGGGACAGGCATTGGAGAAAAATCCGGCCTATTCGCCGGCACTCTACAATCTGGCCACTATTCAAAAGGATTATCTGAACAACCCGCAGGATGCGAAGGCCTATTACCGCCACTTTTTGGAGTTGGAAAGCGACGGACCACATGTGATGCGGGCACGCAAGGCGTTGATGGAACGTTCGCCTCTGCTGCCCACACCGACGCCCCGTCCAATGCCGACCGCCACGCCGACCCCGGTGCCCACCGCAACTCCGTTTCCCACCGCTGTGCCCACGACCGTGCCGACCTCGACGCCTGTTCTTCTGTCGATGCCTGCTCCAACGCCTCTGGCACCCCCCACGCCCACGCTGGTGCCTATGGCGACTCCACGCCCACGCCCCACACCGGTCCCCACGCCGACTCCCCTCCCCGCATTCCCGGAGTACGACGCTTATCTTCAACAGGCCCGCGAGTTGATCGGACGGGGCAATACCCAGGACGCCTTCACGGCCTATATTCAGGCCGCCAAGCTGGCACGCGCGCATAATCGCTCGGAACTATTTGATGAAACGCTGAAGAAAGCGGCGAGCGACTGTTTTGACCAGGCACCGGCGCATTTTGCCTTGGGCAAGCATTTGTCGTCGAAGGGTGAGCACAAGGCGGCATTGAATTGTTTCAAGCAGGCGGCTGTATTGAAGCCGGATTCCGATAACATCATGAAGGCGCTGGCGGCTGCGGCAACACAGGCGGAGGAATATGATACGGCCCTGATTTCTTGGCGAAAAGTGGTGGAGATGGACCGGGGCAATCCCGATGCGTACTGGATGCTGGCCAGCGCCTACGAGGAGATGGGCTCGCGCGAAAAGGCGGCGCAGGGGTACCAGGATTTCATGCGTATGTTCCCAGAGGATGTGCGCATCATTCAGGCACGCAGGAAGGTGTCGGAACTGCGCACACGGGAAGCGATTCCCCAACGCCAGACCGTGACGATTACGCGCGACAGCCGAATCGCACCGGCCCCGCGCCCGGCCCCCACCGCGACGCCCGACACCCGTCCCCGCCACTCGCGGGCGGACCAAATGGAGGAAACCCTTCCGCCGCAGAATAAGCCCCCATTGGATCGGCAGTTAAACTTCAACAAAACGGTGGTCCGCAAGGAGCCTGAAGCCATCCAGGCGTACAACCGCGGTACGCATTATCAGTCGGCAGGAGAGTTGGATCGGGCGATTTACTATTACAAACGTGCGATCGAGAATGACGATCGCTTCGCCCCCGCTTTTTACAATCTGGGCTCGGTCTATCTCTCCACGGGCGATTTGGACCTAGCGAAGGACGCCTATCTGAACGCCCTGCGCTTGCAGGACGATATGATTGATGCACGGTACAATCTGGCTCTGATCTACCACCAGTTGAATCAGGATGTCCCCGCCGAAAAACACGCGTTAGAGGTGTTGAAACGGGTGCCCGATCATGCGAACACCCACATGCTGCTCGGGTTGATCTATGCTGATCGTTCAAATCAGGTTGACCGTGCGATGTTTCATTACGGCGAGTTTCTGAAGCTCTCTCCGCACTCGCCCTCCGCACGGGAAATCCAGCGCTGGATGCGCGAACATGCCCAGGTGAACTGAGCAACCGCTCTGGCCTCTGCCTGAATTATTTCGACTGGCAAATCCGTCAGTGGTTGCTTCGACACAGGGAAAAGAAACGATCTTCGAATTGTGCGAACAGACCGAGATCGTGGAGTTTTTGGCTGAGTTCCGGGATGCGCGCGGGATCGCGGGAGGCCTCTAGGAAGGCGAATTCGATTTCATGCCGACGCCCGTCTGGATCGTTGCGCAGATCGGTCACATGCTTCGGCGCGGAACGCTGCACCACCTCGACCATCAGCTTGAGCAGGCATACCTCCCAGGGCTCTTCTACCCCGACCACAAGCGCGCTCATCGGGTCATCCTGCTCGTCCAGGTGAGCTTTCAATTGTTCAATCACCATCGGCAGATTTTCGGAAACAAGATGGTCGCTGATGGCTTGTTTTTTTATGGCAAACCCGTACTTCAGGATCATTAGGTCGCCCTCGTTGTCGCGCAGCCACTCGGCATAGCGCTCCGCCTCTTCGCCAAAGCCTTCGAGTGCGGCTTGTCCGAAGGAGGTCGGTGTGATGATTTGCGGCTTGTAGGCTTCAATACGCCCTTCACGGACTCGCACCTTGTCGGTCTCGTCCATAGGTTCAGTCAGGAGATGATAGTTGACCATGGTGTTGCCGAACGTCTCGAGTAGGGTCGCAGGATGGCGCAGCACTTCGGTGTTGTTCACCGCGTACCAAAAATCAAAAGAAGTAGGGTTTTCCAAACTCATAGCTTTATCAGTTCCATTTATAGATCATAAAGGGGGACAAGACAACAAATGGAGGCGGGCTTGTCGAGTTCTTTTTTCTCGTCAAAGTCAACTCGAGCTTTTAGGATGATGGCATGAAAAAACCACAGGTTATCTATATAGCAGGGGAACAGCAGCATGTCGGGAAAACGGTGATCTGTCTGGGCTTGATAGCACAGTTGCGTAAATACGTGGACGCGGCGGACATCGGCTATATCAAGCCGGTGGGCCAGGAGCTGCGCAAACTGCCGGATGGTACGCGCGTGGACAAAGACGCCTTCATCATTCAGAAGTTCTGTGAATTTACGGATATGAATTTGAAGATGGTTTCTCCTGTGCGAATCGCTTCGGGAGTGACGAAGGATTATCTGGAGCAAATGGGCCCGAAATCCATCACGGATCAGTACAAGCGGGACATCCTGGAGGCGTATGAATCGATGTCGTCTAAGCGGGTGATCATTGCGGAGGGGACGGGCCATCCGGGCGTGGGCGGTGTGGTGCGCATTTCCAATGCCGCGGTGAGTCGCCTGCTGAATGCGCGGGTAGTGTATCTGGCAGGTGGTGGTTTGGGTCGTGCACTCGACGAGATGGATGTGAAGCTTTCTTTTTTCCGTCAGGGAAACTGCCTGGTGGATGGGGTGATTTTCAACAAGGTACTGCCCAACAAGCGCGATCAGATGAAAACCCTGATTACCGAGAAGTTTCTGAACCATCATTTTGATGGTTTCGGGGGGCTGCTGAACATTTTTGGATTTCTTCCTTCGGTGCAAAATCTGAACCATCCATCCATGGCGCTGATTCGGGAGACCTGTTTTCCCTTTGCCGAAGCCGTGGGCGATCCGCAACAGGATTCCTGGAAAATACCGTGCAGCAAAACACGGCTCATTTCTCTGACGAATGAGTATTACAATCCGGGGCTTCACCAGGATGAAGGTCAGGAGCTTATTCTCTCCGGCGCTGGGTCGATCAACCGATTGCGTAAAATTTTGCATTATAACGCGACGATTCCGCCGGAGCGACGGATTGCTGGCATTGTTCTGACCTGTGCGCAGGAGGTCAAACGTTCACGGGTTCAGCGCCAAATGATCGAGCGCTCCGGGATTCCGACGTTGTTTGTGACGGAAGATACTACGCAGACCGATGCCATGCTCTACAAGTGTTTCAGCAACACGAAGCTGCAACTCTATGACATTTGGAAGCACGAGCAGATTCTCAAACTCTTTGAACAGTATTTTGACTCCGAGAAGTTTGTTCGGGTGTTTGGGCTCAAGGACTGACAAGGTCAGCGGGCGTGCGACGATGGGGGGAGAGCGGGTATGGAAAAATCACAGGATGCCGTTTCACAGAACGAAGTGGATCGGGAAAAGAAGGTGCATGGCGTATCGTGGGGCCGGATGTATGGGGGGTATTTTCAGTCGGAGGTGTGCGCTCGCCCGCTCGTGACAGTTGTTAGTGAAACCATCCACAGCCAGGCGCCGGATGTCGTGGCGGACTTGGGAGGCGGGACGGGTTTTATTATCCAGACGTTGGCGCAGGCCAACCCGGAGGCTTCGGTACGCCGGTGGGTAGATATGGACCTTTCCGAAGAGCAGTTGGGGCAGGTTGTCGATGAGCGCATCCATGCCGTCCGTGCGTCCATGCTTGATTTTCGGCGCAGTGACTTGGCCTCGGAAGGGGAGGCGCTGCTGCTGCTCACGCGCTCCACTTTTCATTACGTCGGGATGGCCGGTCAGCGAAAACTGCTGGAACATATTCGATCGCAGATGAAGTCGGGCGAGTATTTCATTGCCCAGGTGGCGGCCTTTGAAGACGAGGTGGATGCGCTTTGCCTCAGCGAATTGTTCGAGCGCATGCAGACCGAGAAGTGGCTGATCCCACTGGAGGCCCTGAAGAGCCTGGTGTGTGAGACGGGATTTGCATTGGAAAGAACACTTCCGGCGCCACCGTTGCTCATGCGCTCGGACGAGATGGAGTATCGGTACGATGTGACACCGGAGCGGATGGCGCTCATCATGCGGGATCTGCTGGAGTGCTACAATCGGCCCCGGTTTCTTTCTGCGCAGGAAGCTGGGTTTTCCGCCACACTGAATTATTTCATTCTGGTCTGCCGGGCAGCAGATTATTCAATCCCTGGCCCTCCAGTCCAAAGTCGCCTAGGCATTCCATAAAAGTTTGAAGGTAGCGCGCAGGCAGAGGCGAGCCATCGAGCGGATTGATTCCGTGTTCCTCCATGTCCGCCAGGGTTCGACGGCAAAACAGGCGGGTACGGAGGGGAATTTCCTCTGTGCTGAAGAGCAGGTCGGACAAGGGCCCCATCCAAGCCAACTCCATACCCGATGGAACCAGGATGTTGTTCAGACGAAACAGGAGGTCTGCCTGACTTGATCCGTTTCTCTTAAAATCGCTCACGAGGCGTTTGGCTTCTCGCCGAATACATTGCGTGTCCTTTTCCGATGAATCGGAGCAGGTCCAATAGAGCGCATGCCAGGGCAGGTAGACCAGAAGCGACTCGGCGTTGCAGAACCAGAAAAAGAAGCCCTGCCGCTCCTGCGAATCATCGAAGCGGGCCTGTTCCGTAAAAAGTCCCCACCCATCGGGTGCCGGTTCGATTTCGGATTGTTCATGCACTCGGCGTTCCGTCTCGACCATCAGTGCTGACAGGTTCTTTTTCATCGGGACGAATGTTAACCCGTTGCGTCGAACAGAGTCAAACAGCTTTCATGACCGGCTGTGCGGGAGAACACGTCGCTATGAGCTGTATGGCCGCCAGACGAATGTGCAAGCTACCGGTTGACCGGCGGAAGGGGCATGTTGTACGCTCCGGTTTTCATTGAAATGAGGTTTGGTTATGAAATTTGCGATATTGGTGGGCGATGGAATGGGTGATTATCCGGTGGAATCGCTGGGCGGGAAAACCCCGTTGCAGGCGGCGGATATGCCTGTTGTTAGGCGCGCGGCGGCGGCAGGCGAGCGGTTGATGCTCAGTACGGTGCCGGACGATATGGAACCGGGAAGCGATGTGGCGAATATGAGCCTGCTGGGTTATAATCCGGCAGAGAATTATACGGGTCGGGCGGCGATCGAGGCGGCGGGCGCAGGGATTCCGCTGAAAGAGAATGATGTGGCCTTTCGCTGTAATCTGGTGACGGTGGAGGAGGGGCGTATGTTGGATTATTCCGCCGGGCACATCACTTCGGCGGAGGCGGCTGAATTGATTGCTTCGCTCGAAGAGAGGCAGGGCCGCCCCGGACGCCATCTGCACGCGGGGGTGTCGTATCGGCATTTGCTGATTTGGGAGAACGGTCCGAATGAGTTCTGGGTGGAGCCACCGCATGAATTCACGGGCAAGGCGGTGGCGGATCATCTGCCTCCGGATACGGAGCTGGTGGAGCTGTTGGAGCTTTCCAAGGAGGTGTTCAGGGATCATCCGGTGAATCGTAGGCGCATCGCGGATGGTAAGCACCCGGCCACGCAGATTTGGCTTTGGGGGCAGGGGCGTGCGATGCGGTTGCCTTCCTATGAGACTTTGTATGGACTTCGCGGCGGCGTGGTGTCGGCGGTGGATTTGGTGCGCGGGCTGGGCGTGCTGGCGGGGCTTGATGCTCCGAAAATCCCGGGGGCGACGGGTTTTTTGGATACGAATGTGAAGGGGAAGGTGGATGCGGCGTTGCGCCTGCTGCATGAAGGCGATTATGTGTATTTTCATTTGGAAGCACCGGATGAGTGCGGGCACATGGGCGATGCGGAGGCAAAGGTGCAGGCGATCGAGATGTATGACCATCAGGTGGTGCAGCCGATCTGGGATGCGCTCGAGCGTGCGGGTGAACCGTATGTGATGATTCTTTGCATGGATCACCGCACCCCGGTGGCGATCAAAGGGCACACCCGCGAGCCGGTGCCGGTGGTGATTGTGCGCGGGCCGACGGGGCCGGTCGACGGTGCGGCGGCGTTTGATGAAACGGTGAACGAGGGCTGCTCGCAGGGCATGGCCTACGAGGTGATCAACCGTCTGCTCAACGAGAACAGGTGATGGCCCAGCAATCCGTTTTTTTCCTTTATGAAGAAACGGTGCATTTAGTATGGCTGTCCAAGTTGAGTATGCCATGAATGAGGAAGGTTGGGTAACGCTTGCTGCTTCACTATGTCATTCGACGAACCCTTCAGATGATCCCGATTGTGTTCGGGGTGATCGTCCTGACGTTTGTGCTGTTTCACGCGGTCGGCGGAAGTCCGGCCTCGATGGCGCTTGGTAAAAACGCCACAGTCCGGTCGCTCGAAGAATATGACCGGCAACATGGCTACGACCGCCCGCTCTTCTGGGGAACCCTCTTGAAAACCAGAGCGCTGAAGGGGTGGGTTACATCGGAGTTCTATCCAGACGGCGGCGCTCCCGTCTTGGAACCGGGCGTGACCCGCGTCGATAGTTTCTGTGCGGATGTCGATCTGCATTATCTCCTCAAACCCGACACGGACTATGTGCTGCGGATGGTGGTGCGCAGCACGAATGGTGCCTCTGCCGCGCTGATGGTCTGTCAGAATAATGGTGTTCCGGGAGAGCCGCACGATTTTGGTGATGGCAGTGCGCAGTGGTATACGGTGTCGGATCCCGATTATGCCGCATATCCCTTGCCTCCGCTGTCTGCCCAATTCCGGCGAGAGGATGTGGCCTTTCATACAGCACCGGAAACAGACGAGCGTGATCTATTGCTTATCGTGAAGGAAGGCGCGGCGGACATTCGGGAGGCCGTAATTTTTGAGAAAACGTCCGACCCGTGGAACAGCCAGTTTCTCTCTTATCTGAAACGGCTGAGCCGTTTTGATCTGGGGGTGTCGTCGGATACGCAGGAACGGGTGACGTCGATTTTGAAGCGGGGGGCGTGGCCGTCGTTGGTATTAAATGTGCCGATTCTGGTGGGTGGAACGCTGCTGGCCGTGTTGATGGCGCTGCTCTGCGCGTGGCGGCGGGATCATGCGATGGATCGGATCATGGTGTTGGCAGCAACGGTTTTGATGAGCGTGAACTACATCGTCTGGATTGTGGCGGGGCAGTATTTTTTTGCCTATCGGCTGGGCTGGTTTCCGATTTGGGGATTTGAATCGTGGCGGTATCTGTTGCTGCCGGTGTTTATCGGTATCGCCACCGGTCTTGGGCGCGATGTGCGTTTTTACCGTACGGTGATGCTGGAGGAAGTCGCGAAGGATTATGTCAAAACAGCGGAAGCGAAAGGACTGGGGGCAGGGCGCATCCTGTTTCGGCATGTGCTGAAAAACGCGCTGCCGCCGATTATCACGAACGTGAGCCTTTCCCTGCCTTTTCTTTTCACGGGCAGCCTGCTGCTGGAGAGTTTTTTCGGGATTCCAGGGCTCGGGGGCTTGAGTGTGAATGCGATCAACTCCTCGGATATGGCGGTGGTGCAGGCGGTGGTGTTGATCGGGGCCTTGTTATATGTGGTGATCAATCTGTTGACGGATGTGTGTTACGCGCTCGTGGACCCTCGGGTGAGGTTGAGGTAGAGTATGGAAGAACAGGACATCACAACGGAAGGTGAAGGCGGCGTCTGGCGACAGGCGGCTCTGGCGCTCTGGTCGCGCCCCATGATTCGCGCCTGTCTGATCATTATGCTCCTCTTCAGTCTGCTCGCGGGCTATGGTGAGGCGGTGTATCAATATTACCGGCATACTGATCAAACGCCGACCTATCAGCAACTCAATCTGCGCGAGCGGTATCAGCCGCCGGGATTTGTGCGCTTTTATTCCACGCGGAGCGCTGCGGATTTATTTCGGCATCCGCTGGGGACGGATAATCTTGGGCGCGATGTGGCGCTTCGTATTGTACAGGGTGCGCGCATTGCCTTTCAGGTGGGTGTGGTGACTTCGCTGATTGCGATTCCGTTGGGTGTTCTGCTCGGGTGCCTGGGCGGTTACTTCGGGGGGCGCACGGATGCGCTGGTGGTGTGGCTCTATTCCACGGTGGCCTCGATGCCTGGCCTGCTTTTCATTCTGGCGATTTCCGTGGTGGTCGGGAAGGGATTGACTGGGGTGTATCTGGGTATTGGGCTGACCACGTGGGTGGGTGTGTGCCGTCTGATTCGGGGCGAAGTGATCAAGCATCGCGATTTACCCTACGTGCAGGCCGCCCGCGTGATGGGGCACGGCCCCTTCTACATTCTGTTTCGTCATATTCTGCCGAACATTGCCCACGTCATCATCATTGTCTTTTCTCTGCGCTTTCCGGCGGCGATTTCCACGGAGGTGTTCATCAGCTTTCTCGGGTTGGGGGCGCAAAACGAGCCCTCCTGGGGCATCATGATCAACAATGCGCGTCTGCGCCTTTGGCAGGGGATGTGGTGGGAGCTGACGTTTGTTACCCTGGCGTTGTTTTTGCTGGTGCTGAGTTTTAATCTGGCGGGTGATGCCCTGCGTGATGCCTTTGATCCCCGGCTTAGGAAATGAAAAGGTCAATTTGAAGCAAATGATTTTGACAGAACGGTTCCGCTGGATTATTCATCCATACCTGCTGTCCGTAGAGCCGCGTGCGTGAGTTAGCTGAATACTGTAGATTTTCGGAGAAGGTCGTGCCCCACAAAACATACAACTTGGAAGAGATTGCCGGTTATCTGCATCAGTCGGTTTCCGACATTGAACAACTGGTGCATGAGAAGGAGATTCCGTGTTCTTTGCAGGGGAAACGGCTGGTGTTTCGGCGCAAGGAAGTGGATGCCTGGGCGAATCAGCGCGTCATGGGCATGAACACCGAGAAACTCAGTGCCTTTCATAAAAAAACCACCGGACGCGCCCATGATCTTTCCCTTGGGCATGTCATTATTTCTGAGCTGCTGCGTCCGGCGTGTCTGGAGCCGTTGCTGCCGGCCAAGACAAAACCCTCTCTGATCCGCTCCATGGTGGAGCTGGCGGGGAAAAGTGGGTGTGTTAATTACGCTGATGAGTTGCATGAGAGTATTCTCGCACGCGAAAAACTGGGTTCCACGGCCATGGCAGGCGGGTTTGCTTTGTTGCATACGGAGTACCACGACTCTTTCATGTTTGAGGAGTCGTTCATTGCCCTGGCCCGCTGTGCGCAGCCGATTGCCTTTTCCTCGCCGGATGGGCAGTTGACGGATGTCTTTTTTATGCTCTGCTGCCAGGATGAACGAATCCATCTGCATGTGCTGGCGCGCCTGTGTATGCTGTGTCAGCAAACGAGTATGCTGTTGGAACTGCGTGATTGCACGACGTCCGAAGAGATGCGCCGGATCATCATGGATAAAGAAGAAGAACTCATTCGCAAGACCTGAGCTTCGTAGGTATCGCTTACCTGTTCTTCCCGCGCCGCCTTCCTTTTTCGAGTAACTTTTTTTGCAAAGCGGGGGTGGGACTGCTAGTATGCGGTTGCTCATCAAATCCAGGAGGGCGTCATGAAAAAAAGAAAATCGACAAAAACACGCGACACACGTGAGACGCAAATTGAAGTACGGCTCAACGTGGATGGAACGGGGCAGTGCGACATTTCCACCGGCATCGGCTTTATGGATCACATGCTCGAGCTGCTTGGGCGTCATGCCCTGATTGATCTCCATATCCGTGCCAAGGGCGATTTGCAGGTGGACTACCATCACACCGTCGAAGACCTGGGCCTGGTGCTCGGCGATGCCCTGAATGAGGCGCTCGGCGATCGCGCCGGCATCACCCGCTATGGCTGGGCCCTCCTGCCGATGGATGATACCCTCAGCCGGGTGGCGCTTGATCTGGGCGGACGCCCCTATCTCGTCTACCAAATCGCGAACCGAAAAAAGAAAATCGTGGATTTTGATGTGGACCTGATACGCGAGTTTTTTCAAGCTTTCACGGTGCAGGGGCGCCTGAACCTGCACATCGCCCAATTGTATGGAAAGGATGTGCATCACGCCTACGAGTCGGTTTTCAAAGGGTTGGCGAGGGCCTTGCGAATGGCGTGCAGTCTCGATGCCGGGATGAAGGGTGCGATTCCTTCCAGCAAGGGGGTCCTGTGAAAAGCGCCTATGAACTGGCCATGGAGCGGCTTGAAGTAGAACAGGGCGCATCCAAAAAAATGACAAACAAGCAAAAGGCTGCCATTGCCGAGGTTGAATCCCGTATGAAGGCCCGGCTGGCGGAATTGGATATTCTTTTTGCGCAGAAGACGGCGACCCCGGCTGACCCGCAGGTACAGATGAGCCTGCAGGATGAAAAGACGAGGGAAATCGCCCGCGCCAAAGACCGCGCCGAAGAGGAGAAGAACGCGATTCGCGCCGAGTGACAATGAGCTGCACCGGCGTCTGGGCCACGGGGATCTGAATGATGCGTACCATTGATTGCGACTATCTGGTGATCGGAAGCGGCTTGAGCGGCATCATGGCCGCGTGGCATTTGCGCGGGCATGGGCGCGTGGTGCTGGCCACCAAGAAGGCCCCCGACAAAAGCAACAGCGATTATGCGCAGGGCGGCATTGCCTGTGCGGTTAGCGCGCTCGACAGCATCGAGGACCATGTGCGCGACACGCTCAACACAGGTGCAGGACTCTGCGATGAACGCCAAGTGCGTGCGATTCTCAGTCGGCATGAATGGGTGAAGAGACTTGAGGAAATGGGCGTGGAGTTCGCACGCCGCGAAGGCTTTGAACCGGATTACGATTTGGGCAAGGAGGGGGGGCATTCGCGTCGGCGGGTGCTGCATGCGGGCGACATCACCGGTCACGAAATCATGAAGGTGCTTCATCGGTGCGTGGCGGAGGACGGTTCCATTGAGGTGCTTCGCGATACGATGGCCATTGATCTGGTGACCACGGGCTGGCTGCGGCGCGGAAGAGAAAACCGCTGCATTGGTGCCTATTTTCTGGACCGTGTGCGCGGCGAGGTGATTGCCATTCGTGCCCCGTATACGATTCTGGCCACCGGCGGAGCAGGCAAAGTCTATCTCTATACGAGCAATCCCGATGTGGCCACCGGTGATGGTGTGGCCATGGCCTGGCGGGCCGGGCTGCCGATCCTCGATATGGAGATGATTCAATTTCATCCCACCTGCCTGTTTCATCCCAAAGCGAAATCCTTTCTGATCAGCGAAGCGGTTCGCGGCGAGGGGGCCGAATTGATCAACAAGGCCGGCGAAGCCTTCATGAAAAATTACGATCCGCGTGGTGCGCTCGCCCCGCGCGACGTGGTGACCCGGGCCATCGACCGCGAAATGAAAACACGCGGTGATCGATGCGTCTATCTGGACATCACACACCAGTCCAAGGCTTTTCTCACCGAGCGCTTCCCGAACATCTACAACGCCTGCTTGGAATATGGATTTGATATGGCCTCCGAGCCGGTTCCGGTGGTTCCTGCGGCGCATTATATTTGCGGCGGGGTCGCGGCAGACGAAAACGGAGTCACGGCATTGCCCGGTCTGTATGCGGTGGGCGAGGTGAGCTGCACCGGCCTTCACGGTGCAAACCGGCTGGCCAGCAATTCACTGCTTGAAGCCGTGGTCTGCGGAGGCAATGCCGCCGAACACATTGTGCGCAGTGGGCTGGAAGAACGGTCCGGCGTGCGGAACATCACCATCCCGGACTGGGAGCAGGGCGATGCGGTGCCCAGCGATGAGGCCGTTGTGGTGGAGCACAACTGGAACGAAGTGCGTACCTGCATGTGGGACTATGTGGGCATTGTGCGGACGAACAAGCGGCTGGTGCGTGCGGCGCGTCGTTTGGCGGTGCTTCGCCAGGAAATACGCCAGTATTATTTGGCCTATTTGATCACGCCGGATACGTTGGAGCTGCGCAACCTGGCCGCCGTGGCCGAGTTGATTACGCGCTCGGCCTTTATGCGGCACGAGAGCCGGGGCCTGCACTATACACTCGACTATCCCGAGACGCTTCCGGGCCAACCGGTGCATACCCGCATCTGCGATCGCCCGGGTGGTCCCATGTTCCCGCTGCAGGATCTGCAAAGTTTTTAACGTCAACGCAGGGAGTTCATGTAGCGGCGGAATACCGCGTCGAGCGGGGCGAACCGGGCATACTGTTCAAGACCGGAGAGGGAGTCCAACGAGCAGGCGATGCCCGCTTCTTTGATGGCCGCAAAAGGATTGAGCCCACCCATGACGATAAAGCCGGTGCGTCCTTCGGATACGGGCACGTCGAGCAGAGGTTGCCCCGGGCGCCCGATGGACAACACGCCGCCCAAATCCAGCGTTTCCATTTTTTTGAAAAGGATGCGTGCGTGATCCATCGCGAGCGATGGAATTTCGCGGAAGCTGGCGCCCACAATCCCGTTTCCCGTGCTGATGCAGTCACGCACGCGGGTCATGCCGGCGCGGATGTACATTTCGAGAGGATCGACCGTGGTCCCTGCATATTCGATGAGTTCCACAAAGCGGACGGGACGTTGCTCCCGCATTTCCAGCAGGCCCCCGAAACGCGAGGTGACCGGAATGCCCGCCGCCAGAAGGACGCCGTTCAGCGTGACGCTGCATATCGTACCGATTCCAGTATAGCCTCCCGGCACCGTATGGCCTGCGAAGGTTTCGGAGGAGGGGATGACGCAGAGCCGATTGCCCATGCCTAGGTTTCGCTCGAAGACCGGTTTGATCTCGGCAAAGGCGCGGGAGAGATCCCGGTTTCTCAGCATCGCCACATTGGTGATCAAGGCCCCGGTGCCAGATTCCACATTCAGCGACATCCGATAGCTCAGGGTGTCCACCTTGGCCTGCACAAAACCCACCTTATCCAATACGTTGGCCCGTCCGAGTTCCTCACGTCCCGCCGGCGTGATCATTCGGCCCTTGCGGCGACTGACAAAAGCCGTCAGGCCATCCTGGTCCAGTTGGAGCAGATAAAATCGGATGGTACGGGGTTGCAGTTTCACGCCGCCGGAAGCCAGGCGTTCGGCGATATGCGCCGCCCCGGCGGGCCGCCCATCAAGTTCGTTCAACACCTTGAGAATGGCTGTTCGGGCCTGATCTGCCTTATCGCTCATGTTTTCTCCCTAAAGCGGGTTCCCGGCAACCCAGCTAATATTGGTTGATTTTGCAATGCTCTGATTTCTATTCGTTGCTCTCTTCATTCGTTGGAAAATCATTATTTTGTAAGGAATGCTCTTGGGGAGGGCCCGTGTCCCCACGGGCCGAGCGGAGAGTGAGCGCGGGTAGTGAGAGAAATATGGAATGATCTGGAGAAAAGTAGAAGGCCGCTGAGGACAGCCGCCCTCCCCAAGTTTGCGTCCATGCGCTTCCATTCGCGGTTTTTCCCCAAAAATCCAGGCCATCTCGTCCAACTTCTTTCGACTTCCCCTGCGTCTCCACAAAAAACCAGGAAGATACTAAATTAATAAAAATACGGGCTCCTTCTTCTGCCGTATAAAACGGCCTGTTTTTACTCGATGAGTCTCTTCGAAAAGGCAATATCCGCTCGTTTAGGGTACAGGTCAAGGAGATAAGACGGCATAAATGCCGTATAAGGTAAAACTGATCCTCGGGGTAGAAAATAAAAATCTTTACATATATGTGGTTAAGCGGAATTATGTGGTCATTCAAATGAATACATATGGCTATCAGGTGCCATTAAAAAACATGAAAGGAGATTCAGATGAGCAACCTAATTCAGGAAGTATTGGATGTAGTGGAACGTCGGAACGCGGGGGAGCCGGAATTTTTGCAGGCGGTGCGCGAGGTGCTCGAGTCGTTGGAGCCGGTAATGGGTCGGCGCAAGGATTATTGTGATGCGCGGATTCTTCATCGGCTCGTCGAGCCGGAGCGCCAGATCATCTTTCGGGTTCCCTGGATGGATGACAAGGGTCAGGTGCAGGTCAACCGAGGTTTCCGTTTTGAATTCAACAGCTCGATCGGACCGTACAAGGGCGGCCTGCGGTTTCATCCGAGCGTGAATGCCAGCATTCTGAAGTTTCTCGGTTTCGAGCAGATTTTCAAAAACGCCCTGACGACCCTCCCAATGGGTGGTGGCAAGGGTGGTTCCGATTTTGACCCGAAGGGCAAATCGGACAACGAAGTGATGCGCTTCTGCCAGTCGTTCATGACGGAACTGCAGCGTCATATCGGGCCGGACACAGACGTGCCAGCCGGTGACATTGGCGTGGGCGGTCGTGAGATTGGGTATATGTTCGGACAGTACAAGCGCATCCGTAATGAGTTCACGGGCGTGCTGACCGGCAAGGGTTTGAAGTGGGGCGGTTCACTGATTCGTACGGAAGCCACGGGCTACGGCTCTGTGTACTTCGCGCAGGAAATGCTGAAATCGCGCGGGCAGACGCTGGAAGGCAAGGTCTGCACGGTTTCGGGATCGGGCAATGTGGCTCAATACACCATCGAGAAGGTCAATCAGTTGGGCGGCAAAGTGGTGAGCGTGTCAGATTCCGATGGTACGATTCACGACAAGGCCGGGATTGATGCCGAGAAGCTGGCGTGGATGATAGAGCTGAAGAATGTGAAGCGCGGGCGCATCCAGGAATACGCCACGAAATTCGGTGCCACCTTCCACGCGGGCAAACGCCCCTGGTTTATTGCGTGTGACTGCGCGTTTCCGAGCGCGACCCAGAACGAGGTTTCGGGCGAGGATGCCAAGACCCTGCTGGCCAACGGCTGCATGCTGGTGAGCGAAGGCGCGAACATGCCGAGCACGCCGGAAGCGGTGGACCAGTTCATCGCTAAGAAAATTCTGTACGGTCCGGGCAAGGCCGCGAATGCGGGTGGTGTGGCGACGTCGGGTCTGGAAATGAGCCAGAACTCGATGCGCCTGAGCTGGTCGCGTGAGGAAGTGGATGCCAAACTCAACGACATCATGGTCAAGATTCACAAGGCCTGTTTCGAAACGGCTGAGGAATATGGACAGGCAGGCAATCTGGTGATCGGTGCGAACATTGCCGGCTTCGTGAAAGTGGCCGATTGCATGTTGGCACAGGGTCTGATCTAGCCATCCGTTGGGCGTTGTTGCAGACGCCCAGCCGTTGGAATGATCCAAATCGGGATCGGGATCGCTTCGAAATCGAATGCGAACCCCGATCCCGATCTTTTTCCGCCCGGAGGGCATTGGGCGGCGTTCCGGCGACGGAACGCCGCCTTATTTATTCGCTCGCTTGTCGCGCGGCGATCTGCTAGGGAGGGCTCTTCATTCGTGAAAAACGATCCTCTCCGGCCTCCGCCTGGGCGGAATAACACCAAAAACAGGTCGGTATCCTATGTCCTTTATTCCTTTTTCTCTTAACGCCACGTTGATGGCCAATTTGACTGAGCTGGGCTTTTCCAAGCCCACTCCCATCCAGAAAGAAACCATCGGGCTGGCCATCGAAGGGCACGATGTCATGGGGCTGGCCCAGACCGGCACCGGGAAAACCGCTGCCTTTTTATTGCCGATTCTGCAGCGCCTGAGTCAAACCCGACGCATTCCAAGGGCCTTGATCGTGGTGCCGACCCGCGAGCTGGCCGAGCAGATACGGGAAGTTTTCGAGCAACTGGGGAAGGGGACCGGGCTTCGCTGGGCGATGGCGTATGGCGGCGTGGGCATCAGCCCGCAGATTGCCAAATTGAAAAAGGGCGTGGATGTGGTGATTGCCTGTCCGGGGCGTCTGCTGGACCATATCGAGCGCGGCACCGTGGATTTGTCGAAGATCGAGGTGTTGGTCCTGGATGAAGCCGACCGCATGTTCGATATGGGTTTTCTTCCCGACATCCGGCGCATCGTGAAAAAGCTGCCCGCCAAACGGCAAACGCTGCTGTTCTCCGCCACCATGCCGGAGAATATACGCTTGCTGGCTCGCGAGGTGATGCGGGATCCGAAAACGGTGGAAATCTCGCATTCCATGCCGCCGGCCACGGTGACGCACGCCCTCTTTGCCGTATCGGACAATCAGTTCAAAACGCCGCTTCTGCTGGCGCTGCTCAAGCAGATCGACCGGAATTCTGTGCTGATTTTCACACGCACCAAATACCGCGCCGAACGCCTGACCCGACAATTGATCAGCGCCGGGCATCGCACCACCTCGCTCCAGGGCAATCTTTCACAGGGCCGACGCAAAGCCGCCATGGACGGTTTCCGGGAAGGAACCTTCCACATTATGGTGGCCACCGACATCGCCTCGCGCGGACTGGATGTTTCCACCATTTCCCATGTGATCAACTACGATGTTCCGGCTCATGTGGATGATTATGTGCATCGAATCGGACGCACCGGACGCGCCGCCAAAGATGGAGACGCCTTTACCTTCGTGACTCCAGATGATGCCACCCTGGTGCGTTCCATCGAAATACGCATGGGAAGCCGTCTGGAGCGCCGGACGCTCGAGGGGTTCAAGGAATCCGACCAGCCCAATGCTCATTTGAAAAAGGCCAAACCGTCCGTCCAGACATCGAAGGCCCAGAAACCTGCCGGGCGCAGGCGCCGCTTCGGCCCGCCTCGGGGCGGTAGCGGACGGCGCTGAGCACCCGCTCACGCCGGAAGTTCGGAAAAGAAAACACTATGGCGAAGCCGGAATTCGACCGCCTGTGGGGGACCTCGGCTGTAGTCAACAACTGGCAGCAGTTTTGGTTCAGGACGCATTGAGCTTTGTGCCGTGTCACCCTCTTTCCGCGATCAAGTATCACAACCACTTTTTCCATTTGAACAATAGTATCTGACAGAGAACCGTAACCGTCAGAAACAGAATAACAGGAAGGAATGCGGTTGGATTCTCCGAGCCGGGAATACCCCCGACATTAATACCCAGAAGACCTGTTAAGAAGCTGAGCGGAAGGAAAACTGCCGCCACGATGGATAAGACATACATGCGCTTGTTTTGCTGGTCGGAGGCGCGGCTGATCAGTTCTTCCTGAGTCACCGCCGCCCGCTCACGTACCGCATCAATATCTTCAATGTGACGTATGAGCCGGTCACTCACTTCCCGCAATCGCATTCGATGCACATCATGCAGCCAACTCACCCGTTCATTCATCAAACTTGAAACAGCATCCCGTTCAGGCGCGAGATAGCGGCGCAGAGCTATGGTTTGCCGGCGCAGGGTCGCCAGATCAAAACGCAGGGTGGTCCCTTCTTCGGACAGGACCTGTTCTTCCAACTCTGCAATCTGGTCTTCCAGCGTGTCGACCGTATCGCTCATACGCCAGACCAGACGGTCGGCAAGCGATACGACAAAATCGGCGCTTTCCGACGGCCCTTTTTCTTTTTTCAACTGTTCGACAAGATCATCGATTGATAAAAGATCCCGCTGGCTGGTACTGATGAGGCGCTCGTTATCGGCCCATAATCGGACGGCAACCATATCGTCCGGAGTGGCGCCGGGGTTCATATTGATCCCCCGCAGCGCAATGAGAAGCCCGCCGCCCACCCCGGTCGCACGAGGTCGTGTTTCCTCGGCAAGCAGGGCCTCGGTTATTAAGGAATCAAAACCGCATTCATTTTGAATCCACGGTTTTATTCATTTTTATATATTCCGCATCCTTTATTCTGATACGATTTCCAGCATCGTAGCTGGTTTTAAATGCTGAACTGTGGGTGCGCGCGTTTGTTTTGCCTATGCACCACGTTTTGTGTTGATCATTGCTTCCAGTTTTCCCACATCCAGCTGGCGGGTATACAGGGGTTCGGGGCGGGAGGCATAGGCCGCCAGGTGGTCTTCGAAGACTGGTAGCTCGCGACAGTAGATAAGCCCTAGCGGCATTTTGTCGCCTTCGGTGACTTTTCTGAAAGCCTCGGTGCGATCGGATGGATTGTGCGAGCTGTCTAAGTAGTAGGTGTTGTCTTTAAACCATTTGAAGGTATTGATCTTGTTGAAGGTCACGCAAGGCTGGAGGATATCGATGAGAGCGTATCCCTTGTGAGCTATGGCCTTTTTCACCAGTTCTTTGGTTTGGTCCACATCACCGGCCAACGCGCGCCCTACAAAGGAAGCATTCAGCGAAATGGCCAGTGCCATGGGGTTTATGGGTTCGGCGAAGACGCCATCCACCTGCACCGGCGTTTTGAACCCCAGTTGGCTGGTGGGTGATGCCTGTCCTTTGGTGAGGCCATAGACCATATTGTTATGCACCAGATGCACGATGTCAGGATTTCTGCGGATGGCGTGTATAAAATGATTCCCCCCTTCGCCATACATATCTCCATCACCGCCTTCGGCAAAGACGGTTAGCGATGGATTGGCTCCTTTAACGCCTGAGGCCACTGGCAGAGATCGACCATGCAGACCATTGAACATGTGGGTGTTGAAATACTGGGGGGTTTTGGGGGCTTGCCCAATACCGGACACGACCACCAAATTTTCAGGGCGAATACCCATTTCAGAAAGGGCAAGCTTGAGCGTATCCAAGATCTTGAAATTACCACATCCCGGGCACCACGCGATATCCTGATCCTGCTTATCGAAAATTGTTTCCCGCA
>CAZBEO010000041.1:0-29618 GCA_964490935.1 uncultured Verrucomicrobiota bacterium
CAGCCGAACACCTGCTCGCCCACGACAGCATAGCCTTGCGCCTCGATCGGAAAGTCCTGTTGCATGGCCGGAAGGTCGCGGCGGCGCAGAATCACCACCCGGTTCGGCCCGCCGGCCAGATACGCCCAGGCCTCCTGCGAGTTGGCCACCACCGGATGATAGGGCGGGGCCCGGTCCAGATAAAACACCACGTTTTCGAGCGACTGCTGATAGAACGCGACTTCTTCCGCCGTGCGTCCTGTTTCTTTCACGTCCAGTGAAAAGGATTTTTCGGTGCGAAAGCCCTCCAGCGAAGGCTGAATCACGCAAAAATACGCGCCCAGGAAAAAGACGGTGGTGGCCAGCAGCGGTACAAAGCGCAGCGGGATGCCCGTGGCGTGCGAAAGCCCCCTTCGGCTGATCCACACCAGCACCCAACTGCCCAGAGAAAGAAGGGAGGCCGCCGCCAGCGCCAGGCGTATCGCCCCCGGAACAGGAATGTTCAGGCGCTGCGCAATCGGCTGAATCGCTACTGTCGCCGCCAACCCCGCGAGGGTGATCAAGAAAATCAGGGCCGACTGAATGCCCACGGCCACCCGCCGCCAGGGCGAGCGGTCCGCCGCCAGCAGAAAGAGGGCCGTAAACCACGCGCAAAACGGCAGGATCGGGAGAATATAATAACTGCGACGTGACCCAGACGCGGAGAAAAAGAGGAAAATCAGAGCCAGGGCCATACCCAGCCAGCGGCTGTGCCACGAATATTTCCGCCAGTTTGGAGAGAAAACCCACGCCACCGCCGCCACCAACAGAATCAGACTCCACGGCAGAAACAGCACCGGCACATGCTCGAAATAGGCATACCACGGCTCGATGTGATCGAACGGATCAAAGAAGCGCTGCACATTTTCGCGGAATACCAAATCCAATCCGCTCGAAGAGTAGCCTTCCGCCGTCATGTGCGAATACAGAAACGGCACCAGATACACCAGAGACCCCAGCGCCAACGCCCCAAAATGGGAAAATGAAAAGAGATGCTTCCAGCGTTTTTCCACCAGTAAATCGGGAAGCACCACCAGGATTGGAATGATAATCGCCGTGAGACCCTTCATCTGTGCACCGATAAACATCAGCACGTAAAAGACCAGATACGTGACGAAATTCGGCAACTCACGGCGGCGCCAGTACCATGCCACAGCCAGAAGAATAAAGGCGAGATTCGCCATATCGGCCTCGCCCGTGCGCGCCCAGAACATGAACCCATACGTGGTCAGCAGAATCCAGCCCGCCAAGCGGCCCACCGCCGGAGCCCAGAGTCGGGCCCCGATTCGGCGCGTCGCCCAGAGCGCGAGCAATCCGCACACAGCGCTTGGAATACGCAGGGCCCACTCGTTCATACCCGTCAGCGGGGCCGTCAGGGCAATCAGCCAATAACTGACCAGCGGTTTGTCAAAATAGGGATGTCCATTGATCAACGGGTGAAAAAAATCTTTGGAAATCAGCATTTCCCGGGTGATTTCAGCCCAGCGCCCCTCCGCCGTCCATAACCCGCGCACCCCCAGCGCCCCGAACAGCAGAACCAGCGCTGTAAACCAAAAAAGCCAATCAATCCATTTTGTCCTGTTTTCTTCGCTGTGTAGTTCCATAAGCCCCGCACCACTCCGACGTAACGATTTGCATTTCGTGCAACAAAACAGGGACAAGATACACGCCTTGCCATAAAAACACCAACGCAATTTTCCGGCTAGCAGGCTGTCGGCAGTATGGCGGCCCAAGTCAATGAGGCTAAGATACAACAGCGATCCGCTGTTGTTTACTAGCAGCCTGGTGTATTACGCCAACCTAGTTGATAAGCTGTGACAGTGAGTTGATAAGAAATGGCCCGCTGGGAATTGCTCGGGATGGGTTTTGCAAGCGTCTTGCAAGGCGGATTATTTGCGCTTGAAAGGGCCGAGGATCACTTTTGAAGTAGCGCGAGGAAGTCTTGAGGGGATAGGTGGCTGGGGCGGCCAAATGTGTAGCGGGTTTGACCGGTCATGATGTCTTGGGTGATGTCCTGGACCGTGCCAATTGTCGAGCTAATGTCCACCTTCCGTCTTAGGTGCTCAATGGCGCGGCAGGTGGATTCCGTTACCGTTAGCGAGCCTTTGCGATATACTGAATTGAGGGATGTGTATAGTGCCTGAGCGGCACCGGAAGCAGGCCGCAAACCGAGAGAACCTGATATGTCTACATCAGCCGTTATTGTGATGTCGTTTGGGTTGTGGGGGGAAGCGACGCGATACGCAAGGTAATGATTGAATGGCGGCTGGATTATTGTTGTCTGCGTCCCGGACCTGCCCGCCGGGATATTGTGCCACGTAAGTGTTGTTGACACTACTTGAAATAATACTACTCCATTCCCAGAGAGCCCGTTATCCGGGGCCCCGCCCCGTGTGTCAATAGGGTACCATGTTAAGGACGTTCCCCCCGGGTACCCCACCAATCCTGTTGACGTTATCCCGCCGCAATACGGGTAGTTTACATCGTATATAGGGAGGTTGCTGAATTGTTGGGTCCCAATCATGTATGACGCTCCAGGGGTGGTGGGCGGAATCCCAGAAATAGCCCACAGCCACCCGGCATAAGGGAACGCCGTCTCGCCTGAGTTTGAATACCCATCGTAAACCCACTGGAGTGTGGCGGTATCACCTAGCACACCCATGGTAAATCTCAACCTCTTAATTTTCATCGTCCCGCTGAGCCGCGTGGTCCTGATCAGTACGCCCGCGCCGTATCCTCCGGCTGCCGGGTAGTTGTCGGTGGCCATACGTACCTTTCCGCTGCTGTAGAGGGTTCCGTCCGCGTTATAGACCTCATGGGGGCGCTCGTAATTTAGGCAGACGCGGGATACTTTCTGCTCGGTGCCCCTCTCATAGGTGAGGTCGCCTGCGGAGGTGTCGAGCGTTGTGACGGCTTCGTTGTCTGGGGAGAGTATGTAGAATTTTGGTGGGGTCTGAGTGTAATCCACTGAGACAAATACCCCGGGAAAGTACTTTAAATATTCGGTGATAATGTTGGCGCATGTTCGGTTGATGCCGGATTCATCGGGCGGGTATATATGTGGCAGGTCTTCGACCGATTGGCGGGTGAATGCTCCACCCGCCATGGCGCAGTTGAAGGCATCGCGGACGCGATCCCGGGCGCTGGTAGTTTTGAGGAATGTGTACTCGCTCGTGGTGTTGGTATTGCCGGAAACGGCATCGGTGAAGGTCTGAGTGAATACCGTTTTCTCAAGAACGTCCCATATTCCGAGGACCTCGACTACGACTTGCTGCTGCACTACGCGGGCGCGGTAGTGCGGCTGTACGGTACCCACAAAGCAGACAACACCGTCTCGTTTAATCTTTATCACTTCCGCTTCCGCGAGGCAGGCAATTAGCCCGTAATCATGGGCGGAGTCGAAGGTCAGCGTGAGGCTATCCGATGCCATGTTGCGGTATTGGATCACTGCGCTCGATATTGGCAAAGAGCTGAAATCATACTCGGTCGCGTCTTCATCTACGATTTTCCAGATGCTCACTTGCTACCTCATGTTTTTGATTTGGCTCAGGGCGGTGTCGGATTTGCTGGCGGCTGAGTTGGCGACGGCGCGTGTCTGCTCGAGTTGGGCCATGATGCTCATGAGGGCGGAGTTCATGGCGGCATAGGCACCGGACATGTTCCGGCTGATCTGATCGAGGCCCTGTTGGGTGGTGGTGGCCATCTGGCCGACGGCGGTTCCGAGGTTGGTAATGCTCCCGCCGATCTGGCCTGTTGCGGCGGTGGCGGCGGTGGTGATGGTGGAGGCTCCGGCCTGTAAGTCGGTGGTGGCTTGTTTGGCGGCGGAATCAATGGCCTCCTTGTTGGCCTGCGCGGCGGCGGTAACGTCGTTCCCCGCTTGGTCCAGTGCCTCGGTTATGTTGCCGTTCCCATCGTAGACCACGAAGGCGTATTGATCCATTGCATCGGCGACCTGGTCGCCTGTCTGCATGGCCTGTGCAACGGCATTTCCGGCGGCTTGCACGGTGGTTGCCGTTTCGGCGGCGGCGGCGGTTATCTCCTGGGTTCCTGCGCGGATGGATTCGCCCACGGCAACCATCGCTGCACGCTGCTCTTCGGCCTGTTTTTGCAGCGCGGAAGTGTCCACCACATTGATGATAGGCGAGGGCTCTTCTTCGCCGCCTCCGAGGCGCGAACTGATTTGATTTTTTACGAATCCAACCGTGGCCGACATTGGGCTTGCAATGGTGGTCATCACGGATGCCGCGTGCTCGGTTAGGTAGTCGATTGCGGCACTCCCGAGTAGCCTTCCAACGGCGACAACCCCGGTGGCGAGGAGGTTGACGGCTTCGCCTGCGGCGATCTTGGCATAGGTGATCAGCAGGTTGCCCACATCGGCGATCCCGAATTGATCCGACTTGGCAGCGGCCACAATGGAAAGCACCTCTTCCCGAATCATTACCATCTTGTTGGCGAGTTTATCCCAAAATGCGGTGTCAGTGACCCACTTCCCTATTTCTTTCGCTATGTCTCGCACTTGCGGAGCAATCGTTTGATCAAGTACATCTCCGACTTGCTGCAAGATACCAGTTATTGTTTCCCACGCCTGGTTCCAGTGCATGTATTTGTTCACTTTTTCGTGTGCATCAGCAACTCCGGAAAGTCGGTCTATTACTGTTTGCAGGGCGGAGGCGGCATCTTTCGCATTCGCCCCAGTTAAAGCCATTACGCCGGACACATTTTCCATGCCGAATATCTGCTGTAGCGCTAGCGCCGAGTTGTTGCTCTTCTCTGCTACTTCTACGAGGGCTTGCTGGAATGTCTTTGTCTTTGCCCAGCCTTCGCCTAGTTCGTCATTTAGCTTTAGCATCATGTTTCTGATTTTGTTCATCGCGCTGGCGGTGGGCTCGCCTTGTTTGGTCATCGTGACAGCGGCGGCAAGCACCTCTTCATAGGACACACCAAGGGCGGATGCAGTAGGTGCGGCGGTGGACATGGATGAGGCCAATTCGGCGAAGGTTGTTTTCCCGTTGGCAACGGTTGTGAACATCGCATCGGCCACGGCATCCGTCTGGGACGCGTCGATTTTGAACGCATTGAGCACGGTGCTTAGACCATCCACCACGGTGGCCACATCGGAGCCATCGGTCACGGCGATTTTTGCGGCGGTGGAAACGAAACTGAACACGTTATCTGAGGGTATGCCTGCGGAGAGTGCTTGGTAGAGCCCGCCGGATATTTCTGTCTTCACGATGCCCAGCTCTTGGGAGAGCTTAATGGCCTCGCTGCGAAGCTCTTTGAAGCCGAGTTTATCGGTCATAGTGGCGGCACGGGCCACAGTAAGATTGAAGTTGGCGGAGCTGATGGCAAGCGCGCCGATCGAGGCGGCGGCACCGGCGATTCCGAGTGCCACTTTTTTGACCACCCCTAGCATGGTATCGAGCCCGGCTTTGACTTTGCCGACGCCCGCTTTTACCTTGTCCAAATCTTCCCCGAATTGCTTCCAGGCAGACTTGCCTTTTTGGGCAGTTTTGTCGGCTTCCTCGCCGAGGTCTTTGACGCCGTCTTGCGTCTCTTTTAGGCCGGTGATGCGCTTGAGGATATTGATGATGATGTCTAGTTTTTTATCAGCCATTGGCGGCCTCCAATCCGAGGGCATCGAGCACGGTATCGAGGATGCCGGTTATCCAGGTGGATTCATCCGGCAGCAGGGTGGGCATTTTTGGGATCGTGGCGGACTTGGCGAGGATGAAGAGTATGTTTTCGGGGGCGGATGCTTTGGCTACGGCATAGGGGCCTTTGCGGCCAAAGAGCCATTTCAGGGGGCCGGAAAAGTCGCCTGCTCCGAGGCTCTTGCCGTAGGCTTCGGCGGCCACGGGGATGGTGAGATATTTTGACCGCTGCGGAGTGATGGTGCCGCCGAAATAATGCAGGCGGGCGGCAAGGTGGTTGATAGACACGGTGGCGGTGGCGCCGCTCATCGAGCGTGAGAGCGAGCGGGCCATATCGGAGAACACGCCGGTGGGTTCCGCGCCGAGGCGGCGGGCGGTTTTGTGGGAGGCCGCATCGGCCTCTTTCGCGGCTAGGTGATCCATGAGCACGCGCTGGCCCGATTCGCCGATCACCTCATTGATCCCGGCCAGGCGTTGGGCGAGTTGATCCAGGGCGGTGGTTACTTTATCGTCTAAGGTAATGTCAAAGCTCATGATGCCCCCCCGCGAAACAGATGCACCACGCCATCGGCATCTATGCGCACGGCGCTTCCGAGGCGCTTTTTCAGGGCGGCGTGCAAGCCGGTTGAAAGGGGTTTGCAAGCCTGTTGCACGTCGGCATTGTAGGTGCGCGGATCGGGCGCCGGAACATCGTCGGGCTCGCATACTCCGAGGCGCACGGTCTCGCCGCGTGTGATGCCTCGCGTCCACATGCCGGAATTGAAATCAAAGGGCGGATAAGGGCGCCCGAAGGCCGATATGCCGGACCAAACGGGCGAGTCCTTCATGGCGATCATACGCCCGGCGTAGAGCCTGCCACCGGAAGCCACCCACCGCTCCATCCAGTCGCGGGGCTCTTTGCGGGATTGAAGGCGAAATAACTCCTGAGCTGGGAAGGCGGAGAGCACGGCAGGCTGCTGCGCGCCGGTGAATTGGCCGTATGCCTGCGCCTCCTGGGTGTTCATTGTGGCGATCAAATTGAGGCGCTTGGTGGAGGTGATGTCGGTTAGCAGGCCGTCGGGCGTGAGGGCATAGCCCATCGAGCCGAGGAGCTGGCGCATCCCCTCGCGGAACCCGGCCTTTCCGATCTTCATTCCGGGGCCATCGGCGTCGGGGTTAAGCATCCGGATGGTGAGGTCTTTGGCGCGCTGAAGAATGTCCGCCTTGTCCACCGTGGCAGAAAAGAAGGCCCGCTCGCGGATGTCTGGGCTGAGCAGCTCCAGCTCACGGCTCCGTGCCGTGGTGGGCATGATCTCTTTTCGCTCGGTGTGTTGTTGCGCGGGGATGGTCATTGGGTTATCAAGGTCCAGTTGAGATATAGAGGTTGGAGGTGACCTGCCACAGTTGCCCCACGACTCCGGGGTCGCTGGTGGGCAGGTTTCGCAGCACGATCTTGTTTGTTGCGGTGGTGCCGCGCCCTAAGTAGAGCGAGCCGTTATCAAAAAATATGAGGTCGTTGGTTGGGCTGTGAGAGTCACCGGGGTCGGTGGCGTAACTGTCAATGTAGCCCCTGGCCTTGCCCGTGGCGTTGCGCCCGGCCCATGCTCCGATGGCAAGTGAGTTCGTTGCGCCAGCCGCGCAGGTCATTGCCCCGTACCCGCTCACCGCGTTGTCTTCGCAATTCGTCGCGTATTGCATGGCCGAATTGCCGAGCACCCCATTTCTGTTGCACCCTTTGGCGGCGTACATGGCTTTGTATCCGCTCACGCCATTGAATGACCCTGCTGCGTCATACATGGCCTGGTATCCGCTCACGCCATTGTATAAGCCACTCGCCCATTGCATCGCCGACGCCCCGCTTACGCCATTGAAGGCGCTGTTGGCTGCGCCGCTCATTGCGAACTCGCCGCTGACTCCATTATGTGCGCATGCGGTTGCCTGATACATTGCCATGTGCCCGCTCACACCGTTGGAGTTCGCGTCGTAAACGCGCGAAATAATTATATTCTCGACCGTCGCCGTGCCTGTGACGGTCAGGTCCTCTGTTGATAGCGAAACGGTTTCCAGCCCCCCCCCGATAACAGCGCTCGGGATGGTCCACAACGACAACTCGGAAACAGAGAACCCATAGCTCGGCGACCCCGTCGCTGAGCTGGATATGCGGAGGTGAGTCACCACGCCGGTTGGCGTAAAATCGCCCGAAACTGCCGAAGCTGTAGCACCTGAAATAAATGTCGTATAATCATCCCCCCCGCAACTGTAGGACACGCTAATGCTGACCGTAGTCACCGCCAGCCCGAATGAAACGCGGCAGAGCGCTCCGGGCGCAATTTGATTGGTGACGTTGTAGGTTGCCGTCCTCTGCGAGTATGATGGCAGTGCCCACAAAAGGCCGGTCGCACAGGTAATCTGGTCGCCCGTAAATTCCCACCCGTCTGTTGAGTCCAAGGCGGGCGGTGGAATCTTACTCTCGCCATAAACGGTCAGGCGATCTGCAACATTTAGGCCGCGTGTAAACTCCTGCGCGGAGAGCCAGTTGGTGAAGGCCGGTTCGGATATGGTGAGGGGGATGAGATTAGTTACGCCGTCGTTGATGAACGTCATGCCAGAGCCGTCCATAATGAGTTCGGTGAGTCCTGAGCGGAAGCTGTCTGCAAACACGGAGCCCAGAACACTTAGATCATCCGTTACTCTTGTCTCCGCCTTCAAATATATTTCATCATTAGGCCCTCCGTGGTCCCCTAGCGTTATGAGTTCCGAGCCATCGGCGACAATGCTTCTGGCGCTGATCACATCGTTTGTACTGAGCCAGCTTGCAAGGTGGGGGTCTAACTCGGTGAAGCCGTACAGCGGATCGCCGGTGGCGATTGATGTGTACAGCGTGCCGTTTAGCGTGAGGCCAGAGTGATCAACCCCGAAGACCGTTGACCAATCGTCGCGTCGGCGGACCCGGAAAGTCGACCAATAGTCCTTAAGGAGCACTTGCGCAGACCCTCCAGCCACATCGCCTGCGGCATCGTCTCCACCCAATTCAAGCATCGCGCCATTATTCCAGGCGGCCCCTCCTCCAAGCAACAGGCCGCTATCGTTCACGTTGCGCAGAATGTCGCGGTCGGTGAACACTATTGATCCTGCTCGATCGAGCTTGCCTGTCAGCGTGGTCGGATCGAATTCCGGAGGCCAGTTGGTGCGGGTCTGCCCGCCAATGGTCAGTGCATCGGTTGTGATTTCGGGGGCCTCCAGCGGCAGGCCGAATCGTGCGCGGAATCCGCTTAATGCGCTGATGCGGAAATATCCCTGCAAATCCGCCTCTGGAATCGCGATATCGAGTTGGACGGTGTTGGGCGAGGGGCGCGATACGCTGTAGACGCAATCGGTCCACGATGGCGTGATGATGCTCGTGGAGTACTGCACCAGCGGATCAAGAGCGGCATCCTCCACGGCGATGATGATGCGCAGGGTGTTGCTCCCAGCATACTCCTCGCCGATGATCGTCCCCAACGATTGCGCATCTGCAAGGACAGAGATAACGTTGCTGCCGTTGCACCTAACGTACCAGAGCGGGCCTTCGGCTCCGATCGTGTAGGACCCATTCATGGCGATTTCGTTGCCGTTCATTTTTATCGGATATGGGAATGAGCGCGATGGCTCGGTCAGCACGTCGGTGCGGCAGATACGGACTCCGCCCGGATCGTCCCCGTTGCCTATTCGGGCGTCGTGGTAATCTGATGCGTTGATTATAAACTCGCCATTTTTAAACACGGTTTCGTCGATTTCCGCCGAGGTGGCAAATGAGACGAGCAGGTTGCTGATGAGGCCGGTCACTTCGGCATGGGCGATGGTTGCGCTGAGCAGCAGCGCCCCGATTGTTAAATATCGTTTCATGTGGCTCCTTACGGGACTGACGGAAGGTTAAGATCGCGCCAGGCGTCTAGGTTAATATAATGCAGATTGGTGTAGACCGAGTTTCCCATGCTCGCGATTGCCGCCTCGATGTAGGAGGATAAATAAGCGTAGTTTGGCCCGCCGAGCGATGAATGGAACGTGGAATAAAGAACGGTATTGGTGCCAATGAGGATGAAGGTTGGCTGTCCCGAATCACCAACGATTACGCCTGCTGAAAACACTGAGTTGGCGTCGGCCCTTCCGGTCGCGGCGCTGGCCGATCCTACAATCCCATTGGCTCCATCGATGTAGGCATAGCTGTAGCAGGCCCATTTTGCGAATGTATGCGGGTCGTTGCTCTCCACGGCCTTTAGATGGACCGTCCGGACGCCGATTCCGCCAGACATATTCTGAGCGCCCAGGAACCTCCCGTTGTCTGATGGCTGCATGAGGCTGGCAGGGGTTATAGATTCCGGCAGCGGAGAGTCCAGCAGGCCGATCATGGCATCGGTCAATCCGATCCGGCGGCTGGCCGTCATCGTGCGCCAGTGTAGCCCATTTGTCCCGTCAACAAATAGCACAGAGGCCCCGTTAGTTATCTGGTAATGCTCGGCAAAGGCGATGTGCTGTCGGGTGATGGCTGTTCCGCCTTTTTCGACTTGGTTCTCCTGCGAGTTGTAGGGCGAGGCGCAGGTGAGGTTGATATTGCCGATCCAGCAGTTTGTGTTGCGCGTCCAGGTGCCGCCGGTCCCGTATGACGGCCAGCCGTCCTCATAGAGCTTGATGCTCGCGTTGGTGTTGGAGGCACGGGCGGCGAGAGATGTGTTTACGTAGGCGCGGAGTGATCCGGGCACATCGCCCTGATATTGGTTGTACGTGTACCAATTGCTCACGGCGTAGGTTAGGCTCGCTGTGCGCGTGTAGCCTCCGAGCGTGGCGGTGATCTCTGCGACGGCTCCTGCCTCCAGCTCCGCGTCGAATATCACCGCATGCACGGTGGAGGTGGATAGCGCCCACCCGTTCCAGTTGGTCACGGTGACGGTCTGGATCGTGCAGTTAGATGAGGCAGCATACGCCACGCCGCCGGTAAACGTGCTCATGCGGACAATGGATGGCTCCAGCAAGTGCCCGGCTGCGGTGTCCACCGTAATCTGGCTCACATAGACACTATAGACGGCGTTGGTCTCGCCCTCGCTGATCACGCGATACGGGTACGGGCGGAAACTAAGAGTGAAATAATCCGGGTGATACCAGCCACCGGAGCACCTCACGGAGGTCAGCGCGGTCGTCTCGACCACGTCAATGCGACCGGTTATTGCGGCATCTGCTTCGATCCGGGCGGATGCCTCGGAGGTGAGGTTGCTGGTGAGCAGCGAGGTGGCGGCAAGGCGGGTAGCGGCCTCGGTGGCCAGGTTGCTGCTTGCGGCGGCATCCCCCGCGATACGAGCGGCAACCTCAGCGGTGATATTGCTGCCAAGCAGCGAGGTGGCGGCAAGGCGGGTAGCGGCCTCGGTGGCCAGGTTACTGCTTGCGGCGGCATCGCCTTCTATCCGGGCGGTGGCCTCGGTGGTGAGGTTGCTACCAAGCAGCGAGGTGGCGGCAAGGCGGGTAGCGGCCTCAGTGGCTAGGTTGCTGCTGGCGACGGCATCCCCCGCGATACGAGCGGCAACCTCAGCGGTGATATTGCTGCCAAGCAGCGAGGTGGAGGCAAGCCGGGTAGCGGCCTCGGTGGCTAGGTTGCTGCTTGCGGCGGCATCCCCCGCGAGGCGGGCGGTCGCCTCGGAGGTGAGGTTGCTCCCGATCTCTGCGGAACTACTTTCCAGACGTTGGAAACTTTCGGTGTGATTTGTCCAGTCATTGGAAAATGAGGATTGCCATCCCTCCAACCATTGGACGGTGGTGTCGGTGGATTTCCAATCGTTGGAAAGTGCGTTGACTTGCCCTTGCAACAGTGACTGCACGGCCCAGGCCGTAGCTTCCCACGGAAAGGGCGCACGGTCCATAAGCACGGTGTAGCGCCCGCCCGCGCTGGCCAGCACTTCCACGCGCTGCGCCGCGAGGAGGGCCGCTTTGACCATGTTGGTGTCCTCGGCTTGCCAGGCCCAAACTTCGCCTCGGTACATGCCGGGGGCGAGGCCCTCGGTTTGATCGGGCGTGAGGGCAAAATGCACAAGGCCGTTGGTGGCATTGGCCACGGTGCCGGTCAGGATGATCCACCCGTTGGTGAGCGCGTCCCACTCGGCAAGCTCCCATGTGGTGACCAGGTTGGTGGCGCTGAGGTCCACGGGTTGGCCTTTGGCTTTTGCCTGGAGGGTAAGTGCAAAGGACTCGCCGCGATAAAATTCCACCTGGGCGACTTTTTTGGAGGCGGTGGTGTTCACGTCCCACGTCTGCTCCAGGGTGCGCAGATTGAGATCGGCGGCATGGGCGCTAAAGGCGCAGAGCGCGATCAACAGAATAATGCTTTTACGGGTCATCATGAAACGACTCCTTTGATTTCGTAGGTCACAAAGACCATAATTCCGCGCATGTAGAGGCCCGTCACGCGCAGCAGGGCGCCGCTGATGGTCTGCGTGTCGCTGGTGGCATACTCAATCGTCACGGCACCGGTGCGCACAAAGGTCTGCGCGTATCCGGCCACCATGCGCTCGGCGGCGGCTAGGGTGGCGCACGCCACCGCCACCTCAAAACTCAACACGTTGTAAAAGTTCCCGTCATCCCACATTCCGGGCGCGGTGGTGCCGATGTGGGGCACCACGCGCTCAGAATGAACGGGCGTGTTTCGCACGTTGGACACGCTCTGTGAATGATCGCAGAGCGTGGTCGAGCTTCCGCCGGTGGGGATGTAGGTCACTTTCATGGCTCACCCTTACGCGCCAGGCACGACGCCGAGGTCGAACAACTGGCCGAGAGCGCCCGAGGCGATGGTGTTGACGCCCACCCAGCCGATCTCACCCACGCGCAGCGTGGTTTGCCCGAAGGCATAGCCCGCTGTTTTGGGCGCACAGTTTTTGATCGTCACCTTCGGGTCGGCCTCGGTGGCCCCCTGAATGACAAGGTCGTTTTTGTTGCCGCCGAGGCTCACACCTCGGGCGATGCCCGCCCCCTGAATCTTCATGAGCGAGAGCAGATTGGCCTCGCTCACTCCGATGGGCGTACATTTCGCCATCACGCCGACGGCCCCGAGGGTGTAGTCCAGGATGCCCTCGCGGTCACTGGTCACCGGGTCCATGCCCATCTCAAAGCTGATCGTCCAGCCGTCTAAGGTGTCGATGCTGCTCCACGGTGCGGAGGCACCCCAAGCGGCGGCGTAGGGTATCGTTACCTTGCCGCTGGTGTTGTAGGTGGCGTCGGAGAATGCATTTCCGGCGATGGCCACGCGCTTGGCGGCGTCGCTCCACGCGGTCGCATTGGCACCGACGCAGGTGATCTCGCACGACCCCCAGAAGGATTTCCCGGCGGATAGCGTGAGGTCGGGCATCTTGGAAATGAACCCGGCCTTGATGGTGATTTCCTGCCCGGCCAGCGTTTGGATCACCACGTTTTTATCGGTCGCGCCTCCCAGGCTTGTGCCGTAGATCGGCGTATGGTACGGACACAGCACCGAGCGGTAAGCCCAGAAGCCCTCCGGCTTAAAGCTGAGCTTGAACGCGATGTTGTCAATGCGCTCATCCGCCTCGCCATGAATGGACGAAGGCATTTTGAAGGTCTGGATGTCATAATCCAGTTTGATGTCGTCTTCGGTGAAGATCGAAACGCTGTCATAGGTGATCACGGCTGGCCCGCGAATAATGTCTGCTCTTGATGTCGTCATGTTATTCTCCTGTTTTGAATGTCACTCGGTAAATGGAATATTGCTCACTGGAAATGGTTCTGATCACCGGTGTGTCGGCCACCAGCACGCCGCTGAATCCCTCTGGTCTAAACAGCCAAAGCGCCGAAACACACCGCTTTGCAACCACCTTACAAGGCTGTTGCGACCCGCTTGCAGCGCGGTTAAAAAGCACGTTCTCCACCACATCCACCGTGATCGTCACACGGTCATACACCGGCGTCGGGATCTGCTTGGCACTGCAATCTTCCGCCGGTGCGCCAACGATGATGGCAATGCCCAGCTTCAGCAGGCTGTTCTGGATGTTCTTCACGAGGTCTTTATCCTCCTCGTGGCTGATCTCCATGCCTGCCAGCTCACCCCACCCGCGCAAACGGCGGACAACGTGTTCCTGCAAAGCGTCGCTGTAGTTTTCCACGCTCACTTTTTCGCCTGCTTCTTTTCGGGCCCTTCCGCTGCCGGTTCGGGTTTGGCGGGCGAAGGCGCGGCCTTGTTCGGCATTATGATTAGCCACGCCTTGCCCACCTCATTCCAGCGCCGAATGCTGCCCATGCCCCCGCAGGCGTCAATCACACGCTGCTGGGTGCCCGGCTGATCCTCCGCCGAAAGCTCCACATAAATTTTGCCGCCCTGGGCGATGCTCTTCAGCTTGAGCTTATCCAATTCTTTTTTAATCTGCTCTTTCATGGTCAACGTCCTTTCAAATTCCATCCTGTTGATCGCGGCGAAAGCGAGCGGTGCTTCCACTAATGCTGGGCGATGGTATGCCGTGCGCCTCGTCGCTCTTTTCGAGTGGCTCCTCGATGGCAAACAAACCTCGCTCCACCCGCTGGAGAAGCTGCATCGCCGTGCGCGCGGCTTCCTTCCGAGCGTCGTTTGGGTCAATGAGCACCCCGCCGCAACGCTTCATGATCTCGATAACGATCATATCCACACACGGGCCGAGGAGCTTCTGCGGGATCGTCCCCGCAGCCCCGAGGAGGTTTGCCGGATTCCCGGCGATGCTGCCCCGCGCCAGATCGGTGACCTGGTCAATGTAGTAATCAACAGGGTCTTCTTGCCCATCGCCCAGCAGCAGCGAGCGGAAGGCATCCAGCTCCGTAGCGCTGATGCGTGTCAGGATGTCGGCTTCGGTGATTCTTCGCCAGGCCATGAGGTTTCTCCAGGGCGGAGGCGCGCCGGTTGAAAGCCGGCGCGCCGCCTATTGGGTTAGTGCTTCTGCACCTCGAACTCAACCATGCCGGTGCCACCGGTCGCGATGCTGCCGCTGAAGCTCAGCACGTCGCCGTACTTCAGATAGGCCGCCGTGAACGACGCGCTGGACGTGTAGGTGCCATTGGTCGCCAAGACCACCGACCCCACACTCTGGGTGTAGGTGCCACCGCTCGTGATCCGATTAAACGTCACCGTCTGTTGATTCGCCGTGGTGCATCCCGTGGTGGTGAACATCCACAGGCGTTTCAGCTCAAGCGCCGTGTACGAATAATCATTCGTCCAGGCTCCGGCGCCCGTGGTGGTTCCCAGGGTAATGACCTCGCGGTCATACACGGTACCTGCCTGGGCGATCCCGGCGAACAGCGTCACCGTCAATGCAGCCGCGCAAACGGCTGCGAGTAATTTCTTCATCATGATTCTTTCTCCTTAATTATTGATTATGGATTCCGGTTGATGCGGCCTGCGATCAGGTCACGGCAATGCGACGGGCCAGCGAGGCGGCCACGACTTCGACGGCGACCGTCCAGTCGTTTTCGTACCATTCCACATGCGGAGCTTCCGCGTAGGAGTAGACCTCGGTGAATAGGTTCTGGCTGACCGTGAAGCTCTTCATGAAGCTCGGGTCATACTGCGTCGCGTTCTGCGCGCTGTGGAACATCATCACGCCACCGGCCAACGCACCCTTCTTGGTGTTGGCTGCCTCATCCGTGCGGCTGGCATACATCGCCACATCGCTGATGGTGATGCGCATTTCCGGGTTGGCCAGCAGAGCGGCCACGCGCTCGCCGGTCACCGTGACCAGGTCAGCGCCGGGCATCCGCTTGGCAACCATCGGATTGTTCTTGAGCTTCAGCCAGGCCCCGAAGTCAATCACGAGGTTGTTGGGCAGAATACCCGTAGCATTCCAGATCGCTTCAATCAGAGCATCCAATTCTGCAATCGGGTCCACGTTGGCTTCAGACCACTTACCGTAGCTCGCCGTGGCACTGATTCCGGCATACGCCGTGCTGATGACGTGCTGGAGGAAGCTGTTCAGGCACGAAATGGTCAGCGTTCGTGTTTTGCCTTCCTGCAACAGTTGGAACTGATCGCCTGCGCGGTCGCGCTCGGCATTGTCAATCGGGATGCGCAAGCCGTAGGGCTTCGCAGCGAAGGTGTCCGTCGTGCTGAGGAACTGCAACACCTTGGCCTGCCCGCCGATTGCACGGCGGCCATCCGCATAAGAGCGGAAACTGTTCAGGTCGGAAAAGATGTTGTATTCGCCATTGGTCACGCCGCAAGGAACAATCGGGGCAAAAAGTTTTGCCAGATTGAGCACTCTCGCCGAGTCGTTCATCACGGCCACGGCGTAGTTGGTGAGCTGCTTCTGCTGAATCACATTGTTGGGCTTGGTCATGGTCTTTATCTCCTTTTAATTTTTTGGATGGCTTAGGCCACCGCGTTGTTGCTGCCCTGGAACCACACGGAACACCAGTTCCCCGCCACGCCCGATTCCAGCGCGAGCGCCACTTCGGTGCTGGAGGACGCCGTCACGATGGCGGTTCCGTCGGTATGCGGCGTGACATGCGCCCCAGCCGTTACGGCTCCCCCGGCCAGCGCCTGGCACTCGCCGAAGATGCACACTTCGGATTCGGTGGCTCCGCCCAGCGTGATCACGCCGACGGCCTTATCGGTGATGGCACTGCATACCGCGAGGCCCGTGGTGTCGTACTTCACGAAATATCCTTCCTTATCGGAAAGGTCCGTGCTCGCCTTGTTCGCAAACAATTTAATGATGTTCATGATTCTTTTTTTCTCCTTGGGTTCTGATTTCGATTCTTGATCGGTTGGTTGATTACTCTTCGCAGTTCGTCAGAATGCTGAACGCCTGCGTGTGGCTTGTGCCCGGATGCTCACGCACGTACTGCTCGACCTCGCGGTTGGTCACGACCTTCCGCGCATCGTCGCCATCCGTTGCGCTGGCGGGCTGCCTTGTGCTGCGGTTCACCGCCTGCGGCGCTTCCTGCCTCGCTGGAGCCAGCACGCGCAGCGCCGTTTCAGCCGCCGCCTTGTTCTCAATGAAGAGCGTCTTCATCTCGGCGCGGGCTTCGTCGGTGTTGACGATTCGGTCCTTGTTGGATTCCAGGAATGCATCCGCTTCTTTTTCGAGCTGGGCGCGTTCCATGTTCGCCACTTTCGCCTTCTCGGCATCCAGTTGCGTTTGCAGCGCAGTGTTCTGCTCCGCCTTGTTCTTCAGCTTTTCAATCTCCGCGACGACGGAGGTTTCATCCGCATCGTCCTGGAGACTGAGTGCTTTGTTGACCAACTTCATTGTGTCCTCCGGTTGGTTGTTGTTGTGGTTTATCCCGTCCCGATTCGAGACGGGCTTCATAAATCTTCCCAGGCGCGGGCGGTTCGTGAACCCGATGCTGTCAATGCCAGTCGGGATCATGCGCGAGCCGTTGCTAATCTCTCCGCCATCCTCCGGCTCCACATCAAACACCGGGGAGATCATTCGCAGCGTGCCGCCGTTCACCAGGCGTTCGCCCAGCTCGGTCTTTTTGGGCTTGGCATAGATGCCGTCCGCCCGAAGCTCGAACTCCCTGAACCAGGCCAGCGCATCGGTCGCCTTGTCATCGCTCAGGCTCCAATGCTCGCGGTCGCCCAGGAGTCCCCCCCAGTTCGGGTCTTTGGCCTGCGCCACAAGCCGGTTGAAAATCGGCTCCAGGTGTTCGCGGGTCAGCACCTGCACCACCGGCACGATCTTTCCCCCCACCTCCAGCGATCCGGGGAACTCCCCGAACGGTGAAAGTTGGTAAAACCCATCCTCCGCCTCCTGAAAGGCCCGGTTAAGTATCAATTTTGTTTTCATTTCGTCACCTCGCTAATGGTTGCACTCGGGCTGATTGCCAGGGCGACCTTGTCAATCGGCACGCTCAGGCTGGTGGTTCCCCCGCCGCTGGCCGATCCCGACGCCACCGCGTTGGTCAGCGCCGTCGCGCTCTGACACCGCGTGGCCAGGATGTTGTTATTGCTCAGCACCTGCACTTGCAGCGTCTCGCAACACCCGCAGAGCAGCAGCGCCAGCGCACCCGCAAAAAGTAGTTTCAATTTTTCATTCTTCATTTTTCATTCTCCATTCACACCACCAACCGGAAATCATGCCAGCGCACATGGCCCTTGATGCCCGGAATCACGCTCTTCACAATCGGGGGCCGGAACTGATTCGCCACCTGTGCCAGCGCCTCCTGCCAGGTATGTTCCATGCAGCCGTGACCCCACTTTGCCGACACCACTGAATCAAAACCCTTCGGCCTGGTGGCCTTCAGCCGCACATACTCCCGCCACTGCTTATTGCTCAGACCGTACAGCGCGCACACACCGGCCATTTTCGGCGCGGCAAACGAGGTGCCGGAACCAAGCTCCCAACTCCCATTGTTACAAAGGTTGATTCGTTCCGCCCAGGCGCAGCACTGCACACCAGGGCCATCACCAGAAAACTCGCTCGGAATCCCATCACGACGGCAGGAGCCGATAATGTTGCTCACCTCCGGCATAAGGCAGTGCGGATAATCCACGTCCGCATCCTCATCATTGCAATCGTTATTCCCTGCCGCCGCAAAATCGACAAATTCAACCTCCCCCTTGAGCGTGGCGTAATCCTGCACCCAATCGCTCCACGCCCGTATTGCCACATCCTCACCCGCGCCGGTGTCCCCATCCCACGCGCCCCAGCTTCGGCTAATCACATCGGGCCGCTCTTCCCGGATCACCCGCAACATCCAAGCGTGCGACCCAGAGAGCGGATTCCCCTGCTGGTCGAAAATCCGCACAAAAACAATCTCGGTGGGCTCCTGCTGGATCACCCCCGCCAGATAGCCGCACATCAACCCATGCGGATGACACGCCGTACCTGCCACTGCCCCCAGCTCATAGCCCCGGAACGTGCAATGCGGAAGCAGCGCGGCATACTTGTCGCTAATCCCCGTTGGTCCTTGCGTGTCGATGATCATTATTTTCATGCTATTTCATTCCCCATTCTTCATTTCTCATTCTTCATTCTTCATTTTTCATTCTTCATTTCTTCACTCTCCCCCCACCCAGCTCTCCCCGTTATGTCCCGGCGTCGTATCCGCCGTGTAGTCGCTCAGCGGCCCGTTACCCGTCGCGCACCCCGCAAAAAAACCCAAAACCAACCCGCACGCCATCACCACGCACCACCGCCGCGCAGACTCCCCGCGTGATGCCTTTGCAAAAAGCCGGAAGTCCATTGCATTTTGATTCTCTGTTTTAATCTGGGTCATTAACCGCCTCCGCTCCTTAAATCGCTTCACGGGCCTTATTTCGCGTCCGGGGTGAGCAGGCCGAACTTGTCCGCCAGCTCATAAAGGTCATAGACGCTGTCGATCAGCTTGTGCGCCGTATCCCGATCCATCACCCGAAGTGCTTCAATTATTTTTTCCATGATCCATCTCCTTGTTTGATTTATTTATTATTTCCGCAATCCAGCGAGCAACGGGCGGGACGACGGCATTGCCTGCCGCGTAAACCGTGATAAAGTTTTCGTCATCCAGTCCGAGGGGAATCCCATGTAGCTCAGACTTTCTTTTCCGCTTAGCCATCTCACCCCATCCGTTCTCTTCAGCGATGAGAACCTCAGAGCCCAAGTTGATGCGGCAGGCCGCGTTTTTAGCCGTAATAGTATTGCCAGCGAAGGAATCCGCGTTCCGTGGGACTTTGATTTTTTCAGACAAGCTAGGTATTGCCTCCACTGGGGCGGCGTCAGCCAAGAACTCCATTGTGGGGTGGCATCCAAAACCCGCGACCAAGAAAACGCGGCGACGATTTTGGGGGACTCCGAAATATTGAGCATTAAGCACTCGCCAGAATCCCACATACCCGCTCGCGGCAAGGGCCTGGATGACCGTCTGGAAGTCGCGGCCATCGTGGCAATGGAGCAAGCCAACGACATTTTCAAGCACCACCCAGCGCGGTTGTATTTCTCGGATAATTCGTAGGGCCTCCCAGAATAAACCTGAACGGCGTCCTTCAAGCCCTTGCCTTTCAGCCCTTGCTCCCATGGATGATAAATCTTGGCACGGGAAGCCCGCGGTGATGCAGTCAACTTTTTCAAGATTCGCCGCTCCGCATTCCCGCACGTCGGCATGTTGCCTGCTTCCTGGAAATCTATCGGCAAGCACAGCCCGCAAGGTGGCGTTGATTTCAACCTGCCACTTGACGCACCATCCAGCTTGCTGGAAGCCGAGATCAAACCCTCCGATTCCTGCGAATAAGCTCCCATGTGTCATCCCTTCTTTCTTCATGCCTTTTTCCAGGGCTCGAAAAGTTCCTCATCCTCGAAAAGCATCTGCGGGTTAACCGCCCGAGCCCCGCGCCGGAGGCACCCCCGGTTGCAGTACTCGGTGAATTGCCGCAGCACATGCGCCACATGCTCGCAGCAGATGAACGCATCCGGCGTATCGAGCAGGCGCGTGAACAAGTCCTCCGGCAAACGCCACCGCATGAAATTCAGAAACCGGAAGAAGATGAGCCCGCCCAGCGCGTGACCGATAAGCAATAGCTTGTCGTAAGGTGCGCCGATGTCCTGGCGGGCAAGACTTGCAATGAGCTGGCCCGTGTGCTCGCTGTAGAGCACCGGCTTGCGGAAAAAGACCTGCGCCTCGCCGTTGAAGTAATCGCTCAGCGGCGTAATCTGAACACCCTCACGCCAGCGGGCCTCCACACAGGCATTCGGGGCCGTCACGATAAATGTGTGGGTCACGGATATCTCGCTCAGCTTATCCCACCGCGTAAAATAGGTGATTCCCCTGGAGAGTGCGCCCGGCTCCCGATGCCGAACAAAGCCCACATATCCAAGGTCGTAGTTGATCCCAAAAACCGGTGTCTGTTGGGTGGTTTGCAAGGTCATTGCAGGCCCCCTTGTTCCAGGCCCGCCGCCATTGCCGTGCGTTGGGCATCATCCAACACCTGGGCGCTCGCTTCGCCATCCAGCACTTGCCCCGCAATTTCGGGAAACTCTTTTTCCAAGGCTTCGAGGGCCGCGAGCAGCTCGCCGTCGTCCTCAATCATCAGCAGCGCTGCCAGGCGTTCAGCCAGCGGGCGCGTGTCCGCCGCCAGCGCCTTCATATAGAGGGTGTTCACCCGATCGAGGAACTGCTCACTTGGCGGCTGGGAGTCCTGCTCCCGGTTCGCCACGCGGGCCTTGTTGCGCTCGCGATAAGGTGACGCGGCGGGTTGCGCCTGCGGGGGAATATCCTCGATCTCGTAGCCCGTGCGCTCTTGTAAATCCCCCGTGGCAATGCGACGCCCCGAAAACGCCAGCTTGCCGTCATGGTCCAACACCGCGCCAATATCCTCGCTGTCGGACTGACCAAAATCAAAATAAGCCAGGCATGGCTGCCCTGGGAATAGGCGCTCGCGGAGCGGTGCATCAATCGCCCGCTGGAATATACCGGCGATCTCCCTCGCCTCCGCCTGGGCCAGCTCATTGAACACCGCCTCATGCAGGTCACTCTGGCCGCTGCCCATGCCCGTTGCATCGTTTAGCATCGTCAGCTTGCCGGACGTACCGGCCAGCACGATCTGGCTGTCCTGATAGTTGATGTGGTCCTTAAAAGGTGCCGACCCACGCACATCGCCGCCCACGGTCTTCACGTCGCTTCCGGCGGGCAATGCCCCCCGCGCATCGCTGATGACGGCCTCCGCCGTCTCCTGATATTCGGCGAGCTTCGCCGGATCATTCCCGACGTTGTCGGGCATGATCAGAAAGATCGCCGGAATCCCAAAGACCTCGATGAACCCATCCCAATCTTTCTGGCTCATGTTTTTGCGCAGGTAGGCGATCAGCGCAATTTCGTCGATCGGGTCATCCACTTCCCGCATGATCCAATGGGCCGGGTCAATCTCCTCGCAGCCCAGAATGCTCTGATTGAGGTCTGGGTTGATTCGCCAGGGGGCATAGAGCCCATCCCGGCAAAAGAACCACTGGTCCCAGCATTCGAGGTGCGCAATGCCATCATCAATATATTTCCCGGCGTAGACCTTGGCGCAATGGGCAAACCCCCGGAACTCCGCCCCGGCCAGGTGCGCAAAGGCATCCTCTAAATTGTCAATCTGGTCATACGCCGCCCGCAGGTCGTTCTGCTGCTTCTCGGCATGGGCCGCCGTGTACCCTTTCGGCAAATCCTCTTCTGCGATGGTCTTGATCGTCCATTCGCAATTCCCAATCGCCGACCGGCGCAAATGTTTCAGCCCCCGGATCGTCGCGTCTCGCTTCTCGATGAACCGATAGAGCCAGGCGAGGTCAATGTATTCCCCGCGCTCCCCCGATTCCAGCATCGAGACAATGCGCTGCATGCTCAAACTACGCAGCGGATTGAAGCTGGTGCGCCACTTGTTCAAATTGCCCATGTGCGCAGAAATAATTTGTGGAGCCTTATTCATCCGATCAGACTCCTTTCACGCCGCGACGCCAGCGCTCGGCTGATTATCGAGCCGCTTTTTAATTGAAGTATTTTCCCCGGCTCCACTCCGGCATGTGCCGCGTGCAAGGCTAATGCAAGGGCAGTTGCCCGGTCGCTGTGGCCATCGTCCGTGTGCGGGGCCACATAGCGGATGATGCCGGTCTTACCGGCCACCTTATGAATGGCGTGGAGGTCTTCCCGGATTTCCCGGCTGATCGGTATGCGCACCGTCCGGTCCTCAAAAGCACGCTTCATCCTTGTAAAGATTTCGTTTTTGAAAGGTGCCGTGAAAGTGCATTGCATAACCTTTGCACCGAACTTGCGATGCAGCTCTTCCGCGAGCATTTCGCCCTTGCCCGTGGCGTCAATCGCAATGCGACGCACACCCGGAATCTTCGTGCAGAGAAATTCGTACTGCTCATTGTACGGCGTCTTTTCGAGGGGCGTGATTTCCTTGGTCCAGCTCCCATCGGCCAGCTTGGAAATCTCCCAATACACGCTCAGGTCTTTTTTGCGGCCCACGTCATACCCCGCATATTGCACCGCCGAAGGCTCAAAGGCCGCGCTCAGCACGTCGCTCTCGCAGAGGGCAATCAACTCATAGGGCAACAGAATCGCCGCCGCGTCAATAAACAGGCAGAGGTATTCCTGATCCCAGGCTTCGGCGTCATCAATCGCCGCCTTCAGCGCCTCGGGGTCGAGCGGGAGCCCGCGCTTCACCGCATCATAAATGGTCAGCAGGTGCTTGCTGTAGGCGTTGGCCTTGGTCCAGAGGTCATAAAATTTGTTCCCCTGTCCGTTCGGGGTGCTGACAATCCGCAGTTTCAACTCGCCCTTGAGCGGGTTGCTGATGCTCGGATAAATCGCCTTCCAGATTTTCGATTGATCCTCGTGGAAGGCGAACTCATCCAAGATCAGATTGGCGCTGTAGCCTCGGGCCGTGGCTGGATTGGCCGGGATCGCAATGATCCGCGAGCCGTTGGCAAACTTGATTTCCGCGCTCTTCATCAGGCTCTCGGCGCTGTCGCGGGTCTCGTCATATTGATCCACCGCAAGCTGCCACGCCTCCGACCATTGCCGCGCCTTCTGCATCCACTCCAACGCCTGCCGCTCCCCGGCGCTCATGCACACCCACGTCTGACCGGGGCGCGTAAGGCAATCCCGGCTTGCTTCCCCAGCCGTGGCAAAGCTCTTCCCCGTCTGCCGCGCCCACATGCCGATTTTGAACCGCGCCTGGTCGTTGACCCAGTCGGCTTGGTACGGCAACAGAATGTCCAGTGGGGTTTTCATGTTAATCCGAAAATCTCTTTCAGCCGCGCCTCACGCTCTTCCGGGCTTATGTTTTCTTTCACCACGCCCTCGGCCTCTTCCGCCTGCTTCATGCGGCGTTCCATCAGCTCCAGGCGCTTCGTGTCGTTGCTCTGCGCCTGCGCCCGCAGAACCAAATCGAAAAATACTTTCGTGCTTTTTGGGTCATTGCTCAGGGCCGACTCAAAGGCCGCCTGGGTGAGCGCCGTCATCGTCGCCTTGCTCACCAGGGGCAAATTCTCGGCGGCAGTGGCCTGGATGTCATTCGCCGCCGTCACTGCCTTCAGCATACGCTCCTCGTTGTATTTCCGGCTCCAGTGCTTCCAGAACGCATTTAAGGCCCCATCACTCACGCCCAGGTCTAAGCTCTCCCGCACCCACTGCTTCGCCTCCGCATAACTCATGCCACCGCGCATCAGCCCGAACAACTCAAGCTGGTTTCCCTCCGCCTGATTCAGCAGCACCGCATCGCTGCGTGTTTTGCGTTCGTCATTCATTGCTTCACATCCCCAACTCTTTCAGCGCAATCCGTCCCCGTTCCGTGATCGCCCACTTCTCCGTGCCGAAATCATCCAGCTCATAATCCACCCAGCCCTTGCACTTCATTCCTTGCAGTTCCCCGCGTAGCGTTTCCATCGTCAGCATCCCGGCAAATTCCGAGGCCACCAGCACATGCAGCGTCTGCATCGGCGTGTAGTACCCCTGGGCATTGCGGAGGTGTTTAAGTGTCAGCGTGCAAATCAGCTTGTTCATTTCGCCTCCCTTTTGAGCAGCGACTCAATGAGCTGGCCGCTGGATTCCAGTTGGCCCGTCAGCCTGGCCACGCTTTCCGCGATCGTGTTCATCCGGTTATGCAGGCCGCTGGTGCGCGCTTCGTCGCTGCGCTCGATCTTCTCGTATTGCTCCGTGATCTTGCTGTTCAAATTCTCAATCTGCGTTTCCAACTTCGTTTCCGTGGCGAGCAATTTACGGTCCAGCTTGTCCACCTCATCCCTGCTCGCATATTGGCGGTGCAGCGCCGGATCAGGGCGGAAAAACTTGATCACATTAAGCAAGGAGGTAACGATGGCCATGACGCCAATAAAGCCGACCATGAACACCCCAATCTGAACCGCCTGCGGGCTCACCAGCATCTGACAATCATTCATCGTTCATTCTCCCAGGCTAAAAAAAGAAACGGCGCTCCCGGAGGAATGGCACGCACGAGCCAAACCGGGAGCGCCGCTGTTGGAGGCCGCCGACGAGTAGCCGGTCGCCAGCGGTGGGTGTGTTCCATCAATCCGTGAAAATAGGTGTAATCTGTGGATCATAACGTCCCCCAGATTGCCGTAAGCCGGTCCATGAGTTGCTGGAGTTCCAGCAGCGCCACACGAAGCACCACTGGGTCCGAACAAAAAGAAAGGTCGCCACTCCGATAATGAGCAGCGACCTTGCGCCCGTCCCGATAGATTTCAATGCTGGCGGTTGGCGTTACATGGCTGACTCCCTTATTCGCGTTGCGTGTGTTAGCTCTGCTCATGACGTGGGTGAGCAAATCACACCACGCGCCATCTGAACACCGCATCACCAGCACCGCGCCCTATTCCCGCAAAATCCCTATTTTTCCAAAAATTCTTTTCTCAAATTATTTCCGCTTCGCGGGAGGTGGGCGGGGCCGGGCAAAACAAAAAGGCCACGGGAAACCGTGGCCTGATTCTTTTCCAATCATTGGAAGTGCCGTCACGGCACCCTTCCGTCTTTTCCAATCATTGGAACTTTTTTATCCGGTTTTTCCAACCGTTGGAACTTTTTTGATCCCCTTTTCCAACCGTTGGAAAATGCTATTCGGTTACCTCATCAATCGTTACTTCCACCTTTCCAACTTGTTCATAATTTTGGTCTGGTTTTAGACATACGAAATAATCAAACGGATATGTGGCATGTGCAGCAATCCTCCGCGTACTGGCTGGATAAAAAATGGTCGTCGCCATCACCACCCCGTTTCCATCTCTCGCCGTGACTCGCATTTTTACCTGTACCGCAACCGGACACCCGTTTGAAATTTCTCCCACCACGTCTACTTGATTACCTATGCCTTTTGATTGGGAAACGTATAATATTTCTACCTGATCGGCTGCGGTGACCGTCCACCCACATACACTCAGCATCACCACGGAAAGCAGGATTGTTTTCATTATCATCCCTCCCTATTTGTCATTGATGTTACACCCTGGGCTTGTTGTTCCATCGTTGCAAATCAACGCACCGCTCGTCGTATCGTATGTCCCTTTGATTCCATCATGCGACGAACAGCATCCGCGAGCATTATATGTCTTCTTCTGCTCTTCTGTCATCTCTTTGATATTGGTAGCCCTGCCTGTTGAACCATACATCGGCACATAATAACGCGCCGTAATGATTGAACCGGCAAGAAGCCAACTGCTGCTGGTGCCCGTGATTATTCCGGTCAACGTGATTTCCCCCTTGGCATCATGCCCGGTCAAAAATATCTCACATTCTGTCGTGCTCTTTTCGTTGAGCTGCCCGCGAAATACCCGGTTGAAATTGTCAATGCCCTGAAGCTCGTCTCCGTCCTGGATCAATTGCAAATAGGTGATCACGCCATCGGGCGTATTGGCCAGTGGTGCCCCCGTATACGTTCCATAGACCTGAATGTTCGTTCCCCGTATGGAATTCCCCGTTTCACAGCCCACAAAGCACACGCCAAGAATCAACGCAAAGGCAATATATCTCCCCGAAGTCATCATTCTCCCCATTCACATTTTCTTTAACACCTCAGCAAGCTGACGGCTGATCTGATCCAACTGCTTTTCCACCGCAGCTTGCCTTTTTTCCAATGATTGGAAATGCCCCTCGGTTTTTTTCCAATGATTGGAAAATTCTGACGCCAGTTTTCCAACCACTGGAAAATCCACTTCCGTCTCTTTTTGCTCAGCGACTTTCAACGGGTGTGGATTCTGGGCCTTGTGTTCAATCCCAGCTGCCCGTTCCGCTTCTTCAAGCCTTCTTTTTGCCTTTATGCTGGGGCTCCTAGATCCCCCCCGAATCATGCTCATCATAGCAGGCGACATATTCAGCAAATCCTGAACCTCACCTACCGTTAAACGGAGGCGTTCTCGAAGTTTTTCGACTCTCTCTAAATAGTTCACAAATACTTCACTTTGCTGTTTGACATGTGAACACGTCGTGAATATGTTGTGAACGTAACCTTACACGTAAGCCATGAATAAGGAAAGTACCAAAATGAGCGGCATCAGGATCAAGCAGCAGGGCAATCAGACGCGGTACATCGGGATTGAAGCAGAGGCGAAGCGGCTTGGCGTGTCCTACGGCCACCTTTGGCAGGTACTACAAGGGCGGCGCAGCTCAAAGCGAATCCTTAGCGAAGTGCGCATTCAGAAAATGGAGGAAAGCTGATGCCGAAACACGCAGAACTTTTCCGGCGCGATTGGGGGGCCGAGTTCCTCGATGCCATCCTCAAGAAGCTCCCAAAGCAGGACATCATCGGCGTGAGCGATGCCGCCGCCGTGATGAACAAGTGCAACAGCACAATCATCCTCCTATGCGAACAGGGCGACCTGGTCGCCGTCAATACCTCCACGGGCAACCGCCGGAGTTTCGACATTCTGACCTCTTCCATCGTGGATTTTTACAAGCGCCGGTTCAACCAGGACAACTAAAGGAGCAAACGCATGAAATGGGAAATAGCCGCCTATCACGCCGAACTGATCCACGTCGCCCTAATGCCCTATTCCGTCCGCTGCGAAGTCGCCGGAAGCGTCCGCCGGAAAGCCAAAGACCCCCACGACATCGAGCTGGTTTGCATACCCCGTGCAACCACCATGCAAACCCTTTTCGGAGAGACGGAAGAAGTGCGGGACCACCGCTGGATCGAAGCCGCCAAAGGGGTCGGGCGGATCGTGAAAGGCAAGCTCGCCACCGGGAAATATATCCAATTCGACCGCGACGGCATTCAGGTGGACCTCTTCCTCGCCACCCCGGAAAACTGGGGCCTCATCTATGCCATACGCACCGGACCCGCATCCTACTCACACCACGTCCTCGCCGCCAGTTGGGTGCGCCGTGGATACCGAAGCATCGCCGGAATGCTCACGCGCTACGGAACGCCCGTCGCCGTCCCCGATGAAAACACCCTCTTTTCGCTGATCGGAATGCCCTATCAGCAACCACAGAAACGCACATAAAAAAGGAGCCACGCATGGACTATACAAGAGAGCAACTGAGCGTCGCGGAAGAGGCCATCCTGCATGACCTCACCCGTCGCTATGCCGAACGCTGCGCGAATTATCGCGCAATGCACCCGGAAGACGCCGCAGAAATCATCGAACGCGAGGAGGCCACATGTCAACCAAACTGACCCGTCTCGAAAACGCCCTCTGCTTCGTCGGTGCCTGCGCCATGACGGCCCTGATGCTCCTGGTGGCCGACTTCATCTGTGGCGAGTCCATTAACAACATGACTCAAGCCGTAGCCCTGCGCCAGGCAATCAGCCAACCGGCCATCCCACAAAAACCCGTTGACGACCTGCTCGCCGAACTCAACCTCTGCAAAAACCAAACCTACACGGAGCCCAAATAATGACCAACAAAACAAATGCGATCATCCCCGAAGTCCTGCCACCAGAATCAAATAGCCAATCAATTGGCTATTTGGATTCTGGCGAAAAAGTGGTGCAGTATCACCTTGCGGCAGAACGATGTGCGAATCTTTCCGTATGGTGCGCTGCAATGGCCGGGGCTGAAATACTCTCCAAGAAAAAAGAGATTGGTCATGGCAACGGATTTATGGAATGGCGCGACTCCCTCCCGTTCTCCGCGAGCACCGCAAAAAACTATGTGAACCTAGCGGTGCAATTGGAGCAGCGCCTCAACTCACTCCCGCCAGAGCGCCGCGCCCTCATGCTGCCAGCCCTCGCCGAGGCGCAGGATCACGCCGTCAACATGCTGCAACTCCTCAACCTCCCGTCGCCGATGGACGTGTTCAACCCGGCGCACGAACAGATCGCCGCCATCATCCGCGATGTGACCAGCGGCAAGACGATTTCCCAGCTCTACTTCGACTGGGAAATCTGCAAAGCCCCGCGCCAGCTTGGCGGCAACCCCGCCCTCCAAAAATGGCTGAACGAATTTCACCCCCGCATCCACGCCACACGCCCCGAAGAACTATCCACCAAACTGCAAAAAGAATTTGCCGCGTGGCTCGCTGAACAAAACGCCGCCGCCGCAAAAGCCATCGGCCCGAATGGCGAGGGCGTACATTATGAGTCAGCCGTTGCGAAATGGGAAGAAGCGCACAAGCCGCTCTATGAATTTTGCCGCGCACGGAAAATGTATGCCTACTTGCCGGACCATGAGATCAACCACATAGCCGACACCCTCGCCGACTACGCGCACGAACTGAAATCAAGTCTCAAGAAGGGGTGAGGTGTCTATGAACGCCATGCAGTTAATCGAGCAGAAGGGGGCATTTGAATTTGCGGGCCTGCCGCGTGCCGTGAAGGACGACACGCTCCTCATGCTCGATTACTGCCTCCGAATCGAGGGCTCCGAAAACAAGGGCCTCACCATTAAAGAACTCGCCGCCGAAATGCTCGGGGCAGACGGTTTCTCCGAAGTGTCCCTCCGCCGGAAATATGACAAGTGGCGTCATGCTGGCCGCGACTGGCACGCCCTCGTGGATATGCGCCGCCTCAAAAAACAGCGCCCAGGCGATGCCCTCGAGCAGGTCTATAAATACTACTGCGAAACCAACCAGCGCTCCTCACGCGCCGCATGGCGCAGAATGATGGAAGACCTACGCGCAGGAAACGAACTCAAACCCGTCAAGTACACCTGGGCCGACTTCTACCACGCCGAATTTCCCGCCCGCGTACCCCCGCAGCAATGCCCCCGCGATTACATCCCAGCCGGCGGCACCTACCGCAGCTTGCAGCGCAAATTCGGCCTCTCAGATTTCGAGTCTGTTTCCATGCGCATCGGGCGCGCCGCCGCCCGCGAATTTATCCGCCCCGTGCTCACCACCCGCGTCGGCCTCAAGCCAGGCGAAATCTACATGTTCGACGATGTGTGGCATGACATTGATTGCTTCTTCGGCTCTCAAGTCGTCCGCCCGATGGAGCTGGCCTGCCTGGACGTGGCCAGCGGGTGTAAAATCCACTACGGTATGAAGCCCCGTATGTATGATGCCGACGGCGGTAGGTTGTAAAGTTAAATGCCGCATGTAATGGTCCTGTTTCATTTATGCTGC
>CAZBEO010000042.1:0-29505 GCA_964490935.1 uncultured Verrucomicrobiota bacterium
GATGGCGTCGAACTTGCAGGTTTTTTCGCATTCGCCGCATTTGATGCACTGACTTTGATCAATGAGGTGCGGCTTACGTTTTTCACCGCTGATGCAGTTGGCCGGGCACTTTCTGGCGCAGGCGCCGCAGCCGATGCACTTTTCGGGATCAATCAGGTATTCCACCAGCGTTTTGCACTTGCCTGCCGGGCAGTGTTTATCGTTGATGTGAGCCATCAGTTCTTCCTCGAAGTGGCGCATGATGGATAGCACCGGGTTCGGGGCGGTCTGACCGAGCCCGCAAAGGGAGGCCTTCTGCATGGCCAGGCAGATATCCCTGATCTTGGGTAAGTCCTCGGGAGAACCCTGGCCTTTGGTGATGGCGGTGAGCATGTTGAAGAGCGTACGCCCGCCGATGCGGCACGGGGCACACTTTCCGCAGGATTCATCCACCGTGAATTCGAGATAGAATTTCACCACGTCCACAATACAGTCCGTTTCATCCATCACAATCATGCCACCGGAGCCCATGATGGAGCCCAGCTTCTGGAGGGTCTCGTAGTCGATGGGCGTGTCGAGATACTGGGCCGGAATCACGCCGCCGGAGGGGCCGCCGGTCTGGACGCCCTTGAAGGCTTTGTTGCCACGGATGCCGCCGCCGATGTCGTACACGATTTCTCGCAGTGTGGTGCCCATCGGCACTTCCACGAGCCCGGAATTGTTGATCTTGCCGGTCAGGGCAAAGACCTTGGTGCCCTTCGATGTTTCTGTTCCGATTTTGGCGAACCAATCGCCGCCCTTCAGGAGAATCACCGGGATATTGGCATGGGTTTCGACGTTGTTGATGACCGTGGGTTTCCCCCAGAGTCCCTTGACAGCGGGGAAGGGCGGGCGAGGAATCGGCATGCCGCGCTTGCCTTCGACCGAGGCGATCAGCGCGGTTTCTTCGCCGCATACAAAGGCGCCGGCGCCGAGGCGCAGTTCGATGTCGAAGCTGAAGCCGCTTCCCAGAATATCATCACCGAGCAGGCCGTATTCCTTGGCCTTGACGATGGCCATTTCCAGTCGTTCGATGGCCAGTGGGTATTCGGCGCGAATGTAGATATAGCCTTGGGAGGCACCCACGGTGTAGCCTGCGATGGCCATGGATTCGAGCACGGAGTGCGGGTCGCCTTCCAGTACGCTGCGATCCATGTAGGCACCCGGGTCGCCTTCGTCGGCATTGCAAATGATGTATTTCTGGTCGCTTTCGACATCCTTGGAGAACATCCATTTGCGCCAGGTGGGAAAACCAGCACCGCCGCGCCCGCGCAGACCGGATTTTTTCAGTTCTTTGATCACGCCATCTGGGCTTAGTTCAAAGAGGGCTTTTTCTAGGGCCAGATAGCCGTCGCGGGCTATGTATTCATCAATGGATTCGGGATTGATCACACCGCAATTACGGAGGACTACGCGCACCTGTTTCTGATAGAATTGAATGTCCTCGAGCTTGGCGTTGACCTTGCTCTGGGCTGTGTCGTAGAGGAGTCGGGCCACGGGGCGGCCCTTCACGAGATTTTCCCGCACAATTTCCCCAGCATCTTCCGGCTTCACCTTCACATAAAAGGTTTCTTCGGGAAGGATTTTGACGATCGGCCCCATTTCGCAGAAACCAAAACAACCGGTCTTGACGACCTGCACATCGTTTTCCAGTCCGTTTTCGCGAACGGCCTTATTGAGTGCAGTAAAAAGGTCCTTGCCCTGATTGGACTCGCAGGCGGTTCCGCCGCAGGTCAGAATGTATTGTTTGTAAGCCATATGCCAACTCCTACTTTCTTGTGCTTTCTATCCCGGAAAATTATTGCAGTATATCGGCTGCCGGTTTGTCGAAAATATGATCGTTCAGCAAGCGACGCCCGACAATGTGTTGGTCCACGATCCTGCGCCCGACCTCGGCATTCACTTTGCCATAGATGACCGGCGGCATGCCGTCGAGAATGACCTCGACCGTAGGTTCGGAGTAGCAGAGGCCCATGCAGCCGGTCTGTTTGAGAGCGACGTTGTGTACACCGCGCTGATCGAGTTCATCGAGAATGGCGTTGAACGTTTCCTTGGCACCGGCGGCGATGCCGCAGGTTCCCATGCCCACGATTACCTGGGTATCCTTTATTTCCATGTCGCGCTGTGACATTTCGCGTTTTTTTGTTTCCCGCAATTTTCTCAGGTCATCCAGTGTCAGTTTGCTCATGATGCGTTCCTCTCCATGATTTTACTTTTTAAGATCAAGGGGTGAATTCTTCGTCCAATCCTCTGATATATCGTTTGGCCAAGGTCAATTCCAGTGCCGTGTCCATACCGCCCAAGGCCTCCAGCAGTGCGCAGCGCGAGACCTCATACGAGCCTCCGCCGCCGTGCCTTTCAAATAGCAACTCGTAGTCGCCGGGGAAATTCATCATGGTCAGGACGGTTTCCGGCAGATTTTCGACGGGCGGAGCATCGAGGTGGGTCTGGTCGAAGGCGAAGTCCACGGTGGTGCCCCTGCCGGGTTCGGACTGTATTTCCATTGTTCCGCCTACCGTCTCTATCTGCTGTTTCAGGAAAGGTAGGCCGAGCCCGAAGCGGCGGTTACGATGTTTTTCACCGTTGGTGAAGAAGGGATCAACGGCCCGTGCGAGAGTGGTTTCATCCATGCCACATCCATCATCCTCGATGCGTATGGAGCAGCGGCTTGCGGCGGTGGTCATGACGACTCCGACGTGACGGGCTTTTGCTTCGATGGCATTTTGAACAAGGTCCAGCATGAGTTCACCCAGCGTTGCGTGCACGGCTATTCGCCTTTGTGTTTGGCCAGTATCTCCGCGAGTTGATCTGGCACGAGGTTGCCGTAGACTTTTCCGTCCACCATCATCACCGGGGCCAGGCCGCAGCATCCGACGCAGCGCACGGACTCAATGGAGAATTCGTTGTCGGGCGTGGTTGCATTCAGGCCGGCACCCAAGAGGGCTTCGACTTCATCAACAAGCGCCTCAGCACCTTTCAGATAGCAGGCGGTGCCCATGCACACCTGAATCCGGTGGCGGCCCGGTTTTTTCATTTTAAAGAAGTGATAGAAGGTGATTACGCCATAGATTTTCGCGACGGGTACCTCAAGGCATTCGGCCACTTCAAAGGCGGCACTGCGCGGAACATATCCAAAGTGTTCCTGGACGCGGTGCAGGACCATGATCAGATTGCCTGGTTTGTCTTTCCAATTCCCGATGTATTCGAGAATCTCGGGAGTCAGGACGGATTCTTTTTCTGTCGTTGCGGTATTCAATCTATTACCTCCACCCGTACGGTTGCGATCGGGGAGACTCCGCCGATCAGTGAAACGTTAAAACTGATAGCCGCCATATCTGCCACGAAATGAAACGATGATCAAGTGGAAATTTTGTAATATTTGCAGATAAATAATCACATAAAACAGCTTGATATGTGACAATCAATCTAATAATAGAACAAAAGCGACAATAAAAGGCATAACAAGGTGCTTAATATGAAAACTGAGATCGTAAAACGACTGTCACAATACAACAGTGTGCTGCTTAAATTGAAAACATTGGGTTTCGTCAAGGTCTTCTCGGACAACCTGGGCGATGCCATTGGCATTTCTTCTTCGCAGGTCCGGCGCGATTTTTCGGTGTTCGGACTGACGGGCAACAAGCGCGGTGGCTATCGGATTGACGAGTTGATTGAACAGCTTGCGCATATTCTCGGCAAAGACGAGGTACGGAAAATCGTGATTGTTGGCTGTGGAAAAATTGGGCGGGCTCTCATGAATTATGCAGGGTTCACGCGCGGGGACATCAAGGTCATGGCGGGATTCGACATCAACATGGAGCGCGTAACGGCGGAGGGGCAGGTGCCGATTTATCACATTTCGGAAATGGCCGACTACGTGCAGCGCGAAGGCGTTCCCGTGGCCGTCATGACGGTGCCGGAGAATGCGGCGTCGCAGGTCATGGAAACGTTGGTGAACGCCGGCATACGGGGCATCCTGAATTTTGCGCCGGTGACGCTGAAAAGCGTGTCGGATCGGTGCGAAGTGCACAACATCAACATTGCGCTGGAAATCGAGAAGTTATTTTCACTAATGTACTTTGCTGAAAAGCAGAAATAAACGGAAAGGAACACGGCCGTGGTAACAATGCAACAGGTGGTGGGCGCTCTGGAAGGCGAAGTGCTCTATAGGACCAAAAATTTTGATGGATGCGAGGTTGCGTTTGTGGTGGCGTGCGACCTCATGAGCGATGTGCTGGTGGTGGATGTGGAGAACATTCTGCTGGTAACGTCGCTGGTTTCCCGGCAATCGTTGAAGACGGCTCATCTGGTGGGTGCCTCGGGCGTCGTTATTGTAAACGACAAAACCCTGCCGGATGATCTGGTCGCATTGGCCGAGGAACTGGAACTGAGTGTGATCCGTACCCCGTGCGACAAGTTCAAGTGTTGCGTGGTGCTGGGCAAACTGCTGGGGATATAACGCATGGATATCGTTGCTCTAGGTTCCGGGAATCCACCGCTCCTGATTCTGGAGCTGCTGATTCGTTTGAAGGTGCGTGAGGTCATGAGCACCAACCTGGTCACCGCCACGCGCCGCGACACCTTGCGCCGAATTCAGCATATCATGAAGGACATGCGCATCACCGGGGTACCCATCGTGGAACACCGGCGCCTCTTCGGGCTGGTCAGCATTGACGATATTATCAACGCCCTCGAAAATGGCACCATCGAAGATGCTGCAGAAAAACACATGAGTACGCACATGGTGGTGCTCGATGAAAACATGCCGCTCTCCCTGGCCATATCCTATTTTCGAAAATTCTCGTTCGGACGTTTCCCGGTGCTCAACAAGGACAACGAGATCACCGGCATTCTGACCAGTCGCGACATCAACGTGGCACTCCTTCATGAACTGACCCTCGAACTCGACCGGATGGAGACCAGCACCGTCACGGACCTGAAGACCGACGACCTGCACATGTTCAAGGTCTATCATGTGGGCAAGTACGATTTTGAAAATGCCGGCAAGGCCTCGACTGACATCAAGCGCTTTCTGAAAAATCGAGGAGTGGCCGCGTCGATCATTCGGCGCGTGGCCGTGGCCGCCTACGAACTCGAGATGAACCAGGTGGTCCATTCCGATGGCGGAACCATCACCTGCCGCATCGAGCCGGAATACACCGAGCTCGTTGCGCAGGATACCGGGCCCGGCATTGAAAACGTCGAAGAAGCGATGAAGGAAGGCGTCACCACGGCCAACGAGTGGATTCAGTCGATGGGCTTCGGTGCCGGTATGGGCCTGCCCAACGCCCGGCGCGTCGCCAATGAATTTCACATCGAATCCAGCCGCCAGGCTGGAACCAAAGTGCGGGTGTTGATTCGATTGAACGAACAAAAGGAGGACCGTTGATTATGAAATGTTCGGACCTGAACGGAGAATTTGAAGCCCTCATTCTGCCTGCACCGGAAAGCGACGTGTCCGGCGGCTACACCTCGGACCTGTTGAGCGATGTCATGGCGCACGCCCGGCAGGGGGACGTGTTGATCACCATACAGTCGCACAAAAACACCGTGGCTGTGGCGTCTCTTGCCGGCATCTCCGCCATCATCCTGTGTAACAGCCGTCCAGTGCCCGACGATATGGTCGAAGCCGCCAGGCAGGAAGACATCAATTTGTTTCGCACGCCGAACAACCAATTCGACACCTCCTGCCGTATCCGTCGGCTGTTGGACGCCTGATTCATGATCTTCCGGGCCGACCTACACCTTCACTCCTGCCTTTCGCCCTGCGGCGGGCTGGATATGTCGCCCTCCGCCATCGTGCAACGTGCGAGGGAATGCGGGCTCAATGCCCTGGCTCTGACCGACCACAACACGGCACGCAACAGTCCCGCCTGGCAGGAAGTCTGCCGCGCATACGGCTTGGCGCATCTCTTCGGCATAGAAGTCAACACCACCGAAGAGGCGCATATCCTGTGTTACTTCGATCAACTGGAAGCCGTCATGGAACTCGATCGGCTAATTTACGATTCCCTGCCAAACGTCCGCAACGATCCCGTCCGCTTTGGTGATCAGGTGATCGTGAATGCGGAGGAAGAAATCGAAGGAGAGGTGGAAAAATATCTGCATGGGGCCGCAGCCTATTCCGTTGGTGACTTGACTGTGCTGGTACATGAGTTGGGCGGGTTGGTCGTGCCGTCGCACGTGGACCGCGATGCCTTCAGTCTAACCTCGCAGCTTGGCTTTATTCCGGAAGATGATTTTGACGCGCTTGAAGTCTCTCGTCATTACGACCTGGAGAGTGATCCGCTAAGTCTTCGCGGGCGCTACGCCATGCTCACGAACTCCGATGCCCACACCTTGGATTCCATCGGCACGCGATTCAACACCTTTGAGCTTGAAGCCTTCACGGTGGAGGCCCTGTACGCTCTGCTGCATCGTGAGCAGCAACCTGAAGCGACAGATCGCTCAGATCAATGTGAACGTCAGAAGCGCGAAACTCATCGTCACCCGTAGCTCATCCAAACGGCCCACATCGGCTTTTGCCTCACGCGTAGATCGCCAGAACAGAGGCGTCATCTGCACCAAGTCGGTCAGGAGATTGCTGTTGAGCAACACCTCGTATGTCAGAGGTATCTTGTGTTGCATGGCAAAACGAGGTGCACACCGATCGACTGCCGCATCAGCCTTGGCCTCAAAATTCCCGGCATCTGCCATCAGCCGAGAACGCAGCTCAAGGAGATGATTGGGTCCGGGAACGACGAGGACGAGGGAACCGCTCGGTTTCAGCACACGGGCAAGCTCCTCTACATTTCGAGGAGCAAGCACACTCAATACTATGTCGAGGGAATCATCCGCAAAAGGAATCCTTCGCATGACATTTGAGATTATCCACCGAGGACCCTTGTGACGGCGTGCCGCGAGCCGAATGGCCTCTTTCGACACGTCGACGCCGTACAATGGCCCTGTCACAACGTCTCGCAGTGCAGCAAGGAAATAGCCCTCCCCGCAACCTGAGTCCATGACGCCACCCAGGGCGTCCATTTCCCCTCTTTCAAGCAGTTGACGCACCTTGCTTTGGACGAGTTCTGAAAGCGGGGTAAACGCGCCGCTATCGAGGAATCTCCGCCGTGCCTGAACCATCTCAGCATTGTCGCCAGGATGTCGGGAGCGACTATGGTGACTCAGCAGAAGGTTCACGTAGCCCTCCTTGGCCAAGTCAAAGGAGTGGCCTTGGGGACAAAGGCAGACTCGGTCACCCCAGGACAGCGGCTGCTCGCACACCGGACAGATCAGAGGAATATCCTTATCAGTCCCGTTTTCGGCGTCCGGGGCTCTTCGTGTAGGGTTTGCTTTCATTCCACTTTGAGTCCTTCTCCGCCAGACGTCAGCCATGACCGGCAGTGGTTTTCGGATAGGTTCGGTTAATGTTAAAATGGTGAGTTTATAATTACTTTTTCGTTGCGTACGGAACGTCAGAATCACTTTCCATGGTGGGCGCGCCCCCGCTGGCCTGGGCTGGCCATTTGATCATGAAGCAGTTCTGTGCATTCGGGATATCTTCGCTGCACCAGCAACCATTGAAAACCTTGGGTCCGGTTTTGTTGCGGTGCAGGTTCTGGCTGAAGTTGTCGTATTCATAGGGTTCCCCGCTCACCCATTGAAGCCCGCTTTCGGTCCGGTGCAATCCGATCCAGAACCAACATCCGGCGGGAAAGAATCCGCTGATAAACGCATTTTCTTGTGCGGATAGGATGGTTACGAGATGGCCTTGAAGATGTTCACAGAAGCGTCGCGCGTCTTGCCAGGTCATAAAACGGGGAATAAACAGATAGAGCGATTCGTTGTATCGGTGCGCAAGCTTGTGAAGGTCGGCGTAGCGTTCTTCGCGCAGTGTGATTAGGGTGTCAACATGAGCCAGGTGGTTCTGCTGTACTGGGTCATCCGCCCAGATCGAACGGATTCGCTTCAGCTCTTCGATGGGGATGGTTTCGCAGTCAAAGGAAAAATCGGAAGGCGGATTTTTCGTGAAAGGATCAATATGTGTAAGGCGGTTGTTTCCGCACGTTAGCGTGGCCACTGGCGCATCGCTCAGCGGGGTGAGATCAGCGATCCTGTTGCACTGGCAGCTCAGCATATTCAGTGGCATGCCGCGCAACGGTTCAAGACTTTCAATCTGGTTGCTGGCGCAGTGCAGCCAGCTCAATTTGCAGTCCGCCAATGGCGCCAGTGTTTTAATGTTGTTGCCGCAGCAATGCACCATTTTGATGGGCATGGACCCAAGAGGCTCAAGGCTTTCGAGCAGATTTCCGCCGCAGAACAACCCGGTGAGTTTCATGCCGTTGAGCGGTGCGAGCGATGTGATTCGATTCCCCCAGCAGGACAGGAAGTCAAGCGGGGCACCGGTCAGCGGTTCGAGGCTTTCGATCTTTTGACAGCCCCCGCAATTGAAGTGTACCAGCGGCAGGTCTCGTAAAGAGTCGAGGTTATCGAAACGGCAGTTTTCGCAGTCGAACGTGCGTAGCGGCATGCCGCGCAAAGGTTCCAGCGAGGTGATGGGATTGTCGCTGCAGTTCAGTATCTCGAGTTTCATTCCCCGAAGCGGTTCAAGGGATTTGATTCGGTTATTCTGACAGTAAAGCACGGTGATGGGCAGGCCCGCAAGCGGTGCCAGATCGCTGATGTCGCATTCCGGTATCTCGATGGTCAGGCCATCATTGACCATGTCAATATATATGTCTGCGGAGGGCCAGGCGACCCTGAGCTCAGCTTCCCATGTTTTGAGTTTTTCATTCATCGCCTCGCGTTGAAAGACGCGTTCAAGTCCGGCTTCAGCCCGTTTTCGTCGTTTGCCATCGGGATGGGAATCGAGAATGTCTTGATAGTGGGTTTTGGCGACGATGTAGTTTCCTTTCTGCAACTGTCTCTCTGCGATGTCAAGAATATCAGCCTGCCAGGGCGTACCGCGAGAATAGATACGTACGCGCGTATAGCGGACGTCGGACACCCAACCGCAGAGTCCGACCGCTGTGCGGTTGGCACCGGCCAGCGGTTCCGGATCCTTAACCGTGAAGATGTGTTCATCGTTAACCGTTAGAGACAAGCTCTTGCCGCTTCGCTCGGCGCAAATGCGATAGTGTTTATTTCGGATCAGTGGGGATGCGGTCTGAATCCATATTCTCTGGTCGGCGCGTGACAGCAGATTCAGGGAATTGTCATAGGCACCATAGCAGAATTCGTACCCGCTGTAGGGGATTGTTTTTTTACTGCCTGCGTTGATGGCTCCGATAAAACATCCTAGATTGTTGAGGTTCATGCTGCGAATCGAGCATTCGTATTCAATGCGCACATCTCCGGGAATTTCTTGTCTGAACAGCAGGGCCTGAGGCTCTCCTCCGTGAAGGCGCAATGCACCTTCGGTGACTTCGCAGGTGCCTCCCAGAACATCCCAGTGCATTAGTGCGTCCGGGTGGTTCATGTCATCATCCGCGACCAGATGCCACAAGGTGCCGGTCTGATAGGCCTCGATATCCTGCTGTAAATCAAGCACCGTGGCATACCGCCCGGCCGGTTCCCGAGCAAGGGCCCGCATCGCGATTCGCGAAAGGGGTTCCGGGATGCCGTCGTCGCCACAGTGAGGAAAGATGAGACTCGCGTCCTCTCCGCCACGTCCGGAGCGTTTATTGTAGTCGATGGGGGGGCGGATTTTGTTTGCGAGAATGGCATCGATCAACGCTCTGGTGGTATGATATTTGGAGACGTGGAGCGGAGGGCGCAGGGTGAGGATGCTGTATAAGATGGCGCCCAGGGAGTAGATGTCAGAGAGGAGGCTTGTCTTTTTTTGGTCAAGGCTTGCCTGCTCCGGTGCCATGAAGCCGGGCGTGCCCATGATATGCCCACTCATGGTACGCAGCGCCGACCCTGCTTTTTCATGACGCATGGAACGTATAAACTCTTTGGAGCGTATATTGGCGACCTCGTCATAGTCATTTATGGCTGGCGTGTTCTCGCGATTCGGTTCGGAATCCGTGGGTACTGGCTGCGGATTGGTGGGTTTGGCCAGACCCCAGTCAACCACCAGAACCTCGCCATATTCAGCAATCATAATGTTGTCGGGCTTGAGGTCGCGATGGACGATTTGATGTGCATGTGCAAAAGCCACGGCATCACAGACCTTCTGAAAGAGATTAATCAATCGAGCAAGGGGAAAGCTGTCGATGGTCTCAGGGTCGCCCCGTCGCAAGCTGATGAGAACGTCGGTGAGGGTTTGCCCTTTAACGTGTTTCATGGTGTAAAAGACGCGGCCCTGATTGTCCGTGCCTACTTCATGAATAGGAACGATATTGGGGTGTTCGAGTTGGGCGGTGATTTGCGCTTCCTCCACGAAGCGTAGCAGGTCCTCGGGCGTTTGATTCTCTACAGGGTTAAGCGCTTTCATCGCGACCGAACGTTTGCAGTTCAGGTCTGTAGCCTTATAGATGATGCCCATGCCGCCTTCAGCAATGATCTCCCCGAGCTGATATTTCTTGTCGCTGGAGACGATGAGCGTGGAGGGGTCAAGGATTTCGTGTTCCTCTCCTGGCTGCGACATGCCGATCTGCCTGATAGGACTTGGCAACATGCTTTTGATGTGGGTATTTTCTGCTGCCTCGCCTGACATAACTCCTCCGCATATAGTAAGCCATGAATATAGCGGTCGCGGACGAAAAAATACAACCCTTTTACCTGTGTGCAATAGGCGTATGGGCGTATTTCGTAGTTAAAAATCCAGCTTTCTGGGCTTGCTTTGTGCTTTTTCTGGTTTTTCGTTCTGAGTTGTTATGAGGCGGGTTGGGAAGCGGGAGAGTTCCGGGTCGCGGGCACCCATGCAGAGGACGGCTCCACCCGATTGCCAGTGCTGCGGGATCTCCTTCAGCAGAAACTCGTAGTCGGGCGCGTAGTGGGCTGGTATGCCTTCGGCTTGCAGATCGTGGACAAAGGTGTCGGCATCCAGTGCGCGTTGGGTGGTTCCTCCGGCGTAGTAGACCGGCAGGATATAGAGAAGATCGGGCGGGGTGATGAGCTGCTTGAATACGGATGTGAGGGGGGTACGCATGGCGGCGAGCGGGCCGAAGCCGTGCGGACGCCAGATGCCGATGAGGGCGTGATGTTTTTCTTTGAGGGTGGTCCAGGCGGCCCGGATTTTTTCGGGGTTGTGGGCGTAGTCGTCTACGAGGGTGACACCGCAGCAGGTTCCGCAGGTTTCGAGTCGGCGTCGGATGCCTGGGAATCGGGGCATGGCCTCATGCAGGGCTTCGGGCGAACAGCCCAGTTCAAGGGCAAGGGTGAAGGCAAGGAGGGCGTTTTCGGCGTTGTGGCGTCCGGGTTGCGGGACGCGGTATATTTTTCCGTCGATGGTGAAGTGCCATCCTTCGTGATCGCGGGCGATAGTGGAATCATCGGCGATGCGTATTTTGTGTTGCGGAATGGCGGAGAGGAGGTGTGCGACGGATGGTGTGCAGATGATTTTTCGGGTGACGCGCGATGCGAAGTCGTTGAAGAGGGCGATGGATTCATCGAGGGAAAAGTGATCTTGCGAGATGTTGGTGAGGATGGCGTATTCGGGCCGAAAGCAGAGGAAGGAACGGTCGCTTTCGTCGGCTTCAATGACCCAGAGGGGCGTTTCAGCGGCGGATGGGCGGACATTTCCGGTGCGGTCGGGCGGGGTGTCCCATCCGATGACGGCACCTCCATTGACGGTGAATGGGTCTTTTCCGCATTGTTCGAGGAGCCATCCGGTCATGCCGGTGACGGATGTTTTTCCGCAGGTTCCGGCGATGGCCGCGAGGGGTGCGGTGCCGATGCAGTCGGCCAGCATCTGCGCACGATGGATGACCGGGATGTTGAGTTTTCGGGCCTTCAGTAAGTCAGCATTGTCGGCTTCAATGGCGGTGCTGACCACGACGCCGGTGGTATCGGGCGTGACCCCTGAGCCGTCTTGCGGGAATAGTTGGAGTCCGGCACGGGTGAGACGTTCGAGTACATCGAGTGCTATTCCCTGATCGGCATAACGATCGGAACCGGTGACGCGGAATCCGCGAAAGAGAAGGGTCTGAACAATGGCGTTCATGCCGACGCCTGCTGCGCCGATGAGGTGATAGCGGGAGTTTTTAGATGTTTTTATGCGCTACCTCGCAACTCAATGAGGAGGGTTTTGACTCGGTCCAGCTAATCATGACGGATTGTTTTATGCAAACATCCGTTTGTCTTTAATCGCATAGCGATAATCTTACCCTCCGTCCGCTCGGCGAGCGGACAGCTACTTGGATTCTGTTCTGTGGATCGCGGACTGGAAGTCCACGCTACGTTAGGTGACCTTTTCTCATTCACAACAGCGTAGTCGGTGTTGTTGACTAACAGGATGTCGGGCCTCAAGCCCGGCAGCCTGTTAGAGGCGGATGAGCTTGTGGGTGGCGTCGGGTTCGAATATGGGGTTGATCACGGGTTGACGTGTCGAGGCGGTGGATGCCGTGGCGGCGGACTCTCCGTCGATCAGCTCGATCAGGAGGGGCCCGAGTGGGGTGGAGACGGATTGCAGGGCGGTTGCGGCCCTTTCGTATTGTTTGGCTTGGATGAAGAGAAGGGCAACCATGGTGAAGTTCTGGTCGTTTTTCTCTTTGCTGATGCGGGAGGCCATTTCGCGCAGGGAAAGGTCTTCAAAGTTGAAGGGGTCGGGGGTGGTGCCTACTTCGCTTCCGCCTGCGAAGAGAACGCGGCTGGCGAGGATGCGGGTGTCATTTACGTCGTTGATACGGACGATTTTGTCGCCTTTTTTCAGGGAAACGCTGACTGGTGCATCCATATTTTCGAGGAAGGAGTAGCTAATTTGGCGGGGCATGGCGCAGACGGCTTCGGTGCTGGATGCGAAGGCCTGGAGAGCGGAGATTTCGGGGGTCAGAACAGGTTCGGTCATGGCTTTGGCGAGAAGGGCCTGTGCTTCGGAAAACTGAAAGCGATAGAGGGCCTGCGCGGTTTTTTGCATGACTTCGTCGAGTGCGGCCTGCGCGGCCCGGATTTTCTCGGCTTCGGCTAGGTCGCGTTCCTTGATTTGTTTGCGGATGTCGCGGAGGGTATCGTCGCGCACTTTTTTCAATTCGTCGGCGTATGGTCCATCGTACCGTTCAGCGGCGAGGGCGGCTTCTTCGAGTTGGTCGGCTGCCAGAAGACGTTCGATGGTCTGAAGGAATTGCTGTTCGGCGGCTTGGAGTTCCTGCTCGCGGTTTTGTTGGAATTGCTCGATTTGTGCGCGTGCCAGAAGGGCTTCTTCGGAGTCGGGGTAGGTTTCGATGAAGGCTTCGAGGCGTCGTATGATTTCATTGTGGAGGTCAGGGTTGGTTTGCTGAAAGGCGGTAATTTGTTCGTAGGCTGCCAGGACTTCCTGGTGCTGGAGTTCGGCATCGTGTATGGCACGCCAGTGTTGCAGATGCAGCCAAGCAAACAGTGCGCCTCCGGCTACGGCGAGCAGGATCAGTAAGAACATCAGCTTTTTTACCATGGCTTCACTCCCGTTATAGCGATCAAGTGCGAATCAGGTTCAGCACTTCGTCGCGTTTGGTTTCCATTTGTTCCTGGGTGGTGGCTTCAAGGTTAAGACGAATCAGGGGTTCGGTGTTGGAGCCGCGAACATTAAACCACCACGTGTCGAACTCCAAGGACAACCCATCGAGTTCGGTACTCTTTCCCTGCGGATAGTGGGTGCGCAGGCGACGTAAAATGTCCTCTTTGGAGGCATGGACTTTGGAGTTGATTTCACCGCTCGCGAAGTAGCGCTGGATAGGTTTGATCAGCTCGGAGAGCGGAACCTCCGACTGACTGACCAGGTTGGCGACGTAGAGGGCGGCTAGGGAGGAACTTTCGGCGAAGAAGTTGTCCTTGAAATAATAATGACCGGAGAGTTCACCGGCGAAGCGGGCGTTTTTATCGCGCATCTGCTGCTTGATGAAGGCATGACCTACGCGCGACATGAGGGCCTCGCCGCCGGCCTGCTCGATGGTTTCGCGAACGGCCCAACTGCTGCGAAGATCGTAGAGAATGGGACCTTTTTCCTCTTGAAGGATTTCCTGTGCGATGAGAGCGGTGATGATGTCCATGGGGATGACGCGTCCATTTTCGTCGACGAATCCGGCACGGTCGGCGTCGCCATCGAAGGCGATGCCGAAGTCGTAGTGTCCGTTTCTCACCATGTGTTGGAGGTCTTCGAGGGTTTCCGTTACGAGGGGATTGGCCTCGTGATGGGGGAACGAGCCGTCGTATTCGCCGTAGAGTGGGTCGATCTCAATGAGGCCGTCGAGGACGTTGGATTCCATGATGCCCATGGCGTTGGCCATATCGATGGCGACTTTTACGGGTTTTTTCAGATGGGCAAATTGGCGGATGTGGCGTTTGTATTCGGGGAGAATGTCGTGTGGGGTGATGGTGCCTGGTTGGGCGGGAGGCGGAGGAAAGGTTTGGTTGAGGGCAATGGCTTCGATGTCGTGTATGCCGTTGGCGCCGCTGATGGGTATGGCCCGGTCGCGGCAGAGTTTCATGCCGTTCCATTCGCCGGTGTTGTGGGAGGCGGTGATGATGATAGACCCATCGGCCTTCAGGAAACCGTTGGCGAAATAGGACATAGGCGTGGTGCAGAGGCCGAGGTTAATGACATCGGCACCCTGTTCGGTGAGGCCGCGTGCGAGGGACTCAAGGAGGGGTTTGGAATGCGGACGCATGTCATGACCGACCACGACCGTGCGTGGCTTCAGAAAGGTGACGTAGGCGCGCCCAATGCGGTAGGCGAGTTCTTCGGTGAGGTCTTTCCCGTAGATGCCGCGTATGTCGTATGCTTTGAATGGGCCTGCCATGTCTATTGCTGCTCCTAGTTTATGTCGTGCGTGAAAGGGTTGAATCAGAGTCCGGCCTCGCGAAAGGTGGAAGCGACGATTTCCTGTGCTTCCTGCTGTATTTTTTTCAGATGGTCAGCTCCTTTGAAGCTTTCCGCGTAAATTTTATAGATGTCTTCGGTTCCGGAGGGACGTGCGGCGAACCAGCCGTTATCCGTCACCACTTTGAGCCCGCCAATTTCCGCCTGATTACCCGGTGCGCGGGTGAGTTTGGCGTGAATGGTTTCGCCAGCGAGAGTATGGGCGGTGACCTGTTCAGGTGAGAGTTTTTTCAGGATACTTTTCTGGGGGCCGGAGGCGGGGGCGTCCATGCGTTCGTAGACGGGATCGCCGAAGCGTTCGGTCAGTTCGCGGTAATGTATGCCGGGATCTTTTTTTGTTTTGGCGGTAATTTCCACGGCGAGCAGATCCATGATGATACCGTCCTTGTCGGTGGTCCAGACGGTTCCGTCGCGCCGCAGGAAGGAGGCCCCAGCGCTTTCCTCGCCGCCGAATCCGAAGGAGCCGTCGAGCAGGCCGGAGACAAACCATTTGAAGCCGACGGGTACTTCGCAAAGGGTGCGCCCGAGGTCGGCGGCGATGCGGTCGATCATCGAACTGCTGACCAGCGTTTTCCCGATGGCGGCGTTGGCCGCCCAGCCGGGCCGGTTCTGAAAGAGATACTGAATGGCGACGGAGAGAAAATGATTGGGATTCATTAGCCCAGCCGTGGGGGTGACAATACCGTGGCGATCGTAGTCGGCGTCGTTTCCAAAGGCGATGTCGTAGTGGTCTTTGAGTCCGATGAGCCCGGCCATGGCATAGGGCGAGGAGCAGTCCATGCGGATTTTCCCGTCGTGATCAAGGCACATGAAGCTGAAGGCGGGGTCGGGCCAGTCGTGCAGGACGTCGATGTTCAGTCCGTAGGTTTCGGCAATGACCTTCCAGTAATAGATGGCGGCGCCGCCCATGGGGTCGGCACCGATGTGGAGACCGGCGGAGCGGATGACGTCCATGTCGACCATGTTAACGAGATCGTTGACATAGGGACGGAGAAAATCAAAGGCGTGGACGCAAGGGGTTTTGAGGGCGCGCTCATAGGGGATGCGGCGCACATCGCGGTTGGCGTTGGCGAGCAGTTCATTGGCGCGTCGGGCGATCCGGTCGGTGATGTCGTTTCCTGCGGGTCCACCGTCGGTTGGGTTGTATTTGATTCCGCCGTTGTCGGGCGGGTTGTGAGAGGGCGTGATGATCAGTCCGTCGGAGAGTCCGGTGGTCCGTTCGCGATTGTAGCAGAGAATGGCGTGCGAGACGGCGGGGGTGGGGGTGTAGGTGAGACCTTTCTGAATCATGGTTTCGACGTGATTAGCGGCCAGCACTTCGAGCGCGGTGATGAAGGCGGGTTCGGATAGGGCGTGCGTATCCATGCCGAGGAAGAGCGGGCCGTTGATGCCTTTTTCGGCGCGGTATTCGCAGACGGACTGGGTGATGGCCAGGATATGGTTTTCGTTGAAGGTTGTCTTGAAGGAGGAACCGCGATGTCCCGAGGTGCCGAAGGAGACCTGTTGCGCGGGTTCGGTGGGATCGGGCTGAATGGCGTAGTAGGCGCTGATCAGGCGGGGGATATTGGTCAGCATAGCTTTGGGTGCCGGCTTCCCGGCCAATGGATGGATACTCATTGAACTGCTCCTCTTCTGCTTGTCGTTGCGCGCAAGTCCGGTATTAAACGGTACAGTATAGCAACGGTTTTCAGTTTATTAAGTCAAAAGATTGGTTTATGAAAAATAGACATGAACCGAATCATTCTGGACCCAGAAGAGCTGAAGGCGGATGGACAGGCCGTCCTGCTGACCGATGCCCGCGCCGCGCATCTTCGCCGCGTACTCAACGTGGTGCCTGGTCAAGCCGTGCGCGTGGGCTTGTTGGATGGGCCGTTGGGTACGGGCGAGGTGATGCGCACGGAAGCGTCGGGCGTACTTTTACGATGCCGATGGGAACCCGTCGTGCCGAATGTTCCCCGCGTTGATTTGCTGCTGGCGCTCCCACGTCCCAAGGTGCTGAAGCGCCTCTGGTCGCAACTGGCGGCGCTGGGGGTGGGCAGGGTGTATGTGACCAACGCGGAACGAGTGGAACGGAATTATTTCGATACGCATGTGCTGGAGGAGTCGTTTATCCGGGGGCAGTTGATCGAAGGCTTGCAGCAATGCGGGGATACCCGCTTGCCGCATGTTTCGGTGCACCGTCGTTTGAAAGTGCTGCTCGAGGATGAGTTGAGTGCGGCGGCCGAGGGGCGCGAGCGGTTGGTGGCCCATCCCGGTGGCGGGGTGCGTTTGAGTGAATTTATTTCTGCGCACCATCCGGGGCGCGTGCTGGTGGCGATTGGCCCGGAAGGCGGCTGGACGGAGTATGAGCTGGCGCTGTTTGAGCAACACGGCTTTGCATCGGTGTCTGCGGGGGAACGCATTCTGCGAAGCGATACCGCCTGCCTGGCACTGCTCGCGATTCTTCACGAGTGGATGGAATTCACCACAGAGCGCGCATAGAACACATAGACTCGGGCTTCGATATTTTTTGACAGGATTTACAGGATTGGACAGGATTTTCAGAACGTAGCATGGACTTCCAGTCCGTGGTCTTCTGCGAAGAGGGGGGATCGCGGACTGGAAGTCCACGCTACTTTGTGGTGAATGGTTTATGCGGTGGATGAGCAAAATCTGCGCAATCGGCGTAGTTTGTGGATGAAAAATGCGGAGAGTTTGGGTTTGCTTGGGTTGGGCTGGGGAGTTTTGAACCGCGAATGGATCAGCCGTCGCTAAAGCTATGGCCTGACACGCGCGAATGGATGCTCGGGCTTTGCTGGTTTTTGACGGGATTGTCGGGACTCCGACAATCTGAGAGGACTAGGTCGAGGCGGGGGATGGCGAGACGTTTGCGGGTGGTCTCGCCGGGGAGGAGGTGCTGTTTTCGCCAGACGGGGGCGTCGCGGTCGGTTTCGGGATGCTGGTCGAGAAAGAGGGCAGTGCCCAGTCCGATTTTGTGTTTGCCGAATCGGTGATTGATTTCGTCGATCAGTTCGGAGGCGCGCAGGCATTTTTCGATTCGGAGGGGGTCTTCGAAGAGTTCGTATTGTCGGACGGAAGCGGAGGAGAGGCCGGAGAGTACGATTTGGGTGGCGCGGTAGAGGGTGTCGGGGTGGTAGAGCTGTGTGAAGAGCTGGTTGACGAGCGGTACGGCTTCGTGGGTGGCGGAGGTAGGGCGGTTGAGGCGCGAGGCGAGGGCGTCCTGCTGGTAGTCTTTTTCGCGCAGAGCGATGGTGATTTCCCGGGTTTGCAATCGGTGTCGGCGCAGTTTGATGAAGGCAGATTCGAGGTTGCGCAGGAGCTTGGCGTGCACGAAGTCGCGTTCGGCTGAGGAGGTGGTGAAGGTTTTGCTTTTGCCGATGGAAAGGCGGGCGTGTTTGGTTTCGTTGGTGACGGGCTGGACGCAGGTGCCGCGCAGTTCATTCCAGATGTCGGCCCCGGGTTTGCCGAGCATTTTGCGGGCCCATATTTCGGGTTGGCGGACAAAGTCGGCGGCGGTGCGGAGTCCGTATTTTCGGAGCAGGTTTACGGTGTTGGGTCCGAAGCCCCAGACTTCTTCGAGTTGGATGCGTTGGAGGAAGAGGTGGATGTGGCGTCCGGCCACGGCGGTGATGCCGTGCGGTTTTCGGAAGTCGGATCCGAGCTTGGCGAGACTTTTGGTGAGGCTGACGCCAATGGATACGGAGAGATCGAGTTCCTGTTGAATGTCGGCCTGCATGCGTCGGGCAATTTCTTCGTAGGAGCAGCGGAAGATGCGGCGCATGCCGGAGAGATCGGCGAAGGCTTCGTCGATGGAGTATTCTTCGACCACGGGGGTGTAGCGTCGGAGGATGTCGAACATACGTTTGGAGTAGACGCTGTAGGTTTCGTAATCGCTGGGGAGTACGACGAGTTCTGGGCATATTTTTTTGGCATCCCAGAGGGAGACGCCGCGTCGGACGCCGAGTGCCTTGGCTTCGTAGCTGGCGCAGGCGATGATGCCGCGTTCTTTTCCGCTGACCACCGGGCGCCCCTTGAGGCGGGGGTGTATGGCCTGTTCCACCGAAGTGAAAAAGGCGTCTGCATCCACATGAAAAATCGCCGTGGGAAAGAGTTCGAGGGTGAGGGGGTCCTCATCCGGGTTGTTGGTTTTCATGGCGCAGCTCCTGTTTTTTGATGTGCGGCATCCTAGGTGAACGATCGTTCACATAGCAAGCGGATTATGTTCCCGTTGCAATTCATGGCGGTTGTTTTTCCAACGAGATTCAAACATGGATGAACAGGATATACAGGATAGGGAAATAATTTGCCCGCTGGCCTTTTCCCTCCTGGGAGGGCCCGTGTCCCCACGGGCCAAGGGGAGAGTGAGTGCGGAGAACGAGAGAAATATGGAATGAGCTGGAGAAAAATAAAAGGACGCTGAGGACAGCATCCCTCCCGAAATTTGTATGAATGCGCGGCCATTTGCGCTTTTTTCCTTCTGACGCTTTCTCCTTGTCATATGGGTTGATTTCATTAAACTACGGCCCTTTGATTTTTATGAGAAAGCGGCTTTTATTATGAAGAATTACAAGATTGGTTTGCTGGGATTCGGGACCATTGGCGCAGGGGTGGTGGAAGGCATTGAGCGCAACGGCGCGCTGATTGCTTCGCGTACGGATGTGGAATTGAGTTTGAATATGCTGGCGGACCTGGATTTGGAGACGGATCGGGGCGTGACGGTGGATCGCAAGCGGATGACGACGGATGCGCTGAAGGTGGTCGAGTCGCCGGACACGGATATTGTGGTGGAACTGATTGGCGGGACCGGAATTGCGCGTGATCTGATTCTGCGTGCGCTTTCGCTCGGGAAGCCGGTGGTGACGGCGAATAAGGCGCTGCTGGCGGAGCACGGAGAGGAAATCTACCGTGCGGCCTATGAGCACAATACGGATGTATTTTATGAAGGGTCGGTCGGTGGCGGGATTCCGGTGATTCGGGCGCTTCGCGAGGGGCTGGTGGCGAATGAGATCGAGCGGATTTACGGGATATTGAACGGGACGTGTAATTATATTCTGACCAGTATGGAGCAGGACGGCGTGCCTTTTGATCAGGTGCTGGCGGAGGCGCAGGCGGAGGGGTTCGCGGAGGCGAATCCGGGACTGGACATCGATGGCATCGATACCTCGCACAAGGCGGTGATTTTGGCAGCATTGGCGTATGGGAAGCAGGTGCCCCTTTCGATGGTGACCATCCGGGGTATTCGCGGTCTGGAAATTACGGATATACAGTATGCGAGTGAGCTGGGCTACCGGATTAAATTGCTGGCGGTGATCAAATATGACGAGGGCGAAGTAGAGATCGGTGTCTATCCGGCGCTGGTGCCGATGGATCACATGCTGGCCTCGGTGAGCGGGGTGTTCAATGCGGTGATGGTCAGCGGCGATGTGGTGGGCGATACATTGTATTACGGTCGCGGCGCGGGTCGCAAACCCACGGCGAGCGCGGTGCTCGGAGATATTGTGGATGCGGCACGGAATCTGGCCTTTTCTTCGCACCGTCGCGTACCGGCTTTTACGGAACACGCGCTTTATGAGCGGATACGTCCGCACGAAGACATTCGGACCCGTTATTATCTGCGCGTTTCCCTGCTGGATAAACCGGGCATGATTGCGCGGGTGGCGGGTATTCTGGGGGCGCAGGAAATCAGCATCGCCTCGATCATTCAAAAGGAATGTGAGGTGGGCTGCCATGCGCCGGTGATTATTCTGACGCATACGGCACAGGAACGTCAGTTTCAGGCGGCCCTGCAACAGATTGATGCCCTGAGCGAGGTGGACCGCCCAACGGTCCGCCTGCGTATTGAAGATTTTAAATAAGCGACAAACGAAAACGGCAGTTTGAAATGGGCGGTGCTGCGCCGCATAACTTCCCCGTCCGGGGGACCACAGTGGAGGGATGTGATATGGGTTTAATTGTACAGAAATACGGTGGTTCGTCGGTGGCGGACCCGGCGTGTATGAAGCGGGTGGCTCAACGGGTGGCGGAAACGCGCCGCGAGGGTCATTCGGTGGTGGTGGTGGTCAGCGCGATGGGGAAAGGCACCAATCAGCTTATCGAGTTGGCTAAACAGGTGAATCCGCATCCGAGTGAACGCGAGATGGATATGTTGCTGGCCACGGGCGAGCAGATTTCCATTTCGATTCTGGCGATGGCCTTGGATGTGGAAGGCATTCACGCCGTTTCCATGACGGGGCCGCAGGCGGGCATTCGGACCGATCACGCACATACGAAGGCGAAGATTACGGGCATTGATCCTCACCGCATATTCGAAGCGTTGAAAAAGGACCATGTGGTGATTGTGGCCGGTTTTCAGGGGCTGAATCCGAATGACGATATTTCGACGCTCGGGCGGGGCGGGTCCGACTTGACGGCGGTGGCGCTGGCGGCGGCGATGAAGGCGGATTTGTGTCAGATTTTTACGGACGTGGCCGGGGTCTATACGACGGACCCACGCCTGGTGCCGAACGCGAAAAAACTGGACGTGATTGCCTACGACGAAATGCTGGAGCTGGCGAGTCTGGGTGCCAAAGTGCTGCAGTCGCGTTCCGTGGAGTTTGCCAAGAAATTCAAGGTGAATTTGGAGGTGCTCTCGAGTTTTGAGAAATTGCCGGGAACCATTATTAAGGAAGAGGTGAAGGATATGGAAGATATCGTGGTGCGGGGAGTTGCGGTGGATAAGAATCAGGCCAAGGTGACCTTGCAGTCGTTGAAGGACACGCCGGGCGTGGCGGCGCGCGTGTTTGAGCATTTAGCGGAAAATGACATCAACGTGGATATGATTGTGCAGAACGTCAGCGAGCAGGGGGTGACGGATATGTCGTTCACAGTGCCGGAGACGGACCTGGACCGTGTGCGCAGCGTGGTGGACATGATCATTCACGAGGTGGCCAACCGCGGCGTGATTTATGATCCGGATGTGGCCAAGGTCAGTATTGTCGGTATCGGCATGCGGAGTCACTCTGGTGTAGCGCACAGCATGTTCAGGGCGCTGGCGGATAATGATATCAACATCGAAATGATTGCCACCTCGGAAATCAAGGTCTCGGTGGTGATCGAGAACGACAAAGCCGATACGGCGGTGCGTGTACTGCATGACGCTTTCCACTTGGGTGACTAAACCTCAAACGCTAAACAACGGCCACAATTTTCGGATCAACGAATGAAAATTATAATTGTAGGAGCAGGTGAAGCAGGGCAGCAATTGGCCGAGCGTTTGTGCGAACAGAAGCATGAAGTCATCCTCATTGATCAGGAGAGCGAGGCGCTGGAGCAGGGCGAGGCCCAGTTTGACGTAATGACGCTGCATGGCAGCGGAAGCAGCCCACGCATTTTGGCCGATGCGCGGGTGAGCAAGGCGGACATTCTGGTGGCAGTCACCGGGAGCGACGAGGCGAATATTCTGGCCTGTCTGTATGCGCATGCCGCCGGCGTTCCGCACAAGTTGGCACGCGTGGCGAACCGGGATTATCTGTTGGAGAACACGCCGTTCGACCTGAAAAAGGCTGGCGTGGACCGTCTGGTGTGCCCGCAGGAGGAAAATGCGCGTGAAATGATGAACATGCTGCATGCCCCGGGCCTCGAGCAGATGATCGATCTCTTTGCGGGAAGTCTTTATGCCATCGGCATTGAGCTGTCCACACAGAGCGAAATGGTGGGGCGAGCGCTGAAGACCTGCTCGGAAAACGAGTTGATCAGTGCCATGCGTATTCTCGCCATTCGGCGCGGGGACAAGGTGTTTGTGCCGACGGGAGAAACAGTGTTTGAGGCGAAAGACTGCCTTTTTGTGGCCATTCAGTCGAGATTTCTGCAGGAGGTGCAGGATTGGATTATGCCGGCGCGTAAGCGCATCAGCAAGGTGATCGTGGCGGGCGGAGGTGTTTTTGGCCTGTATCTTGCGGAGTTGCTCGAGGATACCTTCAAGCAGGTGGTGCTGATCGAACGGGATGAGGCGCGAGCGGAATACTGTTCCGGCGTGTTGAACAAGGCGCTGGTCCTGCGGGGGGATATCCTAGAGCAGGAAGTGATGCAGAATGCCGGGATGAATGAAGAAACGGCTTTTGTGGCCGTGACCTCAGATGATGAGGACAACATCATTGCCTGCCTGCTGGCGCGGAAGCTGGGTTGCTCTTTCACAATGGCGCAGATTCGCAAGCCGGAATATGTGCCGGTGGTGGAACAACTGGACCTGATTGATCGCGTGGTCAACCCGAACGTGGCCATGAACACGGCGGTGCTCGGCTTTATCCGAGGAGAGAATGTGCGCGCCGCCAAGGCCCTGAAGAACCTGCCGGGTGAATTCCTGGAGGTGGTCATTAAGCCAGGCAGTAAATGGTCCGGACAGGAGATTCACGCGCTGGGCATGAGCAGCGGGACGGTGATTGCCGCCGTATTGCGGGAGGAGGATGTCCTGGTGCCAGTGGGGAGTCTCCAGTTGCTTCCGGATGATCATCTGATTCTCTTTGCACTGGATGAGTGCGTCTCCAAACTGAAGTCCTTCTTCAAGGATTAGCATGAATTTCAAAGCGGTCTTTCATCTCTTATCTCTGGTGCTGGTCTTCATGTCCGGCTTTCTACTGTTCAGCGCGGGGCTGGGTTGGGCGTATGGCGACGCTCCGGCGGCGGTTCACGGCCTTCTCTATTCGGCGGCAGTGGGGTTCACGGTGGGGGTGCTGCTCTTTCTATTCACTCGGTGTAAAGCGGAACTCTCGCGCCGGGACGGATTCGCGATTGTGGTGATCGGCTGGCTGATTACCTCGCTGATTGGCGCTCTTCCCTATTATTTCTCCGGCATCATTCCAGACTTCATCGGGGCGCTTTTCGAATCCATGTCTGGCTTCACGACCACCGGGGCGTCGGTGATGACGAATCTGGAGTCGGTGCCCCGAAGTATATTATTCTGGCGCTCGTTGACGCATTTGATTGGCGGTATGGGCGTGCTGGTGTTGTGCGTGGCCATTCTACCGTTTCTGGGCGTGGGAGGGATGCAGCTTTACCGGGCGGAGATGTCGGGTCCCTCGAAAGATCGCCTCGCGCCGCGTATTGCCACCACGGCCAAGCTGCTTTGGGGCGTCTATATGCTTCTTATCCTGCTGGAATCGGTCTTGTTGCGTCTAGCCGGCATGGATTGGTTCGATGCGGTTTGTCACTCGATGGCCACCGTAGCCACCGGCGGATTTTCCACCCGGACGGATAGCATTGCCGCCTATGACAGCCGCTCGATTGAAACCATCATCATGGTGTTTATGTTCCTGGCGGGCGTGAACTTTGCTCTGCATTACCGGGCCTTGCTCGGAGATGTGAAAAGTTATTTCAAGAACAGCGAATGCAGGTTTTACATGGGCTGGATGGCCGCCTGTTCGCTGGCGATTGCCTTTTTACTCTATCTGCAAAATATCTATCCCTCTTTTTTATCCTCGCTGCGCTACAGCACCTTTCAGGTCCTTTCCATTGGCACAACCACGGGATTTGTTACGGCGGATTACGACGTTTGGCCGATGGGATGCCTGCTGATCTTACTTTTGCTCATGCTGACAGGAGCTTGTGCCGGCTCCACCACCGGTGCCATTAAAAACATACGCATCGTTATTGTTTTTAAGAAAATTAAGCGGGAAATTAAGCTGTTTATGCAGCCCCAGGCGGTGTTTCGGATCAAAATCAATGATGAACCGCTGGAACAGGACGTGATCTCCAATGTATCGGCCTTTGTGATCGCGTATCTGCTGGTCTTTGTGCTGGCACTTTTTGCGATGTCCTTTTATTGCAAGGATTTCATGACCGCCAGTTCCTCCGTGCTGGCCACCCTGGGTTGCGTGGGTCCGGGTTTGGCGCAGGCGGGGCCTATGGAGAATTATTCAGGCTTTCCGGCGGTTGCCAAAGGTATTCTTATTGTTTGCATGTTGTTAGGCCGCTTGGAGTTGTATAGCGTTCTCGTGCTGTTGCTGCCTTCTTTCTGGAAAAAATAAGCCGCTGAAAAAACGCTTGATCCCATTGGAACTCCTTTGCTATGCTGCACAACGCCGTGGAGGTAGTACTCCCGGACCGGCACTTGTCGTCGGCCACTGCCAAAGACAAGAGAAGGGTGACGCATTATGGGGCACATTGTTTGGGGTTTGATTGTAGCGGGCGGCAAAAGCGAGCAACTGACCACCGGCGGAGCCGACGTGGCTCTACTGAACCTGACTGGTAAACCGGTCTTGTATCACGCACTGTCCACCTTTGAAAAATGCCCGGAAATTGATGGCATTGTGGTCGTGGCCAAACGTGAAATTCTTCCGGAAATTCAACAAATGGCCCATCTGTTCGGTTTTTCCAAGATGCGCAAAATTGCGGCGTGTCCACTGCCGCGTTCCGCGTGTCTGAAGACGGGAATGCGCGTCATGGATGATCAGGTAACGCATGTGGTGGTGCACGATGTTTCGCGCCCCTTGCTGGATGGCGCAGTGTTGTCCGAAACGGTGCGCATCGCCAAGCGAAAGGAATGCGGCGTGGCGGCCGCCCGCATCCGGGGTGTTGTGCGGACCACCGTCCGGGGCACCAGCGTGCAATCAACGATAGATACGGGAACGCTTTGGGAGACCCAAACACCCTACGCAGTTGCGCGAGAAGTGCTTGATCAGGCGTTGAATCGGCCCGCCAAAGGGAAGAAAACGCCCTGCGACGAAATTCAGTTGTTGGAAATGCAGGGAGTGGAGATCAAAATCGTGGCTTCCACTTCAATGAATCTGAAGATTGACGATGTGGCCGACCTGGCCCTAGCCGAAGCGTATTACAAGCTGGTCAATCCCGAGCGGCATGCCGGAGGCAATCCGATCAATTAACAGGTGGCTTCCATCATGACGGCGCACCGAAGCAAACCGGGGCAAGAGCGGGTTGATGCGGTTTATCGCGGACAGGTCCAGGGAGTAGGGTTTCGGTACACGGTGGTGCGGCTCGCCGAGGATTTCGCCATCACCGGTTTTGTACGCAACGAATGGGATGGCTCGGTCCTGCTCACAGCGGAGGGTGAGCGTGGTGAACTTGAACGCTTTATCGCTTCCGTGACTTCATCCCGCCTGAATCGCTGCATCCACGGCGTCGAAATCCAGTGGCGACCTGCCACCGGAACGTGGTCGCACTTTACCGTGGCTTAGTGATTGTCATGGAGTACGTTTTGCGATAGTACTGGTCCTCATGAAGATCGCTATACTCGGTGACATCCATAGCAATATTGACGCCCTCGAAGCTGTTTTGGCGGATGCGGCCACGCAGCAGGTGGATCGGTACTGCAGCGTGGGCGACGTGGTGGGCTACAACGCCTGCCCCCGTGAATGTCTGGACCGCGTCCGCGGCTTAAAAGCGGTCATTGTACGCGGTAATCACGATCACTACTGTTCCCATAATGCCAGTCTCAACGATTTTCATCCCATGGCTGCCGAAGTGGTGGACTGGACACGTCGAATCCTGAGCGAGGAGGAGCGTAAATTCCTGCACGACCTCCCGCTTATGCGCATTATGGAAAATTTTACTGTGGTGCACAGTACCCTAGATAATCCGGAAATGTGGGGCTATGTGTTTGATAAGCTGGAGGCGGAGTCCAACTTTGCCTATCAGGCCACCTCCATTTGTTTCAATGGGCATACCCATGTGCCGTTGGTGTTTGAAAAAGCAGAAACGGTGCGCACGGAGATGTTCACCAGCGTCAAGGTGGTCATGGGTCGCAAGTATTTCATCAATGTGGGAAGCATTGGTCAGCCGCGTGATGGCGACCCCCGAGCCGCCTACGCCGTTTACAACATTGACCGCAACTTAATTGAACTGCGTCGAGTGGAGTATGATGTGGAAGCCGCGCAGAAAAAAATACTGGATGCCCGGCTACCGGAGCGGCTTGCCGCCCGACTCGCCGTGGGAAAGTGATGCCGCATGTTTGACCGGACCCGTTTGTTTCATCTCTTTTTCCTTTTTTCCCTTCTGCTTCCGATAGGTGCCTATGCGCAGCTTGAGGTACACTGCAAAATGGAGACCTCGCGCTATCTGCCGTTCGAGGACATCTTAGTGACGCTGGAGTTTGTCAATCAGGGTGCTCGGGAAGTGGTGATCGGCGGCGATCAGGCGGACGCCTATTTGAGTTTCGATATACACAACAACCGGGGAGAACGCGTGGAACGACGCCTGGATAAAACCCTCAAGCCCGTGACCGTTCCGCCGCGCAGCTCTGTTCTCCGCTGCGCGAATCTGCTGGATTATTACGATCTGCGTCAGATCGGGGCTTATACCCTGCGTGCCCGCGTCGAATGGAAAGAGACCTACTACTATTCGGCCAACAGCTATTTCGACATCGTACGGGGCGATAAAATCGCGGAAGTTATCTCCGAATACGAGCCGTCCGGCTCGTTTCGCACCTATACCCTCGAAACCATTCATCGGGACCGCATGGAATCGGCCTTTCTGCGTATCGAGGATCGGGACTCCTGCTACGGCGTGATTTCTCTCGGGAAAATCATCAAATTATATAAGCCCGAATTGATGGTCGATCAGTCGGGTCGCATTCATGTGTTGATGCACACCGGGCCCTCCAGTTTCGCGCAATATGTCATTGCCGGGAATGGTGCAGTTCTCGAGCGGCGGATCCTAGCCTCGGAAGACGGTATGCCTTCCATGAGCTTCAATGAAGCCGGCGAGGTGCATGTCGGCCAGGCCTTTGAAGAAGAATGAAAAAAAACGATTCCCGCAGTTGACGTTTGCGAATCCTCTCTGCTACCTTCCACCGCATCTTGCCTGGGCACCCGTGGTGAAATTGGCATACACGCTAGATTCAGGTTCTAGTGGCCGCGAGGCCGTGGAGGTTCGACTCCTCTCGGGTGCACCATCTACTATTGCGCAACACGCAACGAAGCTGGGGAATCATGAGCCCAATCGTCCTTAAAACCGTCTGTGTTTTCTGTGGATCGAGTACGGGCCGGCGCGACAGCTACTCCGAAGCGGCTATTTCTCTGGCCGATCTCCTGATTGAACGAAGAATCGGCTTGGTCTATGGCGGCGGCAATATCGGGTTGATGGGTCTGATGGCCGATCGCATGCTTCAGGCCGGCTGTCCGGTCACGGGGGTACTGCCTGAATTCATGGATGGCCATGTGGGGCATCTGCCTTATACCGCTTATTATCCCGTCAAGACCATGCACGAGCGCAAGGAAAAGATGCGCGAACTCTCGGATGCCTTTCTGGCGATGCCGGGCGGCTTCGGCACCTGGGAGGAGTTGCTCGAAGCGGCCACTCTTACGCAACTGGGCGTACAGGATAAGCCCTGTGGCCTGCTGAATATTGATCACTACTACGATGCCCTGATTCGGCAGTTTGAACACGCCGTGGAGGAGGGCTTTGTCCGGGCTGCGCATCATGAATCGCTGATCATCGAATCCGATCCGCTTCGCTTGATGGATCGTCTGGCAGCGTATGTGCCTCTGCGCATCAGTAAATGGGATGCAGAACATGAAGCCGGTTAAGCTGGGTCTCATAGGGCTGGGGCATATCGGACGCCGCCACGCCGAAAGCCTGCTCGATGGGCGTGTGCCGGGCGCAGAGCTGGCGGCGGTCGCCACCTCGCATCCCGAGTGGATACAAAAACGCGCACCGGATGTGCGCGTCTATCCTGAGCCTGTCGCATTACTGCATGATAGCGAAATCGAAGGTGTGCTGGTCTGTACGCCGCATCGACTGCATGTCCCTCAGGCCATCGAAGCCCTGCGCGCCGGAAAGCACGTGCTCATTGAAAAGCCGGTTGCCGCCGATTGGTCTGAAACCGAGGCCCTGTGTCGTGCGCGCGATGCCTCGGGGGGCGTGGTCGGTGTGATGTTTCATCTGCGTACCAACCCAGTCTATCGGCGCATCAAAGAGTTGTTGCAGCAAGAACAGCTTGGCCAAATAAGTCGTGTGGCCTGGACCATGACGGCTTGGAGCCGCGACCAGGCGTATTACGATCAGGCGGACTGGCGCGGCACCTGGGCAGGCGAGGGTGGGGGCGTGTTGCTCAATCAGTGTGCGCACCATCTGGACTTGTTGTGCTGGTATTTCGGTATGCCGACCCGCCTGCAGGCCGTGTGTGGCTTCGGAAAACACCACCGGATCGAAGTAGAGGACGAAGCCACCTTACTGCTCGAATATCCCGACGGCTCCAGTGCCGTATTTACCGCTTCCACGGGCGAGCCCCGCGGCGAAAACCGACTTGAAATCATAGGCTCTCAAGGCGACTTGCTCCTGCAGGGAGAAGAGGATTTGCGTTTGCGCATGAAGGACGGCGAATGGCAGATGCAGCAAATTGGCCAGGCGGAAGAAAGTGAACCGCCGGAGCCGCATGTTCCCGTGATCCGCAATTTTGTGGGAGACGTGCGTGGCACTTCGTCGGTTTGGGTTTCGGTCGAGGAGGCCGTATGCTCCCTACGCTTGGCGAATGCGGCCGTCGAATGTGTGCAGACGGGATGTCGTATTGAATTTTTCTCTGATGAATCGGGACGGGAGCGCACATGACGGAAACGCGA
>CAZBEO010000043.1:0-28914 GCA_964490935.1 uncultured Verrucomicrobiota bacterium
GGAAAATACTTCACGCCGGGAATGCCTTTAAAGTCGACATCTTGCGTCCAAATGGTGGCCTTGTGTAGCTGTGCGGTCGCAAGGATGATGCTATCTGCCATTGGAAGGGCGTGCTGCAGGCTGAGTTTTGATGCGGATAGAGAAAGCGTAACCGTCAGATCAACGACAAGTCCTTTTTGCATGGCGGCAGCAGCTTGTAGAGCCTCCGTTTCGCCTCGTTCGCGCAAAACGACTTTGAAGACCTCATAGACAGAAATAACGGGAACGATAAGGGACGCGCTATCCTTGAGAGGCGACTGGAAATGCTTGGCATTGGGGCCGTTTGTGAAATACTCCAGCCAACCCGAAGAATCCACCACATTCATAGCCTGTCCTTCTCCCGCTTAAACGAGGTGTTGATTCCTTTGAGGAACCCGCGCAGCTCGGAGATATCGCGCTCGGGAATCAATTCGACTCTGCCATCGTATTCCACGACCTGCATCTTCTGTCCTGCCTGAAGATGCAGAGAATCCCGAACCGGCCTGGGAATGACGACTTGAAACTTGGGTGACACCGTTACCGTTTGCATGTTAAATCCTCCATCGATAAGACTTGGTATTACACTATGGCGATCGATCAGGCGTGTCCACCCTTATTGTTCTCTATTCGTTGTCATTGTTTACATCAAACTTTCCCTCTCGGGAGGGCCCGTGTCCCCACGGGCCAAGCGGAGAGCGAGCGCGTTTCGGGAGGGCGAGCGACCCCGCGAGCCGTGCGGAGAGTAAGTGTACAGGAAGAGCGCGGAGAGCAAGAGAAATAAGGAACGAGCTGAAGAAAAATAGTAGGACGCTGAGGACAGCATCCCTCCCAAAGTTCGCGATACTTGCTTCTCTGCGTTCAGAACCTCTTCAATCTATCGTCTGCATCTCAAATCGCGTCAGCGATTTTGTCTGAAGCGGGCCGCCCGCTTCAGTAGGACTTCGCGAAGATCACGCGTTGTTCGCTGGGTTTTCCGGTGAAGATGCAGACGCCGGGTTCCTTTGGTCCATCGAGTGGAATGCAGCGTACGGTGACGTTCAGGTCGTTCTTGATCTGTTCTTCCACGGCGGCATCACCGCACCAATGCGCATAGGCAAAGCCGCCATGCACTTCGGGCTTCTCGGTATTTTTCGGGGTGAACCAGGCGTAGAACTCTTCCTTGCTGTCGATGAGGCGCGAATTTTCTTCGCGGGATTTGCACGCGCGGTCGAAGAGGGTCTGCTGGATTTCCTGGAGCTGCTCGGCAATGGTGGCCACGAACTGTTCCCGGGGCTGGGTGGTGCGGTCTTTGGCATCGAGGGTACGCTTGCCCACGAAGAGGGCATCCTGCTGCATGTCGCGCGGACCGATTTCCACGCGAATGGGCACGCCTTTTTTGATCCAGGACCACGTCTTCTCGCCGCCGCGCCCTTCACGGGTATCCACTTCCACGCGGACCGGAACGCCATCGTAATTCTGCATGCGTAGTTCGTTGGCCACGCGCTGGCAGTAGTCGAGCACGGCCTGCGCATCGCCCTCTTTGTGAATGATGGGGAGGATGACGACCTGAGCGGGGGCGAGGCGCGGAGGCAGAACGAGCCCGTTGTCGTCGCTGTGCGTCATGATAAGCCCGCCGATCAGCCGGGTTGAGACGCCCCACGAGGTGGTCCAGGCCAGGGTCAGTTCGCCCTGTTCATTTTGGAATTTGATATCGGAGGCCTTGGCGAATTTCTGACCGAGGAAATGGGAGGTGCCTGCCTGGAGGGCCTTGCAGTCCTGCATCATGGCTTCGATGCTGAACGTGTTTTCGGCTCCGGGGAAGCGTTCGCCGGGCGTTTTTTCGCCTTTGACGACGGGCATGGCCATGTAGTCTTCAGCGAAGCGGGCGTAGACTTCGAGCATGCGCATGGTTTCTTCGGTGGCGTCCTGGGCGGTGGCGTGGGCGGTGTGCCCCTCCTGCCAGAGAAATTCCGTGGTGCGCAGGAAGAGGCGCGTACGCATTTCCCAGCGAACGACATTGGCCCACTGGTTGATCAGCAGGGGCAGGTCGCGATAGGACTGCACCCACTTGGCGAACATGGCGCCGATGATGGTTTCGGAAGTCGGACGGACGACGAGGGGTTCTTCGAGGGGGGAGGCGGGATGCAGGACGCCTTTTTCGTCGGCTTCGAGTCGGTGATGGGTGACCACGGCGCACTCTTTGGCAAAGCCTTGGACGTGTTCGGCTTCTTTCTGGAGAAAGCTCATGGGGATGAAGAGTGGGAAGTAGGCGTTTTTGTGTCCGGTGGCCTTGAACATGCCGTCGAGGATACGCTGGATGTGTTCCCATAGGGCGTAGCCCCAGGGTTTGATGACCATGCAGCCGCGTACGGGCGAGGCCTCAGCCAGGTCCGCTTCTTTGATGACCTGCTGATACCACTCGGGGTAGTCCTGCTCGCGCGTGGGATTGATTGCCGTTTTTTCCTGCTTGGCCATGAGAAACTCCTCGATTCGGGTTGGTTGAAAACAATGTCGCACAAGATAAATGAACGGTTTCCGATTGCAAGACTTCTTGTGGGCGGGCGATTTCGATGGCGATGGCGATTTCGATTGAGAATCGTTCTGGACGGCGCGCGGCCCGCGCGCCTCGGCGTCAAAGAATCCCAACACCGGAGTGACTCCGTGCGCTCAAGGCGTCGGAGCCCGACGCCCTCCAGGGAGGGCCCGTGTCCCCACGGGCCGTGCGGAGAGTGAGCGCGGAGAAAGAGCAGGGGAAGAAAACAAGGAATGAGCTGGGGAAAAATACAAGGACGCTGGGGACAACGTCCCTCCCGAATCTCCGCGAGGACGCGAGGTTTCCAACGATTGGAAAAACCGGGGGCAACGTTTCCAATGATTGGAAAAATGGAGAAAAAAGTTTCCAATGATTGGAAAAAATGAAAAGAAAGTTTCCAATGATTGGAAAAAATCCGTGAAAAGTTTCCAATGGTTGGAAAAATGGGCTGAAACGCGGCAGGGAGCTTCCAATGAATGGAAAAGACGAGGAGCGTGAAGAGTGATCAAGGCATGTAATATCAAGCGGGGCGATGTGGTGGATATCGGCGGAATGCCGCATGTGGTGGAGAGTCTGTCGGTGCAGTCGCCTTCGGCACGTGGCGGGGCCACGCTCTACAAGGTGCGTTTTCGTAATGTGCAGACGAAGCAGAAGGTGGATCAGTCTCTGCGCGGCGATGATGGTTTTCAGGAGGCGGATTTTGATACGGTCGAGGCACAGTATTTATACAAGAACGGCGATCAGTATACGTTCATGGATATGACGGATTATACGCAGTACGATTTGCCGGAGAGCGAGGTGGAGGAGGCGATTCCGTTTCTGGTGGACGATATGGAGGGCATCACGCTGCAGATGTCGGACGGACGGGTTCTGGGGATTCAAATGCCGTCGGTGGTGGAATTGCAGATTGTGGAGTGTGATCCTTCGATGCGCGGGGCCTCGGCCACGTCGCGCACCAAGCCGGCGAAGTTGCAGACGGGGCTCGTGGTGCAGGTGCCCGAATATATGTCGCCCGAGGAAGTGGTCCGGGTGGATACGCGCACGAGTGAATTTTTATCCAGGGCTTGATCATGGCAGGGAAAATACCAGCACGCGGCGAGATGGATGGGGCCTACCTGTGGGATATTGCCCGCATCTATCCGGAGGTTGAAACGTGGGAGGCGGATTTTGCGCGGATCGATGCGCTGGTCGAACCGCTGGCGGCGATGAAGAAGTCGCTGCGCGATCCGGAGCGGCTGTTGGCGGCGCTTGAATGCGAGGAGGCGTTGAGCCGTCTGCTGGACAGGCTCTATGTTTATGCGCATTTGCAGGAAGATCAGGATACGTCCGACAGCGACAGCCAGGGCCGGATGGCCCGTATCCGGGCGAAGCTGACCGATGTGCAGGGACGACTCGCCTGGATGACGCCGGAAATTCTCTCGAATCGCAAACGCGATTTGCAGCAGTGGGCTAAATCGGAGGCCTTTTCCGCCTTCCGCTACCCGCTGCAAAAACTGATCCGGCGCAAGGCGCATACGCTTTCCGAAAAGGAGGAAACGCTCCTTTCCAAGGCGTCAGAACTCTTCGCATCGCCGGCGCGCACCTATGGCTATCTGACGAATGCCGACCTGCGCTTTCCCGAGGTGCGCGATGAAAAAGGCGAAGAGAGCGAACTCTCGGACGGACGGTATGTGCAGTTTCTGCTGAGTCGCGATCGGCGCGTGCGTAAGGACGCCTTTTCGGCGATGTATGATACCTATGGGGGCATAAAAAATACCGTGGCGTCCACGCTCTCCACTACGGTGAAGCACCACAACTATAACGCCCGCATCCGCGAATTCGGTTCCGCCGTCGAGGCGTCGCTCTTTTCTGATCAGATTTCCGAGGCGCTTTATTCCACGCTGATCGAAACGGTCCGCCGCGAATTGCCGTTGTATTTCCGCTATCTGGCGCTGCGTGCGCGGCAACTTGGTTTGAAGAAGCTGGACATGTATGATTTGTATGTTCCGCTGGTTCCGAAGATTGAGGTGCAGGTGCCGTATGAGCAGGCGAAGGAGTGGGTGTTCGAGGCGTGCGCCCCGCTGGGCGGAGACTATCTCGACGTGCTGCGAACGGCTTTCACGGATGGCTGGATTGATGTGTACGAAAACCGGGGCAAGCGGTCGGGCGCCTATTCGAGCGGATGCTACGAGACGATGCCCTACGTCCTGCTCAATTATCAGGGCACCCTGAACGACGTCTTCACCCTGGCGCATGAGCTGGGGCATTCCATGCACAGTTGGCTGGCGAATCACCATCAGCCCTCGCAGACCGCCGGCTACCCGATCTTCATCGCCGAAATCGCCTCGACCCTGAATGAGGAATTGCTGCTGCGTCATCTGCTCAAGCAGACCGAGGACCCTGCCTTTCGCGCCTATCTGCTGAATCACTATTGCGACAGCTTCAAGGGGACCGTGTATCGTCAGACCATGTTTGCCGAATTTGAGCGGGTGATCCATGTCATGGATGCCGAGGGCGAGCCGCTGACCCACGAAACCCTCTCCGAGGCGTATGCCGGGATCAATCGGGACTACTTCGGAGTGCAGGTGGAGGCCGATCCGCGCATCGCCCTCGAATGGGCCCGCATCCCACATTTCTACTACAACTTTTACGTCTACAAATATGCCACCAGCTTCTGCGCCTCGCAGATTTTTGCGGACCGCGTGCTGGAATCACAGGATGGACGTGAGCAGTATCTCGACCTGCTTAGGGCGGGCGGTTCGGATGATCCGCTCACGCTGATTCGCACGGCCGGTGTAGATTTGACCGATCCGGGCACCATGGAAGGGGCCTTCAGTCTTTTCGGAAAGGTTCTGACGGACCTGGAAGACAGTATAACGTAACACGGACTTCCAGTCTGTGATCTTGGCCTCTTTCTCACTCTCCGTGCTCCCTCTCCGCAAGGCACGCGGGCCGCATGCCGTCCAGAATGATGTTCAATCGAAATCGCTATCGGGATCGTCTGCCCACACTTTCCGCGCTCCCTCTCCGCACGGCTCGCGGGGACGCTTGCCCTCCCTGGAGGGCGTCGGGCTCCGACGCCTTGGGCGTGGGAAGTCACACTGGTATTGGGGCATTTCGTTGGGCCGGTGGGCGGTTGGCTTTGACGGTTGAGGCACGCGGGCCGCGTGCCGTCCAGCGGGAGTTTGGAGGGCGTCGGGCTCCGACGCCTTGGGCGCATGGAATTACTCCGGCGTGGATTCCTATTCCGATACCGATAGCGATGCCGATATCAATCGGGATTATCCCATTGGGAAGGTCTGCATTCGGCGTCCGACGGACTGCTGGAAGGATGGGGTGAGTGACGGGGATCGAACCCGCGACCTAAAGAACCACAATCTTTCGCTCTAACCGACTGAGCTACACCCACCATCCTGAGATTCTGTAAAACGCATGAGACCATACCGGTGATCGGAAGGAAATCAAGCAAAAGAGCAAAAATCTTACCGGTTTTTGACGGAATGAACAGGAATGAATTTTTCGTTTATGGTGTTTTTTAAGCAAACCGGCTTGGCAAAGGAGGGGCGGCTGTGCATAGTACCCGCTTTCCAACAAAAAAGACGAGGTGAGCGATGTATGAAGTTTCGGAGTTACGCAAGGGGTTGAAGATCGAAATCGATGGTGCGCCGTATGAAATCACGGACTTTACGTTTGCCAAACCCGGCAAGGGGCAGGCCATTTATCGCTGCAAGCTGCGCAATCTGGTGACCGGGTCCACGCAGGACAAAACCTATCGTTCCGGCGATAAGGTGGATCAGCCCTCCCTGGCTCAGCGTGATCTGATTTATTCCTATCAGGATGCCGAGCACTACGTCTTTATGGAGAAGGAAACCTACGAGCAGATCATGGTGGAAGCCGCAGCCTTGAAGGATCAGCACTATTTTCTGATTGAGGATATGGAGGTGAAGGTTCTTTTCTTCAATGATAAGGCCATCGAGGTTTCCCTGCCTAATTTCATCGAGAAGCGCATCGTGGAAACCGAGCCCGGCGTACGCGGGGATACGGCCACCAACGTGAGCAAGCCTGCCAAGCTTGACAACGGCTATGAAATCGCGGTGCCGATCTTCATCAACGAAGGGGATGTTATCCGCATTGATACGCGCGACGGATCCTATAATGGCCGCGTTAATTCCTGATCGTCCGATGAGGGGCGGATGTGCGGCGGACTGTGCGCCGCTTGCACCCTTTGCCAATGTGTTACAGGCCCGTCACCGCCTATTGCAGGCGATACGGGCCTATTTTTGCGCCCGCGATTATCTTGAAGTGGAAACGCCGGTTCGCATACCGCGTCCTGCGCTGGAAGATCATATCGACGCCGAGCCGTCGGGCGACTGCTGGTTGCGCACGTCGCCCGAACTGCACATGAAACGCCTCTTGGCCTCCGGGTATCCGCGGCTTTTTCAGCTTGGGCCCTGCTTTCGGAAGGGCGAGCGTGGAGCACGGCATCATCCGGAATACAGCATGTTGGAGTGGTATCGTGCCGGGGCGGATTATCAGGATATTCTTGAAGAGACGCGAGAGCTGGTGCGGCATGTCGCCCAGGCGGTGATTGGAACCACGCAACTGCCGGGAACAAACGGACCGATCAATGTGAGCGGGGAGTGGCCACTTCTTTCCGTGCGCGAGGCGTTTGTTCGATACGCCGGATGGGACCCGGTGACCGAATGCGATCCGCAACGGTTTGATCTGGATTTGATGGACCGGGTGGAACCGGCGCTGCCGATGGATCGGCCCACGGTGCTGATCGATTATCCGGCGTACCTCGGGGCCCTGGCACGGCGCAAGCCGGATGCGCCCGAACTGGCTGAACGCTGGGAGCTGTATCTCGATGGCCTCGAAATCGCCAATGCCTACTCGGAGCTGATTGATCCCGTAGAACAACGGGCACGTTTTAAGGCGTGCGCGGAAGGCCGCGCCGCTCGGGGGCAGGAAGTGTATGGAGTGGACGAGGCGTTTTTGTCGGCATTGGAGCACATGCCGTCGGCGGGCGGCATTGCACTGGGAGTGGATCGACTGCTAATGGTTCTGACCGGTAGGCGCGATCTGGATGACGTACTGCCGTTTCGAAATGATTAGGTCGGGTGTTTCTTTGGTAGCGCGGTGCTCTCCGAGCGCCGTGGTGTTTTGCTGCGCGTGATGCCAACGCCCGCTCGGCGAGCGGACGGCTACGGCGCGAGTGGATTCAGCAGGCCGGTTTGCAGTTCGGCTTCTTCGATCGCAGTGACAATGCCGTCCTCGAACTCAATGCGTTTTTTCTCGTATTCATGAAACTGATCGACATCCACCCAGACGGAGTCGTTGATGGTGCGATAGCGCCCGGAACCATCCTTGACGCGGAAGGACCCTTCCACCCGCTGTTGCTGAGGGGTGGTGTAGGTGTCGGTATAGGACCAGACAGAGATTTTTCGCGTCGCGGTGACGCGGGTATATTTGCGGTCGGGTGCGCCGAGGGCCATGTAGGCCATCTCTTCGGTGAAGCCGGGCTCGACCAGACCTTTACGTACGGCGTTCTGAACGGAGGACGAATAGGTGTCGAACAGCTCCTGATTTTTTTTGATGCGCGATTCGGGGGTGGCGCATCCGGCCAACAGAGGGATTAAAAGAAAGAGCAGGGGGCGCAGGCTTATTTTCATTGGATGGTTCCTCGTGAATCTTATGTTGTTTACTTGGCGAAACTTTAGCGATCAGAGTCGGCTGTGCCAAGCAAATGTTGGGATTCATTGACGAACACGAGCCGACCCATTACAATCCCGATCCATTCTTTATTGCGTGCATAGATTGCGGAAAAGGAGTTCATGGGCGAAACGAAAAGCCGAAAGATCGCGCTGCCGAATGATTGCTGGAACCGGATCGGGGTGTTCGGCAGCAATGACTGTCCTGAATTGGAGCGCCATGCGCATTGCCGCAACTGCGGGGTCTATACCGCCGCCGGACGTACCCTGTTTGATCGCCCGCCCCCCGAAGGGTTTGTGGAGGAATGGACGGCCCTGTTGGCCCATGCCAAGGAAATGGCGCCTTCGGTGCTCTATTCGGTGCTGATATTCCGCGTCGGACCGGAATGGTACGCCCTGAAGACGGAATGCCTGCAGGAAGTGCTTACGGTTCGTCCGATTCAATATGTGCCCGGACGCAGTGATGCACGGTTTCTTGGATTGGTGAATGTGCATGGCGAGTTGGCGCCCTGCCTCTCGGCTGCGGAAGTTCTGGGCGTAGAGTTGGTCCGGACGGAGGAGCCGTCGGTGCGGCGGCGCATGTTGGTGGCCGGATACGGCGCGCGGGATCGTTTTGTGCTGGCGTGCGATGAAATTCACGGGGTACGTCCCATCGGTGACGAACAGGTGGGCGGTGCGCCCGCCAGCGTGGAGCGATCGGAAAAGACGTTTGTTTCGCATGTGCTTACGGTGGATGAAAAACATGCGGGTTTGCTGGATGAGGACCGGCTTTGCCGGAAGATGCAGGAATATTTGGAGCGGAGCGGGCGCACCTGAAGAGGTGCCCTGCTGGGAGAACAACGGATTGAGTGGACAGGATTACCATCAGATTGATGCGGCCATGCTGGGCTTGTTCGGCTCGGAGCTGAATCAGCATGCGGTGGTGCTGCATACGTATCTGGCCGCCGATGCGGGGCCGGGTGATTCGGCGTCGTTGGAGCCGATCATCCGTGCGGCACATTCCATTCGGGGCGCGGCGCGGATTATCGGCGTGGCGCCGGTGGCGGAGTTGTCGGGAGTGATGGAAGCCCTGCTGACCGGGGCCTCGGAAGGACACGAGATTTCATCGGCGCACGCGCAGGCGATGCGCGAGGCGTCGGACTTGCTCAGCAGCCTGGCGGCCTTGGAACCGGACGCCCTGCCCGATGCGCTGTCGGCCAGTGATGCCGCCGCCACGCTACTGACCGAGCGGATGAAGGCGGCACCGGAAGCACAGGACGCCCCGCCGAGCAGCCGACCCGTCCGAGAAGAATCCAACACCGCGGTTCGGCAGAATGCCCCGGTGAATCTGGAAGAAATGCCGCTGACAGATATTTTCCGTATGGATTTGCAGGAACATGCCCGGATGCTTGATCAGGGATTGGTGGCGCTCGAATCGGAGGTCTCGGCGGCTCAACTTGAAAACCTGATGCGTGCGGCGCATTCAATCAAGGGTTCTGCGCGGATCATCGGCATCGATGTGATGGGTGGGCTCGCGCATGTGATGGAGGATATTTTTCTGGCGGTTCAGCGCGGGGGAACGGTGTTGACGCCGGAGGTGGTGGACGCCCTGCTTCAGGCGAACGATTTGTTTATGTCGGCGGCAGAACGCCCGGGCGATGCACTGGCGGCATCGGTCGAGGCGGAAGCGGAGTCGTACCGAGCGATGGCGACGCGTCTCGCCGCCATACGGGATGGACGAGGTGCTGACCCTGCGGCGGAGGCGGCTGCTTCGCCGGTGAAGCGAGCCGCGCCGGAAGAGGCGAAGCCGGTGGAGGCTCCGCCCGCGCCCGTTCCCGCGGATCGCTCGGATGCGCGGGTGGTACGGGTGCAGGCTGGAAGCCTGAGCCGTCTGATGGGACTGGCTGGCGAGTTCCTGGTGGAAACGCGGTCCATGCGCCGTTTTTCAGATGCGATGCAGGAGATCAAAACCATCCAGCGCGAATTGAATACGGAGCTGGAACGGGATATGGATCAGATACGCCAGACGAGTGCCGAGGCACATTTTTCGGAGGCGACGCAGCGTCGCCTGGAGAATGTGCAGCAATGCACGCTGGATTATATCGAGCGGTTTGAGCAGTTTTCGCGCCGATTGGAACAGCTCTCGGATCGGCTATACAATGAAGTGATCACCAGTCGCATGCGTCCGTTTTCGGATGGACTGCATGGATTCCCTCGCATGGTGCGCGATGTGGCGCGGCAGTTGGGCAAGGAAGTGGAATACGTTTCCGAGGGAGGCAATACGCCGGTGGACCGGGACATCCTGGACCGCCTCGAAGCGCCGCTCTCCCACTTGATACGCAATGCGGTGGATCACGGGCTCGAAAGGCCGGATGATCGCCTGCGCCTCGGCAAAAAGGCGCAGGGGCGCATCACGCTGAATGCGGAACATCGCGCGGGCATGTTATACATCACCGTGCGCGACGATGGATGCGGGGTGGATCGCGAACGATTGAAGAAGAAGGCGCTTGAGCGGCGGCATGTGACGCCGGAGATGGCGGAGCAACTCAGCGATTCGGAATGGTTGCAGTTTTTGTTTTTGCCGGGATTTTCCACGGCGGAAAAGGTGTCGGATGTTTCCGGGCGCGGGGTGGGTCTGGACGTGGTTCATGCGATGGTGCGCGAGGTAGGTGGCGGGGTGACCGTGCAGTCGGAGCCGGGAAAGGGTACGTGCTTTATTCTGGAGTTGCCGCTGACCCTCTCGGTGCTGCGTACGCTCGTGATTCGCGTGAGCGATCAGCAGTTCGCTCTTCCGCTTTCGCGGATCGACCGCCTGCTGATGGTGGAGGAAAGCGAGATTGAAACGCTCGAAGACCGCCGCTTCTTCACGTTGGAAAAGGAGCACCTCGGGCTCGTGCAGGCGAGTCAGGTGCTGGGGCTACCCATCCGATCAGCGGAGGGGGCGCAACATTCGGTGATGGTGCTCAGCGATGCCCTGAGCCGCTACGCGGTGGAGGTCGGCGAGTTCATCGGCCAGCGCGATCTGGTGGTGCTTCCGCTGGATGCACGACTGGGCAAGGTGCCCAACGTCAGTGCGGGCGCCATCCGCGAAGACGGCTCACCACTGCTGATTCTCGACATCGATGATCTGGTCCGCTCCATTGAGCATCTGCTGACCTATGGAAAGCCTGCGGCGGGTGAACGGGACGCTGGACAGCGCACGCATCGCAGCAAACATATTTTGGTGGTGGATGATTCAATCACCGTACGCGAAGTGGAGCGCAAGCTGCTGACCGGAAAAGGCTATGAGGTGACGGTGGCGGTGGATGGCGTCGAAGGATGGAACGTGCTTCAGAGCGGGGCGTTTGATCTAGTGGTGTCGGATGTGGATATGCCGCGCATGAACGGTATTGAGCTGGTCGAGCGCATCAAGTCGTCGCCACAACATGCCGCCACACCGGTGATGATCGTATCCTACAAGGACCGCGAGGAAGACCGCCTGCGCGGATTGCGCGCGGGAGCGAATTATTATCTGACGAAGAGCAGCTTTCACGACGAAACTCTGGTGCAGGCCGTGGTGGACCTCATCGGCGAAGCTAAGGAGTAAAGGCGCTCCCATGAGCAGGGCTGACCCTGATCCCCATGGAAGATTGAACCGCGAATGAACGCCAATTGACGCGAATTTGGAGTGCGCGGCTTTCGGGATGGTCCGTGTCCTCACGGGCCGTTATATATTTCCGGACGCCGAGGACAGCACCCATCCCGCTTTTTTGTCTTTCAACGAGTGGCGTCTCTACGGCCTCCGCCGGATCGTTGTCCCCGCACTCCAGAAATTCCCCTGAAACGAACCTTTACATCCCCGCGTCCACTTTCGATAATCCGACCTCGTGTAGGAGCGTGATGATTCCCAGATGATCCCTTGCCGAAAATCCCGCCCCGCACTATCGGAATCATGACAGCGGGGGAGAGTATCTGAGAAGGGAACAAGGAAATCCGGAAGAGAGTGCGCAAAACCAAGATGAATCATTAATTTATAGGGCCCCATTTCCTTGACCCCATTTCTTCCGCTCTGCGGGTGAGCGAGTCCACCTGAAGCCGCTGGCGCGTTTTAGTGCGCTTCCTGGCGTGTACTGACTCGTGGCAGGAGCCGCAGCAGGAGCTATTACGCGAGCGAAGCGAGCGGAGAAGGCGAGGGTGTTTGTTGGCGTAAAGCGGAAAATATGGTTTGAATGTTGGTGGGGGTTAGGGTAGGAGAATAAGCGGTCTTGGGTATGTTGGCGTTATACAGCAAAGGATTGGTGTTGGACTATGCTGGCGGTAAATGCGAGTTGCGGCAAAAGAACAATGCGATTGTGGAAATAGAAATTTTCAAGAATCGGTTAAAATGAAAAACGGCAGAGTATATGTTGAAACATCCGTGATCAGTTCGATAGATTTTCTGCCGACGTGGATCTGCACCCACATTGATAACGCAGTTATTAAGCCGAAATTGCGTTCCTCGTGCCAACAAGAAGGGGATGTTTGCCTAGAAATATGCACACCTGACGAGTTGATGGAGGGGTTTTAAATGAATGACGAGATCATGGCAGAGTTGCGACTGGTGAAAGATGAGCTGAGCAAAGAAGCCAAGTCGGACATGCATGCCTATTGCATGAAAATTTCAGCAGAAGCTTGCAACAAGGGTTTTCGCATGAGCGGGAAAACGCCGTCGAAAAGCAAGAAATCTGCCCAGCGTGTCACCAAGCGGAACACGTCAGTTGCCGGATGAATTAGGAGTATTTATTTTAGCTTTAAGAGAGGATGAAACATGCAGACAGTCGCTATTGATTTGCCGGATAGCATTGCGGAGGTATACCACCACGATGAAAATATGGTGAAAGATGAAGTGCAGCGAGGCTTCTTGATATGGGAGTATCTCAATGGTCATATTTCGCTTGGAGAATGTGGTGCGATTCTAAAGATCGGCATGAGAGGCTTCATGGAGTTGCTTTGGAGCAAAGGCATTCCCCTTGACGGGCTGAGCGATGCAGAATTGAATGAGCAGGTGAACGTACTCGAAAAAATGACAACAGAAGTCCAATGAGTATCGTGTCAGATACAAGTCCGCTTATTGCCCTGGCAAAGATCAATGCTATGGGCCTTCTCGAACAGCTCTTTCAAAGGGTTTTCGTTCCGCCACGAGTGAAGTGTGAATTTGAAAAGAACTGTTCATCAGCAGAAGAACGATGTTTCCGGGATGCATGCGCATCATTTCTTGAAATTGTTGAGATTGACGTGGCATTGCCGTTAACTCGTCAGTTGGATGCAGGAGAACAAGATGCTATTGCATTGGCCGTAAAGTTGAAGTTGCCCATCCTGATTGATGATCGCAAAGGATACAACGAGGCGAGGGAACTAAACTTGATTGTTGTCTCGACGCGAGCTGTTTTGAAATTCGCCGAGAGCAAGAGGCTGATCCCAAGCAGCAAGCAATTGGAAATAGAAATGTTGCGAAACAATTACTTTTTACCGTCATACTGAGGTTTAATAACATGAACCAACAACAAGGAACCAACAACATAGAGTGACGTTGACAACAATCTAAGATTTTGCGGTTCCGCAAGATTCGTTTCAGAGAAAACTGGCAAGTTTCATGGAGAATCGGTCGAGCGGGGTCCTGAAGTTTGGCAGTCCCTTATGAACGTACCCGCCGCCTTTTTTCAGCTTCGCTCACGCGGCGCACCCCAAAGATGATTTCGCGGCGCTCATGCCGGTGAGGCCTCCGAGGCAGAGCGGCGAGAAATTACCTGCGGCGGAGAGCATGATCTCCTGATGCACCTGTTTGATGAGATCTGAGGAGGTGACGCGAGCGTTATGTTTTTGAGTGTACCACTTTGGCGGACTGACCGATGGTGGCTTGGAGTGGAAGCCATAGGCTCGTATCCCAGCGAGAAGTAGTGCGGCGTATGTGGCAATGCAAAACGGCCGGAGCCGATGAGACACTCGATGTATGGCGGACCTGGGCCTGTCCCGCGCCGAAGAACTGCTTCTCTTCTTTGAAGTTAACCTCAATCCCCCATCTCCAGAAGTAGGCCTGAATCAACTGTTCCACCGGCATGTCGGCATCGGTGCAAACCAGATAAGCAGGCTTGGTGTATAGCCACGGACCACTCTTGCGTTTTTTGTAACGTAGCGGGGCAATGACCATGACTTGGACAACCGCTTTCTCTCCTGCAATATGCCACTTGGCCTGCGGGATGCGTTTGTAGCGGACCTTGGTATCCTTCGGGCCGTTGCAGATCGAGAGTTCCTCCCATGAAACGGTCTTGTCTTTGCGGAGGGCCTCGGGCGTTGGTAACTGCTTTCCGTATGAAGGAGGGCGCCCAGTCGAACGCCGCTTCGGCTGGTTGGGAACGGCGCGTAAGTTGAGGTCGGTACGTGTTCTTCCGATATAGTCAGCCAGCAGATCAGGCGTCTTCGTGTATGTCAGGCAGGTGATATGTCGTTAGCCGAAGATATTCGGCGGCTGGAACAAGTCACAATGTTATTTCTTAAGGTGACCCTGACCCCCGAGACCCTGACCCCCGGAAACAGGGTGAATCATTAATTTATAGGACTGACCCGATTTCTTTGGAGCATCTGACCACCTCGGGCCGCAGCACACCTGAAACAGCCCGCGCCCTGTTAGCCGATTTTCTGCGCGCCGGCCACCGCAGCAAACCCCCGCGCTATCTGGTCGAACTGGTCGAGGGAACGCACGCAACACAAACCGTTTCCACTCGTTCGCTTAATTTTTAAGGGTTGACCCTGACCCCCCTCTGACCCCCCTGCCGGAACCTCGCGGCGCGGATTGCATGTCACCAGTTGCCGCACCGCTGATGGCGTCCAACGAATCGGCTGGTCGGTCGGAACGGAATTGCTCACCGTGGACAGACACTCATGTGGAAAGCTCAGGATGCGCTGCCGGACTTCTTGTCATGCCACACGGACTCCTTCAAAAAGTTCAGCAGGCACTGGATGCTCAAGCTCCCATACCATTGCGATAGGTCGGTTGCCCTCGGTGGAGATTAAGTTCGCTGCCGGCCCGAGAAAAATAAAAGGTGCTGTTTCACCTTCTACACGTTTCTCTTGCCGAGCGAAAAACAAGATCGTGTAGCCGCGTTCTTTGAACTGAAGGTAGTTTTGTCCAGTGGGTGTAGCCTGTGTCGTTGCTGCTTGGCTCTCCCAATGCAGTTGGTTCCGACTAATCAGATAGTCTTGATAGCGGGTCGTTGGGGCAAAGTCTCTCTCCTCTTTTTTGAACGTAACCAAATGCAGGTAAACCTTCATCGATTCCAAGTGAATGACACCCACTCCCATCGGGCCCGGACGATCAAGATCAGCAAGTCCAAAAGCTGCTTTGATCTCCGAAAGGCCGTAGGCAGCATGCAGACGGAGTTCTGCATTGCCTGGCAAGGTGACCTGCGGTGTCGGATAGGGGTGAAGACTTTTCCGCCAAGAGGCGATCTCCATTAGATCTTCGTTGCTGCACTTGTTGCCCCGCCATTTATTGAAAGACTCCCTGTAAGATCGAACGCCGATTTCCTCGCCCTTCTGGCTCCATAAGAGATAGTGAAGGGCTGCGCAATCCCGCTCAGCATACCCGAAGGAAGCGGGAGTTTCGGCCAATTGTGAAGATGAAAGATGAATGAGTTGGTCGAGACGATTGGGATCCGTGCGGAGAATAATGCGTCGCAATGCTTTCCGAGTAGCCTGCAGATCCGGGTCAGTGATAGGAGGCTCATGGTTCGCCACGCCTTTCCATTCGGACCATGTTTTGTTACGCAAAATCTCAAGTGGCGTGAGGCCAGTCGATTCCACGAAGTTGGTGAAGTTCAATGGCAAGCCTGTTTCCGCCGAGAAGGTGCGGATTGCCTCTGGAATGAAGTGATTAAGGTTCCCCAAACTCTCCGCGATGTTCCGTAGGATATGCTCCCGGGCAACTCGCTCAAGCTGGATGCTACAGCCGGGAGGCAGGTTCGGGAAATCCATTTCAACCTCCTGATCAATCCGTCGTCGCTGAGTTCGGAGCAGCGCACTGAACTTCCGATCGATTCGGTATTTGCGATGGGACTGTCCAACGAAGTCGAGAACGGTGAGACAATCCTTCTCTGGGCAATGCCGCAGTCCACGTCCGAGTTGCTGAAGAAATACCGTGAGGCTTTCTGTCGGTCTCAGGAAAAGCACGAGGTTAATTTCAGGGATGTCCACACCTTCACTAAAGACATCCACTGTGAAAAGAAACGTGATCTGTCCTGACCGAAACGCTTGGACTCGCTGGTCACGAATTTCTGATGGCGTTTCACCCAGCAAAACTTCCGCGTTAAGGCCCGCTTCCTTAAACTTGTCAGCCATGAAGTGAGCATGCTGCACGCTGGCACAGAATCCTACAGCATGGGTGTCCGCTAAATTGGGTTGGTAGCGCTTTAAGCTGCTCAAAATGACGTCCAAACGCTGCAGTGCACGCAGGTCATCTCCGGTATAAACTTCCGTCAATGCGTTCGTGTCGAATTTGCCATTCCTCCAGAAACGGTCATCGGAAACAGAGACGGGATCGCTGATTCCGAAGTAGTGAAACGGACATAGTAGCTTTTCTTCAAGAGCTTCAGGCAGTCGGATTTCGGCGGCGAAGCGGTGATTAAAATCAGAGAGAATAGAGCTGCCATCCATCCGCTCAGGCGTTGCTGTGAGTCCGAGCAAAATCTTCGGTTGGAGATGGTCGAGCAGAGGGCGGTAACTGCCCGCAGTCCCGTGGTGAGCCTCGTCGATCACCACATATGTAAAATAATCTGTCCCAAGGTGACTCCACGGTTGGCGGCCATTCAAACTCTGCACTGAAGCGAAAACATAGTTCCATTCGATAGGCACAATTCCGTCCACCAGAAGCTCGCCGAAATTCTGATCTCGAAGCACCGTGCGAAAGCAGTCGCGCGCCTGGGTGAGAATTTCTTTTCGATGGGCGATGAACAACAATCGAGAGGTGTTAGGATTCTGACGACGGAAGCGCGCATAATCGAACGCGGCCATCACTGTCTTGCCCGTGCCAGTAGCTGCGACAACAAGATTGCGAACCGAACCTGACTCGCGCTCCGCGGCAAGAGCCTCAAGAATACGCTCTTGAAACGGATGCGGACGGATATCGACAAAGAAGCGTGAATTTTCCCCCTGCGTGCCTCGGTGTGCGAACGCGATGGCTTCTCGGAAACGTCCGGTTTGGCTCGCATCAAATGGGACAAACTCATCCTTGGCCCAATAGGCTTCAAATTCAGCAGCGAAACGGGCGAGAATGTGTGGCATGTCTTGCGCCGTAACTTTGACTGTCCACTCGAGGCCACTGGTCATGGCGGAACGCGACATGTTTGCTGAGCCAATGTAAGCGGTGGAGAAGCCGCTGGCGCGAATGAAGTGGTATGCTTTGGCGTGGAGTCGCGTCCGCTCGGTGTCGTAAGATACCCGAACGGAAAAACCAGGTTGCGCAGCAAGCCATTCAGCGGCTTCTGGATCAGAAGCTCCCATGTAGGAAGTTGTAATGATCCGCACAGGAACTCCACGCTCAACCAAGTTTTCAAAAGCAGGCCGCAGCAAGCGAAGTCCCGCAAATTTGACGAATGAAACAAGGATGTCCACCCGATCGGAGGTCATCATTTCCGTTCTCAGTTCATGCTCCAACTGCGGGTCATCGCACGACCCTGTTAGTAGGCTGCTGATGTTGAGCGGTGTTCCGGGCCGCGGCAAAGGCTGAATCACCGATGCTGGTCGAAGCTCGCGCAGGAGTGTCTTGGGCTTCTTTAGAAGAATTTTTCTTCGTGTATAGTCCAGTCCATATTCCGCAGATAACAGCTCGATCAAACGATTGACGATTTCGATCTGCTTATCTGACTTTACGATCGGAAGCGCTCTGCGGATGATCTGCCAAAGGAGCTGACTATAGGTATGCGGTGCGCTTTCATCGTCGATCGCTACCAAAGTAGATATGAGATCGGGGCGACTCTCCAATAAGGCGGCAAGTTCCTCATCGAGGAGCGTTTCGTATAGTCCGCATGGCAATGGATCAGTTACTGGCATGGCTGACTTCTCCTACGTGCGATGGAATAATTTTAGAATCTCTTGGCTGGGAGATGCAGGTTACACCGATAGTGTTATTGCTTGGTCTTTCCGTCTCAGTAGCCGCTCCACGGTCTTTTTCCGCGAGGAACCCGAGGCAGACGGGCATCTGCGTACTGGAGAAAAACGGACCGCGCATAGGGTAAAGGCTTGGATTTCATACGGTCCCTCCCGGCTTCGGCAAGTGCCCGACTTGCTTCCCAAGGTTCTTCGTATCCGTCCTCACCCGGCGCTCGAGTTTTTTGATGTCTTCCTCGGGCGGCAGGGTTTCCGGTTTGATGCCGCGCTGGCCGAGCATGTGGCGGACGCTGGTGTTGTTTTGAATGTGCTCGCGGGTTATGGATGGCTCTCCCTGGAGATCGGCCTGCTGCACGTTGTGGTTCGTCATCTCGGTGGCGAGGTTCTTCGCGGCGATGGTCAAGGTGGGGAGGAAATCCGCCAGCGGCCTTGTCTGAGTAATGCCGAACTTGTCCTTCATCGCCTGCGTGGTGTGTCCGCCGAAGAGGGCGGCGTCCCCCTTGGAACGGATGCGTCCGAAGCCGGCATCATCCACGCCGCGCTCGAAAATGTTGTCCGAGAGTGCCTTTTCAGAAGCACGAAGTTTCTCGCGGGCTTCCAGTCGGCCCATGAGCTTCATCCGCTCCTCGATCAACTCCTGTTTGCGGGTTTGAACGGCGAAATAGCTCTGGGCAAAGGCAATCGGCTCTTTCCTCGGGTCGCCATTCTGGGCGATGAGGTAGCAGGCGTAGCGGGTGAGCATGAAATCCTCGATCTCGCGCTGGCCTCCTTTCCCGTGGGTGATCAATTTCGTGACGCCACGAAAATGATGCTCCGGATCGTAGCCAGTCGTCTTGCAGGACTCGATGGCCCTTTGGATGGCGGTCTGGAAGTTCTCCCAACGGGCATAACCAAGCGGTTCCTGAAGGTCGCGGGCAAACCAGAACTCCACCGTTGGTTCTTCCGGGTGAATCTGGGCGAGTTCGTCAAACTGGCCCTGCATTTGAATGATGAGTTCTTTGTTCATGCGACGAGTGCCATTTCGTTTACGACAACAGAGTCGTCGTGTTTATTTTTCGCGAGGCACCCGAGGCCGACGGGAATCTGCGTGCTGTAGAAGAGCTGGCCGGGGAGAGCGACCACTTTTTCAGCGCGATTGGTATTCGAGATATGCATGGTGTTCCTCTAGGCTAACAAGTGATTGGATGGTTTTCTGCCTTTTTCCGCTTTTTAGATCGTAAAGTCAATTGGTTGTTCGGCACAGGGCACTTGCCTCTTTCTTGTGTTGCTTTCGTGGTGAATGATAACTTGCTGAAAATTTACTCCATGAAAAAGATAGCACCCATCCTGAATGATGCTTTTTACTTCGCATGCGCGAGCGGAATGTTCCTTAGCGTCTCGCTGTATTATGGGGTGATAAAAAGCGGGATGGTGCAGGCGGATCAGGGTCGTACCTTAAGAAAGACAAAAAGGAGTGATCGAACGAATCAGGGTAAGTCCGAAAGCGCCGATGAAAGCCGGTGAGATATAGAGCATTCAAGAGTCTTACAATGAAGGATTAGCAAGCCACATTGGCCCCGAGTCATGTGCCTTGGGCACCCCGATGAAGATCGGTGGCCTCGATGGTTTACGATGATCACAAGAGCGACCGCTTGACAACCTGTAGCCTAGCGGCTACGCTCGTGGGCAATGATAGAAATCCGCAAAACAACCACGTTTGCCAATTGGCTGGACGGTCTGCGTGATGTACGTGCGCGTGCCCGCATTCTGGCGCGAGTTCAACGTCTCGCCGCCGGACATGCCGGAGACGTCAAGCCCGTGGGCGAAGGGGTCTCTGAAATGCGGATTGATCACGGCCCCGGCTACCGCGTCTATTTCAGGAAGCGTGGGCGCTCGTTAATCATACTGCTTGCGGGTGGGGACAAAAGTAGTCAAAGGCGGGACATCAGCACAGCGTTGCGCCTTGCGCGCAACGTGTAGGAGAAAAAGGATGAGCAAGACAACGACCACACGATATGACGTGGCAGAACACCTTCGGACCCCCGAAGAGATGGCGGCCTATCTAGAGGCATGCTTGGAGGAGTCGAATGGAGATGCATCATTTGTTGCCAAAGCACTCGGTGACATCGCCCGCGCCAAAGGGATGACACAGGTTGCACGGGATGCCGGTCTTTCACGAGAGAGTCTATACAAAGCGCTTTCTGGTGATCGGACGCCTGGATTTGACACCATCCTTAAAGTGGTTCAGGCGCTTGGAATAGAGTTGCATGCGGCTCCTGTTCACGCGTGATATGGGCGAGATAGGCACCGTTTCGGTGTTGATGCTCCATATCTCTCATCCTGTTCATCCAGTCCGAATGCATGCCATTTTTCGTGATTTTGGCGTATTTCGTAGTGAAAAATCAGGGAATATTGCTGTTTTTGGTCTGTTTTTGCGTATTTCAGGGTTCTTCCGGCAATTTCGTGAAACAACAGGACCTTCCTAGAGAATATAACGCAGAGACGCAATGGCGCGGAGACGCAGCGGAATGCGGAGAGTGAATATTTAAAGCAACAATAATAAGGAATGAGCTGGAGAAAAGAGCAGGCCGCTGAGGACAGCAGCCCTCCCCGAATTCGCGTCCATTCGCGGTTTCCCTCAAAAAATCCTTTTTATCCTGTTCATCCCGTCAAAATTCTCTCTGTATTTCTTTGCGCCGCTGCGTCTCTGCATCAAAAACCACGCGGGGGGATAAATGTTGTCATGCGGCCCGCTTTATGCCACACAACCGTGCATGAATAAGCGGTTCATTCGGGACCCACAAATCAACGACTGGATTCAGAGGCGGATGGGCATTCATCTGGTGATGGATGCCGCGCATCCCAATGCGTTTACCTGGGCGACGGTTGAACTGGCGTTGGCCCTGGATGCGCTGGGGATTTCGGTGAGCATTCCGCCGGCGGAAATTCACGCCTCCATCCCGGAATCCAAGGCGGCGGTGCTGCGTCGGTTGATGCAGCGACCCGCCGAGCGGGCCGTTCATGTGAAGTGGTCGCATTTTTGGCCGCATCATTTGCATGCGCCGTTGTGCGGCGATGTGAATGTGGAAATCATGTGCACGAATTACCGCTATCGAGCCGGGGCCAAACACCTGGACCCGTGGATGCGGCATGTGCAGTGCAATGGTTATCGAAAGGTGGCGGTGTCCTCGTTCAATCAGGACGCGCTGGCAGACATCGGTTTCGATGCGGAGGCCTGTCCGGTCATTCCTCTGGGCTATTCGCCGGAAATTGAAGAGTTCTTTCCCGAGGGGTGCGAGTTGAAACGGGACGGGGATGATTTTCATGTGCTGCTGATGACCAATTCGCATGATCTGTATCGGTACGGAACGGACCTGGCGCTGAAGGCGTTCGCTGCAGCCTTTGCGGAGAATTCGCACGCGGTGCTGCACCTCAAGGATTACGGGGCCTCGCCCGATTCGCTGCTGCACACTTGGTTGAAGGATTACCCCGCGTTGCGGGTGGTTTGGCACAACGATTTTTTGAAGAAGGAAGAGTTGCTGAAGCTGTATGCCTCGATGGACTTGCTGCTTGCGCCATTTCGCGGCGAAGGCTTTTCCATGAAAATTTTGGATGCGATGGCGCTCGGCGTACCGGTGATGATGCCGCGCTTCGGTGGACCTGCGGATTATGCGGTGGAGGGCGCGTTTCTGCCGGTGCAGTTTCGCGAAGTTTCGGTGGGTCCCTGCTCGGATCGGGCGTCGTGGCCGTTGGGCGATGATATCTATTGGTGCGAGGCGGAGGAGGCCGATTTGATTCGGCAGTTGCGGGCTGCACAGGCGTCGCCTGAGTTGCTTCAACAGGTCGGCGCGCGTGCACGGGAGGCGGTTGTATCGCGTTATGCTTGGAGTCGAATTGCGCAGGACTGGCTGAACGTGCTGGCGGGTTGGCATGAGACCTATCGTTCGACGGTTCTTTCCCGGACGCAGCCGGAAGGAAACGCGCTGAGTGTGATTATGCCCACCAAAAACCGGCTGGATGTCCTGCCGGATACACTTCGCGCGCTGGCGCGGCAGACTATCCCGTCCGATCAATGGGAATTGCTGATCGTTAATGACTATGGAGATTTCGAGGCCTTACAGGAAGTCTGCAAGGCGCATGCAGAGGGTCTTCCACTGCAACTGATCGATAATCAAGGCGAGGGGGGTCGGTCCCCGGCGCGGAATCTCGGAATCGAACGTGCCTGCGGTCGCATCCTCCTCTTTATGGGTGATGATATTCTTCCCGAGGATGAGGCCTTTTTGCAGCATCATCTCGACGCGCATCAGCGGCATCCAGAACGGACGGCCGCTTTTCTGGGCTACACCGGCTGGGATGAAACCATGCCAGCTTCGGTGTTTATGGACATGCTGGTCGGGGAGGGTGGCCATCAGTTCAATTATTCGGACTGCCGCCCGGGCGAAGAAATTTCTTATCACAAATTTTATACCAGCAACGTGTCGGTGAAGCGGGCGTTTCTGCTGGAGCAGGAGCCGCTTTTCGACCCGATGTTTCCTTATGGGTTTGAGGACATTGAACTGGCCTATCGCTTGCATCTTCGCGGCATGACCTTCCGCTACTTGCCGGAGGCGCGTGCGGGGCATCGGCATCCGCAGTCGCCTGAGCGCTACCTGGAGCGGCAGCGGCACATCGGCGAAGACCTGTTTCTTTTTGCCCTGAAGCAACCCTCGACTGACCTGGCCCGCGAGTGGATGCCGTCGATTCTATCCCTGGAAAAAAACAGGCTGGCCGGCTGGCCGGCCATGCCTGCTGATTTCCATCCGGAAATTCTGCTGCGGGAAATTCTTGGGTTATATAAGACGGCGATTCACTGGGTGGATCATCCGGTGGTTCATGCGGATGCGGAATGGGCCCGCTGGCAGGACTGGATGGGTAAAACGCATCGCGGCATCTGGGAATGCGCGAATGAGATTGCGCTTCGTGAAGGGGTGGCGCGTGCGTGGAAACAGACGCCGGAAGACGAAGCCTCTGCGGTGGCGTGGTCGGTGCTGATTGGGCTCTCCCGCGTGACCGGCCCGAACGCCTTTTACCACCAGATGCCGGGGATGCCCGGTGCCGTCGCCCCGACGGCGGTGGAGCCGGTGTTTTTTCGGAATTCGCCCTTTATGTTTCATCTGAGCCACGCGCTACGGACCTGTCCGCTGTTGGGGCGGATCGTCTGCGCGGTGGAAAACTCCGCTCCCGTGCGGCGGATGAAGAGGAATCCGAGGAGAAATTTGACAGGATAAACAGGATTGGCCGGATTTGCGAAAAAACGCAAAATCGAACAAATTTTGGGAGGGACGCTGTCCTCAGCGTCCTTTTGTTTATCTCCAGCTCATTCCTTATTTCTCTTGGTCTCCGCACGGCTCGCGGGGACGCTCGCCCTCCCGAAACGTCGCTCACTCTCCGCTTGGCCCGTGGGGACACGGGCCCTCCCAAGAGGGGAAAAAGGGCTGCCTCGAAGACTCGTTGTCCCAGCACTCCAAAGAATCGGCGAACACATCAAGAACACGCCCTGTTTTCTCACGAAATGTCCGGAAGAACCAAAAAAACGCATAAAAACGCCTGAAAGGGCCTGGCTTTTCACTACGAAACGTCCCTCCCGGGTTTTGTTTTGTTCTATTTTTTCTTTTCCTGCAGGGCGTTCCATACGCGCTCGGGAGTGAAGGGGAATTCGCGCAGGCGGATGCCGGCGGCGTTGAAGAGGGCGTTGTTGATGGCGGGCGCGGCGCCGTTGATGCAGATTTCGGATACGCTCTTGGCACCGAAGGGGCCAGTCTCTTCATAACTCGGCACGAGGATGGTCTTGAGGATGGGTTTATCGCGCATGGACCAGATGTGGTAGTTGTGGAAGGAGGCGTTGGTCATCTTGCCGCCCGAGTCGAACAGATATTGTTCGGTCAGGGCGTAGCTGAGGCCGTTCATGACGCCGCCTTCGGTTTGCCCTTCGGCCAGTTTGGGATTGATGGCGGTGCCGCAATCCACGGTGGCAACGTACTGGATGAGCTTGATGCGTCCGGTGAAGGTATCGAGTTCCAGTTCCACAAAATGCGCGGCGAAGGGTGGCGGCGATTTGTGGGTGATGTGCGAGGCGCTGTCCATGATCTGAAACTGATTTTTCTGATAGAGCGCGTAGAGGCATATTTCGGAGTAGGTGACCTGCCTGCCGTCGGCGGAGAAGGCGGTGCTGTCGCGTGCTTCGAGAGACTCCACGGGCACTTCCAGCATTTCGGCGGCGACGCCAAGAATCTGATTCAGCACTTTGACGGCGGCTTTGCGGACGGCTTCGCCGCTGAGGTAGGTGGTGCTGGATGCGTAGGCGCCGACATCGAAGGGGGTGAGATCGGTATCGGAGGAATAGACGATCATTTGTTCGATGGTGGTGTGGAGGGCTTCGGCGGCGATCTGGCCGAGGACGGTATCGCTTCCGGTGCCGAGGTCGGTGGCGCCGATGGTGAGGTTGAAGGAGCCGTCGTCGTTCATTTTGATGGCGGCGGCGCCCATGTCGATTTCAGGCACGCTGGAACCCTGCATGAGGCAGCACATGCCGATGCCGGTGCGGTAGCGTCCGGTTTTTTCGGTGTGGGGTGTGCGGCGTTCCCAGCCGATGGCTGCGGCGCCCTGAATGATGCACTGATCGAGGGCGCAACTGCCGATGGTCATGGGGGTGCCTTCCTTGCCCTCGCCGAGGGCCTGGAAGACGGGTGATCCATCGCCGCTGCGGATGTGGTTTTTCTGACGGAAGACGAGGGGGTCCATGCCGATGGCCTCGGCCATTTCGTCGATCTGCGTTTCGACGGCGAAGAAGGCCTGCGTGGCACCGAAGCCCCGGTAGGCACCGCCTACGGGGAGGTTGGTGTAGACGACGCGTGCGTCGAAGTGAATGTTGTCGCATCGGTAAAGCGGAAGGACTTTGCTGCCGCAGCAACTGACGACGGTGAGGCCGTGCCCGCCATAGGCGCCGGTGTTGTTGATGGCGTCCATGCCGAGTGCGGTGATTGTGCCGTCTTTCTGTACGCCGGTGCGGATGCGCAGGCGGATAGGATGGCGGGTGCGCCCGGTGCGGAAGTTTTCCGCGCGGGTGAGTTGCCAGAACACGTGCCGCCCGGTGCGCAGGGCCATGAGGGCGACGACATCTTCGAGGAGCATTTCCTGTTTGCTTCCGAAGCCGCCGCCGATACGCGGCTTGATCACGCGAATCTGCCGCACGGGGATACCGAGGGTGCGGGCGACGATGCGGCGCGCATGGAAGGGGACCTGAGTGCTGGTTTCAATGACCACGCGTCCGCGTGCGTCGATGTGCGCCATGGAGATGTAGGTTTCGATGGGGCAGTGCTGCGCGTAGGGGGTTTCGTAGGTGTAGTCGAAAGAGTAATCCGCCTCCGCCAGCGCCTGGTCGAATTCACCGGATTCCATGCCGACTTTGGCGACGATGTTGTGTTCGGGTTCGTAGGGTACGGGAATGGGAATGCAGGCTTCGGGTTCATCGTGAATGATGGGCGCGTCGGGTTCGAGGGCACGATCGACGGTGAAGACCGGTTCGAGGAGTTTGTAGGTGACCTCAATAACCTTAAGGGCTTCTTCGGCCTGTTCCGGGGTTTCGGCGGCGACGGCGGCCACGCGGTCGCCGACATAGCGCACTTTTTTATCGAACATGAAGGTATCGTAAGGGGAGGGTTCGGGGAAACCCTGGCCTGCGGTGCAATGGATGTTGCGCGGGGTGTTGGTGTGGCATAGCACGCAGCATACGCCGGGCATGGTCTCGGCCTTGCTGATGTCGATGGAGGTAATTTCGGCATGGGCGTGTGGGCTCCAAAGCATCTTGACGTGCAGGGCGTCGGAGGGCTTGAGATCGGCCACGTAGGATTTGCGTCCGAGGGCGAGTTGTAGTCCGTCGATTTTCAGTACCGAATGATTAACCACAGAGAAGGCTTCTTTTTTCATCATTAATGTCCTTTCCCCTGTGCGATGACTTTGTGCAGGGCCGTCCAGATTTTTTCGTAGCCCGTGCAGCGACAGATGTTGCCATCCATGCTCAGGCGTATTTCCTCTTCGGAGGGTTCGGGCTCGCGGTCCAGCAGGGCCTTGGCCGACATGATCATGCCGGGAATGCAGAAGCCGCACTGTACAGCGCCTTCCTCGACGAGCGCCTGCTGGAAAGGATGCGGTTTGTCGAGCGAGCCGACACCTTCGGTGGTCCAGATTTCCTGTCCATCGGCTTGAAAGGCGTAGAGGATGCAGGAGTAGACGGCCTCGCCGTTCATGATGATGGTGCAGGCACCGCAGGCACCCTCGCCGCATCCGAATTTAACGCTGGCATAGCCGTGGTCGCGCAGGACGGTTTGCAGGCGGGTATCCGGATCGACTGAAAATTCTTTTTGGACGCCGTTGATTTTGCAGGTGATGGTTTTGCGATTCATGAGTGCCTCCTTTGCGCGTCCTGCGCGGCTTGTTCGACGGCATCCGCGAGAGTGGTCGCGGCGAGGTGTCGAATGTAGTCTTTGGTCATGCCTTCTTTGGGGAGGAAGGAGAGGGGCTTGAGGGCGGCGGTTACGGCCTGATCCAAGGCGGGGCGGTCCGAGGGATCGCTTCCGGCCAGGGCCTCTTCGAGGGTGCCGATGCGAGTTGGGAAGGGGATGCAGGCCCCAAGGGCTAGGCGGCAACTTGTGGCGAGTCCATCCTTCATGGTGACGCGGGCTGATGCGGTGGACATGCTGAAGGATTCGGATTTCATACGCTGTTTGATGTGCGCGAATCCGGTGTTCGGGGCGAGCGGCTTGACTTCGATAGAGGTCAGCAGGTCGCCCGTCGTGAAGAGGGTGGTCGGTTGGGTTTTGAAGTACTCGTCCACGGTGTAGGTGCGTGGGTCCTTGCCCTGCATCAGAATTTTCCCATCGAGCGCGAGGAGGGCGACGGGTAGGTCCGCCCAGGGGAATACGCGGGCGATGTTTCCGCCGAGAGTGGAGATGTTGCGTATCTGGTGAGAGGCAATCTGGGCGACCACGCCGTTGAGTGCCCAGCCCTCGGCTTCAAAGCGGTGCAGCGTGGTGAGCGGAGTGCCCGCACCAATGACGAAAGCCTCCGGCGTGCTGCAGATGCCCGCGAGGTCCAGTCGGTTCAGCAGGACAGCGGTTCGTGCGGGGCCGTCGGCATAGAATTGAAAGGCGGTGCATCCGGCGGCGGGTATTCCGCTTTCGCCCAATTCGAGAAGCGCCGCTCGGGCATCCGGTACGGTTTCCGGCATGATAAAATCCACGATTTTCATGTGATTCTCCTTCTAGGTGCGGGGTGTTCGAGGGGTTCGCCCGTTATATTTTTTATGAGTCCGCTTCAACGAGGTGACGGCGGATCATGGCCATCAGATCAGCCAGTTGCGGCTTGCACAGATGGTAGTCCGCGCCCACTTGTTTGCATTTGATTTCCATCTGTTCGTTGATCAGGGAGGAATAGATGGCCACAGGAATGCCAGCGGTGACGGGGTTTTCCTTGAGGAGACGGCAGAGGGTCAAACCGTCCATTTGGGGCATCTCGATGTCGGTGATCACAAAGTTGAAGAATTCGGTGATTGGGCGTTTTTCATCGGCTGCTTTTTTCAGGCTGCTCTTGATGGCGTCATAGGCGGCCAGTCCGTTGGAGTAGTCCTGTACGTTGGCGTAGCCGCCTGCCCGTAGAATCTGAATCATTTGCGTGCGGATAAAATTGGAGTCTTCTGCGAGCAGGATGCGCATCGAGGAGGTGGTTGCCTCGGATTCGATGGGTTGGTCCTCCGGCGGTTTCCCCGCGATACCCAGTAAGGCAATGATGTGTTCGAGATCGACAATTAAGACCTCGGCTTTATCGATATTGACGGAGCTGATGATGCAGCAGCTTTGTTTGGCAAGCATTTCGCTCATGGGCTGGATGTCGGTCCAGGAGAGGCGGTGAATGCGGCGCACGCCGTCGATGTAGAACCCGCAGACCACGCCGTTGAATTCGCAGACCATGACCAGCGGCTTTTCCTCGCGATTGATATTGGCCATGCGGAGGGAGGTGCCCAGATCGATCAGGGGGATGGTGCCTTCGCGATAGAGGTAGACGCCCATCATGGAGGGGGAAGACTCGGGAATCCCGCTTCGCCGCTCCGGTTCGTATTGGATGATTTGTTTTACCTTGGCCACGTTGACGCCGAAGCTTTGCCCGCGCAGGACGAATTCCAGCAGCTCGACTTCGTTGGTTCCCGATTCCAGCAGGATTTCCTGTCGCTCCTCTTCCATCTCCATGGTCGCAGTTTGAGACGCCATACCCGGTTCTCCCTTGACTTATTTTTTGACAGCCCGTCACCTGCCAGCGTGTTCCGACGAATAGTGAGTTATCATAGAAGGGAGTCTCTTTGCGGTAAAGGGAAAAGGTATCTGCAGGAGCGAAAAAAACGGGTAGGACGGTGTGTAAAACGTGGGCGAAAAAAAGAAAAGAAGGCCGGAAACAGTTTCTTGACTTATCGAATGAGTCTTCATATTGTGTAGCGCTCTATTTCAAATACATGGCGATTTCCCGAACAAATTGCCCGATGGTGTAATGGTAGCACACGGCCCTTTGGAGGCCAGAGTCTAGGTTCAA
>CAZBEO010000044.1:0-1066 GCA_964490935.1 uncultured Verrucomicrobiota bacterium
CAGCTCGCAGGTACGACCCATACCCGTAATCAACGATAGGACCTCATCTGCCGCCTCGTGATTGCTATGATAGGTTAACCAGATATCAAAGCCGGATTCCGCCAAACGCAGAGCCGTTGCTCGTCCAATTCCCCGGCTGCCGCCGACGACCAAAGCAATTTCACCAGGTCCAATCACGATCTATTCTCCAAGAGTGTTTCTTAAGGATTGAAAGAATTGCCAATATAATGGAGGCCCTGTCCTGGAGCAACGCATTTCTTGTTGCGAGATGTTTGCTATTGACGCACGCATCGCCCCTATGGTCTGTTTTACACCATTCATAAAAATGGCAACCAGGAAAGGACCAAACCATCATGAAAAAAACCGTATCAACAGGTATCACCTTCACCATGCTGGGTATTCTTTTATTCGCCCATGCCGTCATGGCAGAAGACCTCTTTGAAGGAACGATCAAGGATGCCGGATTGGGAAAATACTCGGTTACGGACAGCAACGGCACTGAATTTCTACTGAACGTATCGAAGCGTGAAACAAGCTATGAGCCCAAATTATGGCGCCCGGCCGATGACGACAAAGTCTCAGCCACCTACTACGAGAAAACAGGCCGTAATGGCGCGATGCTTGTAGCAAAAAAGATAACGCTTTTGAAGGCCGGACCGAATACCATCACAGTCACCAGTCCAGCGACAGTAACCATCTTAGAAACTGGACGCAGCGGCTTCATCACCACACTCACCGACTATGACAACAAGGACCTTAAATTCACACGACAGCGTAACACGAAAATGGTCCCCACGGGTTGGGTCCCCGCACCAGGAGAAAAGGCCATCATCACCTTCCACAAACAGCAGGCCAGATTTGGCTTCAACGTCGCCTACATGGCCGATGAAGTAAGAAAAGCCGATTGAGGGCACCCCTCGTTACGCCGCGCCTCTCTGCGGAAAAGAATTTTCTTCGGGAAGAGGATTCCCTCCCTGCCTTCCATCAAATAACCATCCGCCATTTCGCTCTTGGACGGCACGCGGCCCGCGTGCCTCGACGTCAAAGCCAAAAACCCCTAACCGCC
>CAZBEO010000044.1:1166-27022 GCA_964490935.1 uncultured Verrucomicrobiota bacterium
TCCCAACGCCAGAGTAACTCCACGCGCCCAAGGCGTCGGAGCCCGACGCCCTCCACATCCTGCGCCGCTGGAGGGCGAGCGTCCACGCGAGCCGTTGGGCATGAGACCACCCAACGCGCCACTTCTCCACTGGACGGCACGCGGCCCGCGTGCCTCGACGTCAAAGCCAAAAACCCCTAACCGCCAAAACATCCCAACGCCAGAGTAACTCCACGCGCCCAAGGCGTCGGAGCCCGACGCCCTCCAGGCATTACCCCCATTCTACAAATTATAGGGCTGGCATCTTTTCTTTGATCGCCGTTAATTGGAGAACAGTCTCTCTGTCACGCGGACGATTCATTGCCATTTTAGCCTCTATCAGAGCCTGTATCGTAAGGATTCGGCAAGTCCCTACATCCAGCTCGATTTCATCACTTTGCCGGACAACATCCTCATACCCACCTATCCCTTTAATCTGTCCGAGGCAATCGATTTGACCCCAGTCCGTAGAAAGATATAGATTCTTCAATCCCTTGCAGTTTTCTGCAGTTAACTCAAGGGGCAGACGCTTAGGAGTCATACGATGTACGGGATTAAGATTCTTGAGAGCCTGCTGGAGGCGCAAAAGATTATCGCTGGAAAAAAGGAAACAAATATCTATGTCCTGAGTAACCAAGGTAACGCCGTAAGCTACAGCCGCAAATCCACCCACAATCACAAAATCTGTTTCATGCTTTATTAAGCGCTCGAGCAGCAATTCCATGTCTTGCATGTTTTTTCTCCATCGCCTTACGCAGGATAGCCGCAGTATTCAATGCCCGCTGATGCATTCTGATTCTTTGGGTCGGGGTTTTGAGCAGGTTGTCCTCCAGCAAAGACATGTCACATCCATACTGTGCTGCTTTTTTCCATGCTGAAATTTCGGTTGCCATTTCTTCACACCTAAACCCTATATGGTTTGCTTTGCATAACTCACCTTTCAAGATTATCTGCTTGTGTCATTTTGCGCAAGACTCCACTCAACAAACTGTTACCGCTGTCGGCCAGGATCGGTGTGAAACAAGGTCTAGCGACCATTTCCACGACTGACCCCAGAGGCCATTTCTTTCCGGGGGGGCCAGCGGGGGCCAGGGTCAGCCCTTAAAAATTACGCGAAGCGTTTTCATTCAGTCTTTATGAGGGTGCAACACAGGTGCATGGGCTTTCCATTTCTTGGAATGGCCGGTTGAAAAGATCGCGGACTGGAAGTCCACGCTACTTCATTCAGATGCTGTGCCATTCCCCTCTTCCCTGGGCGGCGTGCGGCTCGCGCACCTCAATCGTCAAATCATCCCTACGCCGGAGTGACTCCACACGCCCAAGGCGTCGGGGCCCGACGCCCTCCACCTTTTCGCTCTTGGAGGGCGAGCGTCCACGCGAGCCGTTGGGCATGAGATCGCCCAACGCATCCGCGCGACACCATGCGCTTTCTCAGTTCGCAGCACTGAGGGGGAGCGCCGGAAGAAGTGCCAACGTTGCGGGGCCTTGATAGCGATCACGCTCGAATGCAGCTTCGATCTCGACCGCTTCACCGGGGTAGACGGTGACATAGTTGTCGCTATACGTGATCGGCAGAATTTCCTTCCCCTCAGCGTCGTGCAACTCGGCCCGGACGAAGAACGCGATATGACTGCTCGGGTTTCGTAAAACGATCCGGAAGTTCCGCAGCCCGTTATTTGCGGAGCAGGGATCGGCTTCCGAAAGTTTGGCCTGCAAGGTCACCTGCGGCATCTCCGCAAGCGCGGTGAAGTCGGCCCACTGGGTTTGACGCACTTGCATCGCGACTAAAACGTCATCGCCCTCGCGCTTAACCAGATCTGGCATATCATCCACAGAGGAACACCAGTACGTGTTCTCGGCGAGGAGATAACCGTTCGGGGCGGTGGCGGTGAGCCGAACAAAGACGACCGCGTGCGTGGAGTCCGGTCGAGGAATGCTCAAGACCTGGTGGATCGAAGCGGGTGTGCACGAAGCGACTGTCGCCTGGTAACTGTCAAGGAGTGTGCCGTCGAGTGCATAGACGCGCGCGGTGACCTCAGTGTCTTCGAGCTTCTCTGTCGAGTGGTTGGCGAGAGTGACTTGCCCCTGTTTGCGGTCTCCGACGGAAAAGCAGTCGAACACGGCACTGACCGGACGCAAGCCCTTCTTCGCGCCAAAGTAAGCGCCGCCGGCACCGAAGTAGTGGTCGTACAGTTGCCCGAAGAAGCTGGGCCAGGACGTATTCAGCATCCAGTAAATGGTCGCTTTGTGCGTGCGCCAAGCGAGCGCGCCGTAGGCCTCGAACAATGCCCGGGTCGACTCGTATTGCGCCAACTGTGCTTTTGCAACGAACTCGGCCAAGTTGTCCGCCCCGCCGTAACGGTTGGCGATGACCTTGTGAATACCTTCCAACTTGTTGTTGCCAGGGGCGGAGCCGGTGTGCATCGCCCATACCTTGTTGAACGGCCAACGCGACTCTTCGGGAAGAAATTTCTCCATCGTCGACAGGATTGGAACGGTTTCGTTGTTTCCTTCCTCCAGCACGGAGCCTTTTGCATTTATATTGTCCGGATCGAACCAAAACGCGGGCGAACGCCAAGAATAGGGTCCATTCATGTGCACGCCACTCCAGCAGTCGCAGCTGGCGGTCGAAGCGGTATCAATCACGGCGTTTTGCCAGGAAGCTTCCTTGAGGGTGGCTTGGTAGCCAGCCAGCACCTTGGGCGGCGGCAGTCCGTCGCTGGCGTTCCCCCAGATAGCGATGGACGCATGCGAGCGCAAGCGATAAATGCTATCGCGCACAGAGGCCTGGGCCACACGATAATCCTCTGCGTCCCACTCGCCCCAGCGCTCCCAAGCGCCACAGCACATGAGTCCAAACATCGTGGGCATGCCTTCGCGGTCCGCCATTTCCAGCAAACCGTCATCGACAAAGTGCCCCTCCCAGCGGATGAGATTGATGCCCATGTCTTTCGCGTATCGCAGGGTAACTCTGGCCCGCTCACGGTCGTGGGTGAGCAGTAGCTCTGGGGTATATCCAGCGCCCCGCACCAGATAATCCCGTCCGTTGATCTTAAGGTAAAAAGAGCTCGGGTCCTCGTACTCGGGGCGCATCGCCGTGTCATCTCGGTGGCCGGTCATCATGCGGATGCCGAAGTCGCACTCCGCTTGGTCGGAGACCCCTTCGGCAGTTTCGAACTCAAGGCTGAGATGGTGCAGGGTCGGTTTACCCCAGATATACGGCCACCACAGCTCAGGGTCTTTCACGCGCAGGGCGGCATGCGTCTCGGGCGACAGCGTAATTTCGCGCAACTCACCCGGCATAAGGTTCACCTCGGTATTCACCTCGATTGGTCCCATGCCATCCCGCGTAATCCGAGCCCGCAATACTCCGGCAACGGGCACGTCTGCGGTGTTCGAGACGTTCACGTGAACGGTGAGATCGGCCTGATCGATGCGCGGCAGCGGCAGGTCGGTGCGCACGTACGGGTAGCGCAACGTCACTGGGCCGCTTGACACGAGCCACACTTTTTGCACGATGCCCGAGTTTTTGTCGGGCAAGAAGCTCGTTCGAGTTTTGGCATCACCGTGGTAAGCCAAGTTGATCCAGTCGGCCCAGGTATCGGTAAGGTCTAAACCAGCCGGATCACCCTCTAATGGGACCACTTGGCCCACGTTCAGTGCCGGAGTGCGACGCTCTGGCACAATACGCACGGCCATGACGTTTTCCTCGCCGGGTTTGACTACATCGGTGACATCAATCTCAAAGCGGCGGTACGTGCCAACCAGTTCATCGGTGCCCGCCACGCGCGTACCATTTACCCACAGCTCGGCGCGGTAGGTGATTCCGTCGAAGACGAGAGCGTACCTGCGATGACCCACTGGCACATCAAAGCTGACCCGGTACCACCAGTCGTGTTGCCACAGGTCGCGTTCCACTCGGGTGAGGACATCGCCAACGGCCAGATCGCCGGTAAGGCCGGCATCGGACATCGCGCGGAGAATCGTGGCGGGCATGCGCTTCACGGCAATTCCGCTTACGGGCGCATCGGCGACAGAGAGCTCCGCACCGCCCACGTTGACCTCGTCGTCGCGCATCAAGCGCCATCCGTCAGAGAGTTCGATCCAACTGCCCTGCGCAACAGGATTGTCCTGCTCAGCCGCCTGTGCAGCGGAAACGATCTGGATAGCACAGGGCTGGACAACCATCAGAGCACTAAAGACCCAAGAAACCATTCTCTTCGAACTCATGTTTTTTCTCCTGAATACGCTGATTTTTTCACCCTACTTCGGGGGCCGAAAACAAGACTCCATCACCACGCATCCTAGTTTAAGAATTTTAAGTGTCCCATTATCGATTTCGGAAGTCAAAGGTTGGTTTTTTGGAAATACGGCTTGCATACAATACCTACATGGCGTACTGTTCCTACATCGTAATCATTACGGAAGGAGTTTCTTCGAGTGATACCAAGAGAACAGGTAGAGAAACGCGTTGCGGGATTCCTGGATATCTGCCGTCGGCAGGGCGTCAAGGCAACTCATCAACGTACCGAAATTCTTCGGGAGTTGGCCGGTAGCGACGAACACCCCGATGCCGAGACGATCTTGACGCGTGTGCGACAGAGGATACCTGCCATCTCGGTCGACACGATCTATCGAACATTGAAACTGCTCGAAGATAAAGGCGTCATAGCCCGCGTGGGACCCATGCGAGACAGAGCCCGGTTTGATGCTAACAAGGATCGGCACCACCACTTCGTCTGCACGGAGTGCGAGATGATTGGCGACTTTTACAGCGACGCATTGGATCGGTTTCCGGTACCTCGGGAGGTGTCCGAGATGGGCTGTGTCGAAGGGGTTTATGTCGAGTTGCGAGGGATCTGTCGGCAGTGCAAACAGAAAGCAATGAAGAACTCAGAAGGAGGTTTGCATAGAGTAAAACGTGTCAAGCGTCACATTGATTAAACGCATCATTCAATTAACAAAAAGCATAAAGAGGAGATTATTATGTCGGACGACAAGTACACATCAATCGTAAACCTTGATTTCCAGTACGCACATAGGTTTATGAACTGGCCATGCGAAGCAAAGCACCTTCACGGGCACTCAGGTCTTGTAACGATTGAACTTGAAGACACCGTAGACCCGGTAACTGGATATGCACACGCTTGTAAAGAGGGATTCAAAAAAGCATGGGAAGTTTGTGACCATTTCCACCACGCAACATTGTTTCAAGAAGGCGACCCGCTTCTTGATGCGGTTCTTGCGGTATATAAAAAGGAAGGCATTCATAACGATCCTGAGCATTGTGTTCCTCTCAAGAAGATAGATCACCCGCTTGCTTGGTCATACCCGGAATACAGGGTCGTTGTGACCAAAAAAGTATCTACTTGTGAGAATCTTTGCGAGCTTTTCTACGAGCTTCTTAAAGACAAAATGCCAATCAAAAAAGTTACATTTCGCTCATCTTCTATGAATGCAGCATCGAAAGAGTTTAAATAAGATTGGGTGCGGCGGAAATAGTGTGCCAACAATCGCATCGAGAGCTACAAAATGACCAGCGCGACGCTGGTCATTTTTAGCCTCATGCGTGACGTTATCCAGCCCCGCGGCGCCCGCCGGACTTTCCGTTTTCAAACCGGCGTGTTTACACCCACTTCACGCCGCCGCTTACACACAGGGGGAGCAGGGGGGAGCAGTGTCAGCCCTTAAAAATTAAGCGAAGCGTTTTCATTCAGTCTTTATGAGGGTGCAACACAGGTGCATGGGCTTTCCATTTCTTGGAATGGCCGCTTGAAAAGATCGCGGACTGGAAGTCCACGCCACTTCATTCACCTCGTAGCGGATGCTGTGCCACTCCCCTCTTCCCTGGACGGTGTGCGGCTCGCGCGCCTCAATCGTCAAAAAGAAAATCATAGCCGACGGGACGTTGTACTGTAAGCGTGAGGGAAATGAGATGATCCACCGGACGCTTACTTATAAATGATCAGGGTTCCTGCACCAGTAGGTGGGCATTGGTTCCACTGAATCCGAAGGAGCTGATACCCGCGATGCGTATTTTTGCATGACCCGGCCACGCTAGAGCATTCCTTGGTATATCAATCGGCAGGTCATCCCACGGAATGCGTGGATTCGGGGTGTTTAGATGGAGATGCGCGGGAATCTCGCCCTTCTGGATCATCAGAACCACTTTAATAAGCGATGCAATGCCGGCCGCCGCCTCCAGGTGTCCAATGTTTGTTTTTACGGACCCAACCACTAACCTTCGCGCAGTTTGCGTTCCGTAAATATGGTAAAGGGCCTCCATCTCCAGGGGGTCTCCCAGAGCGGTCCCTGTTCCATGGGCTTCGACATAATCCACATCCCCCGGCTCCAGGCCTGCTGCCTGCAAGGCTGTTTTAATAACAGCCTCCTGAGCGGCAACACCCGGAACCGTTAACCCGCTACCATGCCCGTTATGATTAACACCAGAGCCTGTCAGCACCGCTTTAATATCATCACCTGCAACCTGCGCATCGGATAAACGTTTCAGGACGACCAGCCCACACCCTTCTCCCCGGCCATAGCCATCGGCCGCTGCATCAAAGGCCTTACATCGGCCATCCGGGGAAAGAATGTGCGCACGACACAGGGCGACCATCCGCGTGGGATGCATGATTAAATTTACACCTCCCGCGACGGCCATGGAACACTCGCCGGCCCGCAAACTCTGGCACGCCTGATGCAAAGCCACCAGAGACGAGGAACAAGAGGTATCCACGACCCAGGAAGGACCGCGAAATCCGTAGTGAAAAGATAATCGCCCAGCCAGGACACTAGTACTGTTACCCGTCCCGGTGCGACTGTCCATCAGGGCGGGAGCCTCCACAAACCGCTGAAAATAATCGTTTGCGATCGCCCCGACAAACACCCCCGTATCACTGCCGACAAGTAGACAGTCCTCCCGCACTCCGGCATCCATCAGGGCTTCCTTGCAGACCTGGAGCAACATCCGCTGCTGGGGGTCCATGCCATCCGCTTCACGCGCTGTAATGCCGAAAGATTGATGGTCAAACGACAGCACATTCGCAAGAAATCCACCGTGCCGCGTGTACATCTTATCTACACAGAATGCCGCCGGATCATACCAGGCATCCACATCCCAACGATCGGACGGTATCTCACACACCGCATCACGGCCTTCCCTCAGCAAGCGCCAAAAGGCCTCAGGGGTCGAACTTTCCCCCGGAAAACGACACCCCATCCCAACCACGGCGATCGGCTCCAGCCCATCGCGCTCCAAGGAAGCCACCCGCTTCTTCAAACGCTGAATCTCTTTCAGCGCTCTTAACATCAGCTCGTTATCTGATGAATTATTGTCCATGCCGTTCAAATTCCTGTTTTCCAACCGTTGGAAACTTTCTTCCCACTTTTTCCAATCGTTGGAAACTTTTTTTTCCTTTTTTCCAATCGTTGGAAACTTTATATCGTACTTTTCCAATCATTGGAAACTTTTCCATGATGCGTCATTCTTTGTCGCGAGGGCTTCATCCCATTAATTCCCGCTCAAGCAGACTGCGCACCTCATTCTGCGAGAAGCCGGATAACTCTCCGGCTTCAGATGTCAGATTCATCTCGCTTAACAAAAATTCAGCCAAGGTCTGCAAGGTCGGATACCTGAATATAGTTGTAGCCGACAGCGATCTGTTTAACTCGGATTCAAGGCGCGTGTTGAATTCCATGGCCATCATGGAGTCTAAACCCAAATCAAAGAAGCCCTGCGAACGGTCAATATCTTGACCGTCTGCATAGCCCAATATTCCAGCCAGCATATCACGCAAATACTGCTCCACCCAGGCAACTCGATCCTTTGCCGCAAGGGCACCCAACGCGACGGCGAGCGACGTGCTTTCTTTGGTTATTGCAGGTCGCGCACTCGTGGCCGTAGCCACCTGTTCAAATTTACATTTTGCGCCGACCGAACTTCGCTCCTGTATGATGTTCCAATCCACGTCCGCACCGATAGCATGCGTGGCCTTCTCTCGCAGCAAATACCAAAGCGATTCAAACACACGTTTCAGCGATAATTGATGCACCCCGGAGCGCTCAAGATGGCGGGCAATCTCACCATGTTGCTCCACATAGCCCGCCGACTCGATGGCCCCCCAATTTATCGTCAACGCCGGCAAGCCCTGTTGATGACGGAAGGCCGCCAATGATTCCAGATAAGCATTGGCAGCCGCATAGTTGGCCTGTCCGGGATTGCCAATGGTGGATGAAATGGATGAATACAACACAAAAAAGTCCAAGGCCATCGCACGGGTATGCTCATGAAGCAACCAGGCACCATGCGCCTTTGGATGGTGAACCTTTTCCATTCGCTCATCGGTCATCTGCGCAATAAGTCCATCGTCATAAACTGCGGCAGAATGAACAAGGCCTTTCAAGGGCGGTGCCGTTGCGGCTATACGGCGGAAAAGTTCAGCCACCTGTTGCTCATCCCCCACATCGGCTTGCTCGATTTGCACCTTTACCCCCATGGCGCGTAATTGCTGAAGAACAGGTTCTGCATCTGGTCGGTGGATACCGCTTCGACTTACGAGAATCAAATACTGCGCGCCGCGCCTGGCCAACTCCACGGCGGTAGCCAGCCCCACCCCGCTCAGCCCCCCCGTGATCAGATAAGCGGCATCCCGGCACAGCCAAGAGTCCGACAAAGGCCTGGCCTCCACCGATTCATCAGCCATCACCAAAACCAGTTTCCCCCTATGCTTTGCATTAAACAGTTCCTGAAAAGCCTGACGGTATTCAGAGACGCGGTATGTCCTAACAGGTAAAGGAAACGAAGCGTTTTGTTCGCTAACCCGTTGAGTCATTTCCACGAACATCTGCTGCCCGTACTCCGCGCGTTCAAAAAGCAGCAAATCAAGATCAACCGAAAAGAATGCAATATTTTTACGAAACGGGCGAAGAGGTATGACGCCACTCGCATCAATATCACGTTTACCAATCTCAACAAATCTACCAAACGATCTCAGCACCTGTAACCCGGCTTCAAGCAACTCGCCGGAAAGGGTATTTAACACGACGGCAACACCCTTTCCATGCGTGACCTTCATCACCTCCTCGACAAACGAATCGCTGCGGGAGTCAAAGACATGTTCAATGCCCTGTTGATGCAGGAATGTGCGTTTTGCTTCACTGCCTGCCGTCGCGATTACTTCAGCGCCCAGCATACGGGCGAGATGCACCGCTGCCTGGCCGACGCCACCCGCTGCCGCATGGATGAGCACGGCTTCACCCGGCCGAAGACGAGCCAACTCATGCAGGCCGTACCAGGCTGTCATGTAAACTACGGGAAAGGATGCGGCTTCTTCATACGACCAAGTCCGTGGCTTCGGCAAAATAAATTGTGCCTTCGTTACAACATACGATCCAAATGCACCGGATGCGAAACCAAAGACCTCATCGCCAACCCGATAGTCCTTCACATCGGCACCGACAGCAACCACCCGCCCGGCACACTCGAGCCCCAGGGCGGTTCCTCGATAATGGCCTTGCAGGTTGGCTTCATCCAGCAAGCCGCGCACTTTCAGTACATCTTTGAAATTAACGCCTGCGGCGCATACCTGAATTTCCACTTCATCTGCTCGTGGCGTATCCCGAGGCACACACACGGCAGCTACATCCGCAATACGACCAGACGCATCGCCTATCAATCGATAGGAGTCTTCATGATTAGCCAAGACCACGTCAGCATCACCCGAAGAACGGGATAAGTAGTTCTGAATTCGGCAGACCCGACGTGTACCGCCCGACAAATACACTTCTGCCTCGGACTCTTTACAGCAGAACCCCTCAATCAGCGATGCGATGATGGATTCTGCCCCATTAACACCAGTTGGGTCCAAGTCAATATCTACAAGCCGTATATTCAGCTCAGGATACTCACTTGCCGCAACGCGTCCCAGCCCCCAAAGCGGCGACTGGGAATACCCTGGTCCGGCGACAACGCCGCTGGTCACAATAATCAACGGGGTTGAAATCGCATTCGCTGCCATCGTTTGGAGAAGGGTCAACAACTCCGAGGCCGTATCACTAAAAATCATCCCTCGAATTTCGGCGTCGTCCAATTGGAGTTCCTTGAGTTTAACGAGCACGTCAGCAGCATCTTCCACTTCATGAGTAGCACCCCCATGATCGCGCAATCCCTGCCCGATCTGAGACCCCTTCAGCAGGTTCTTATAGATGAGCCATACCCCATCAGCAGAAGTGGTAACTTCCGGCAACGCCTGCTCTTCCCACACCAGGCTGTACAACATACTGGTCGATGGATCGGATTGCTTGAGCTGACCGGAAACACCTTTGCAGGCAACGCCCTCAAGTTTTACGAGCAACACTCCCTTCGAATCATATACCGCCACATCGCCGACGATATAATGCTCGCCGCCTTCCCTCAAAACAGCATGGGCATAAACCGTTTCATTCACGTCCCCGTATAAAGATACGGATTCGATATCCACCGGCAAATACAATTTATTTAGGGCACACGGCCCATCCATCGTCATGGCCGCAGCCAGCAAGGTCTGCAATGCACCATCTAATGCAGCCGGATGATTCGGAATGCCTCCACCTGCATGCTTAATACGCGCAACCGCTTCTTTCTGTCCGATACGAAGCTCTTCAATGGAACGGAAGGCCCCTTCATATTGATAGCCCACATGCCTTAAGGCTTCATAAAAGGCCTCAGTGTCACACAACGAAGAACAACGCTCCAGCAGAGTATCCAACGATTCACGCATTGGCTCTACGATGGACGAGGACGACATGCCTCCCGAAGCATTCACATGCCATTCGTGCGAAGTTAACAAGCGGCTTCTAATTTCAAACCCATCGGCAACCGGAACAAGCCGCAACTCGGAGGGTTCATCAATAAACAAAGCCCGGTGAAAATGAATGTTCCTAAGTTGACAGACATCCCTATCCAATTGGCTTTTTGCCCACGCAAAACATAATGCCAAATAACCGGTGGCCGGATAGATCACGGCATCCTGTATGGCGTGACCTGCAAGGTATGGGAATTGATCGAGCCGGACGACGTGTGCCAGCCGTTCATCGGGGCTATCCGGTGATATGTCTGAACCCAGGAGACCAGGTTCTAGGGCTGGTCCCGTCCCTGTGCGGCGCTGACGCGACGTGTCGGACTCATTCCAATACCGACGATGTTGCCAGGCATACAAGGGTAACGACATCAACCGCCCGGCAGGATATATATGACCCCAGTCAATGTCACGTCCCTGACGATACAAGACGGCGGTCGCCTCAGCCATCGTTTCGGCCACCCGCGTGTCGCGTCGCATCGAAGGAATTGCTGTGACGGGATGCTCTTCGCAGCATTCCTTTATGGACTGCAGCAAAACGGCATGAGGACTCAGCTCAAGAAAAGTACCCGTGCCGGCACGTTGCATCGCACCAATCGCCTGCGCGAAATGTACTTCATTTCGCAAGTTGCCATACCAGAATTCTGCATCCGGTCTGTCCAGCAGCTCACCCGTTTGGGATGAATAGAGCGGCACCTGCGCGGGTGAACTGATCACATCCCCCACGGCTTTCAGAAATTCCCTCTTAATTTCATCCATGATGCTCGTGTGATAAGGCACTCGCACCTTTAACATCCGATTAAACACATGCTGCCCGGTCAAGTGTTCACTCAGGTTAGCCAGCGGCTTCAGAGGGCCGGCCACCGTCACGCTGCACGGACTGTTAATCGCAGCTATTTCAACGTCGTCCACTCCAATCATAAACGGTTGTAATTCCGACACCGGCAAGGCAACCGCCAACATCCCGCCACGCCCCTCTAATGTGGACTGCAACCGACTGCGGTGAAACACGAGTGTCGCTAGCCCTTCCAGAGAAATGCACCCCGCAGCATAAGCCGACGTCAATTCACCCAAGCTGTGTCCGACAATCCTATCCGGCTTCAAGCCACGCGCAAGCCACGCGGCATGCAGCATGACCTGCACCAACACGATGGCCGGTTGTGTAACCTGGGTATCATGGATACGTGACTCATCCGCCATGGCTTCCAACAGGGACCAGCCGGAAAGACGTGCAAAGCAGACGTCAAACTGCTTCCCAACTTCACCACAAGCGCCATGCTGAGACAATAATTCGTACCCCATCCCGATCCATTGTGTCCCCATACCCGAAAATACAAACGCTATTTTTCCTCGCTCGTTTTCTTCCGGTTGGGCGGCACCCTCAAACAACTTAAGCTCGTTCTTAAGTCCCTCTAGGCTATCCGCTATGAACACGGCGCGTTTTGCTAAGTGCTGATGCCTGACCGCAGCCGTATAACAAAGGTCACTCATGGAAGCAGACTGGTCGGAAAGCCCCTCGATGTACTCACGGTATTTTGCAATCAACCCTGTTAAAGCGGCAGATGTTTTGGCTGAAACCGGCAGAAGAAAAGGAGGGCTGACCGGTTCGCTCCGTTCCACATCAGGGACCGCATTCTGCAATACCGCATGGCCATTGGCACCACCAAATCCAAAAGAATTCACTCCGGCAAAACAACCATGCTCCGAGTCAGGAAAATCTTCGAGTCGATCAATCACCCGCAGTCCCAATGCCTTGAAGTCAATGGCCGGGTTGAGTCCACCAAACCGCAAGGTCGCCGGGATTTTTCGATGATAAAGACTCAGTGCCGCCTTGATCACGCCGGCCACACCCGCCGCCGCTTCCAGATGCGCGATGTTGGATTTAACCGAACCAATGCCACAGGGTTCTTCTGAACCAGATGCACCATACACCCGGCCAATGGCGCTTGCTTCTATCGGGTCTCCCACCGGCGTACCCGTCCCGTGCGCTTCCACATACCGGACCACCTTCGGATCAATCCCGGCCTCGGCACAGGCCATACGCATGACGGACTCCTGGGCATCGGCACGGGGGACCGTCACCGCATCGGTGTGCCCATCCTGATTGATCGCCGTTCCGCGTATCAACGCATAGATTCGATCCTTATCTTCAACAGCATTGGACCACTTCTTTAGCACAAGGACGCCCGCTCCTTCGCCGCGTCCATACCCATCTGCCCGATCAGAAAATGCTTTGCAGCGTCCATCGGGCGAAAGGAATCCACCCCGATCAGCAGCTAGGGTCCATTCGGGATAACAAATCACATTCACCCCTGCAGCCAAGGCCATCCTTGACCTGCCGCTCCATATATCCTGACACGCGAAATGAAGAGCCGTCATCGAAGAGGAACAGGCTGTATCCATGGTCACGCTGGCACCACGCAGATCAAACCAATACGAAATGCGATTGGCCACCAGGGTCGCTGCAACACCCGTGCTCGTGTGAATCCCAATATGAGCCTCTTCCGTGTTGTTTAACTGAAGCAGTTTGTAATCTAGGGCAAAGGCTCCGGCATACACCCCTACCGATGCACCGGCCAACCGCTCTGGAATCACACCGGCATCTTCCAGGGCCTCCCAGGTTACTTCCAGCAGAATGCGCTGCATAGGGTCCATCACGTTGGCTTCTCGAGGGGAGATGCCAAAAAAGGGCGCGTCGAATCCATCTAGTTCATCCAGAAAAGCCCCACCCCTCACCTGCATGACCTCTTTGAAGCGCTCGGAATTCCAGCGAGATGCAGGGATGGGAGTTACCGTGTCTACTTCATCGCAAAGCAGCTTCCACAATGCGAGCGGTCCGCGCACCTTTCCCGGCAGATAGCATCCAATGCCCACAATTGCAACCGGTTCTCTTTCCATGTGTTTTGGCATTTCGTATCCCGCAATAATTCACATCCGATGTAATTCAATCGTAGCCCATCTCCCATCACAATCATAACGAAGGGTCTGCGCCGATTCATTGAGTTTCTGTATGGCCGCCGCACAATGAAACCCACTCCCACTCATGATGCTTCCGAAAGCCGGGGCATAGCCATCTATAACGGCAGAGCCTACCGGATCCAGCCCATACACCGTTTCGTCACCGATCAGCCCATCCGCTTCAATGACATACCCCTCTGTTCGCAACGAGGGCGGACAGGCTTTCCCAAATTCAATCGAGCGGATTTCAGCACGGGCACCCACGGCGTCATTGCTCAACAGCATAAACAGAGCACCTTCCCCTGGCACCGCCACACTCGCAGAGGAAAAAGCACGCGGGATGATTTTTCCATCTTCTGCGATCCTCAGTTTGCGACTACATACATATTCCATGATGGTTCCCAATTCCTCCACCGCACCAACCAAAACCCGTTCGCAACGCTTTTCATTCAGCCACAACTGCCCAAGCAGAAGGGCCTGTTGAAAACTGAACATGAAATCCGTCACCGTAAAAGCAGGCCCCTCCAGTGCAAGCGTTGTTGCGACATAAGAAGCTGCCGCATTATGCACCGTATGCGAAAAGATAGTTGGAGAAACCTGGGCATCACCAAATTCACGCAGGTCGTCCAGGAATTTGAATGTGGTGCGATGTGGTCCAAGGGCCGTTGCAAGAAGTATTCCGGTTTTAACGCCTTCCGCCACCTCGCCATCGGCATCTGCCAGGGCATCTCGCGCCCCCAAAACCGCCATGCGACTGAACCGGTCCGCCCTCCGAAGCTTCCCGGCCAGCTCTTTGTCTTTTAATGCTTCATCTGGAACTTGGTAAACGGGAAAGGCCTTCTCGGAAAAGGGCACATCCAACATGGAGACCGATGAGGCATCCTGTTGAGTAACCGCCTGCCTGAGTGCCTCGCATCCACGGCCTCCGGCAAAGATTGATCCTATTCCGTGCACATACATACGATCAGCCAGCCTCCTTGTCGCAACCGATCACCACAGCCGAATTTCCACCACCAAAGGCAAGCGAAGTGGATAAGGCATAACGGCCATGTATGGCCGTCAGTTCCTTCACGGGAGCAACCGGGATGTTCGGGTCTCTTTCGGAAAACCCCGCACACAAAGGAATCCAACCTGCACGCAGAGCCAACGCAGAGAAAACCGCCTCCAAACCACCGGCAGCGCCCAGCGTATGTCCGGTATAGCCCTTAGTCGACAGCATCACGACCTTCGGACCAAACACATCAGCCAGCACAGCGCCTTCCACCCGGTCATTATCCGGCGTGGCCGTACCATGCGCATTCACAAAAGCAATATCTTCAGATACGAGTGCGGCCTCCGACAACGCCCGTTGAATGGCCACCTTGAGGAAGGCACCATCCGGACGCGGTGAAGTTAAATGATACGCATCGCAAGCTGTTCCAAATCCAGCCACAAACAAATCACGGCATACCCCGCGCTTTTTAGCCATCGAGGCGGATTCAAGCACAACCACGCCCGCCCCTTCTCCCAAGTTGAGACCCTGACGATTCACATCAAAGGGAGCACACAATTCCGGACTTAGAATCCCCAACGAATTAAAACCGGCCAGTGGGACGCGATTCAATTCGTCGGCACCTCCGGCTATCGCCACATCGCATATACCCGCCTTAATCCATGACGACGCGATGCCAATGGCGTCGGTTCCGGATGCACACGCATTGGTCACCGTCACACTGGGGCCTTCAACCCCCAGTTCTCGTGCCGCGGCTGCTGCCAAGTTGCCCTTCAAAAAACGATCAACCGGCGCCATGGGAGCTTGGCCTGTTTCCCGAAATGCCGTAAGGAACTCCACGTCATTGAGCTGGCAGGCCACCGTAGTCCCGAGGCATACCCCCACCCGCAACTCTTTCGATGCAATGTCCAAATTGGCCGAAGCGATGGCTTCACGCACCGCATGCATTGCCAGATGAAAGGTACGCATCATGGATTCATCAGCAACCGGGGGAATGCACTTCGCCTCAAATACCGGCTGCGACAAGCAGGTCTTCACCAAGGAAGAAGGTCCGGCGTGGCGTCGCCCTTCTTTGAAGTGCGCCAGCGTTTCCTCGGTGCTTCCACCTGCGGCAGAAGCTACGCCCAAGCCGGTTATTCGAACGTCCCGCATACCCTAATTCCACCAGCAACCAGGCCATGAAACCAATAGGCTCATCCTGCCTTTTCACTGCCATGGGTGTAAATATACTCCGCCAGTGTATTGACCGATTGAAACACTTCGCGCCCCATATCCGCATCTTTTACTGAAATACCGTAATAGCGCTGCAAAATAACCACAATTTCAACTGCATCCAGAGAATCCAACGCCAGTCCTTCATCAAAAAGAGGCTCATCATCCTTGATATCCTCAGGAACAATATCTTCTAGAGATAAATGCTCTATCAGGTATTTTTTTAAATCTTGGCGAATTTTCGTTAGTCTTTTGGCCTTGTCCTGATCCTGGTCACACATCTATTGTACTCCTGCAAGTTGGAAAGCTTGGAATAGGGCGACAAATTACCATGGTTTTGATAAGTAAGACAACGTGAATCAAATACAAAAAGAACTCGAAACATGCCTGTTGGAAATACATGCCGAGTCGGAACAGCATGCTCAGGCACGCTTCCGTTTTCCGGCCACATTTGCAGGCTTTAACGGTCATTTCCCCGGCCAGCCGATACTGCCGGGCATTTGCATGATACAAGCCGTTTTATGCCTGCTGAAATCATGGAAAATGAGTCCCGTGTACCTACAGGAAATCGTGCTGGCAAAATATTATAGGGCTGTCACGCCCAAAGATACCCTTGAGGTAGATTGTCAGCTTACACCGGATGACCTGGCCTCGGGAAGAATTCTGGCCAAACTCACATCACACGACCAACGGGTTGCCGAATTAAAACTCTCCGTTAGCTTCTCTTAGAAATCAGACGGCATGGACATACCTATGAAAAAAACCAGAACATTTCAGCAATGGATCATGGGTTTAATTCTTGTTACCACCCTCGGGGCAACCACCCTGCAAGCCGATGAATCGACCCTCTCTATGGCCAACGATTACTGGGCTGTACTCGGAGGATACGGCATGGCCATTCCGGGCTGGGGCAAAACGAGCGAGCGCGTCAAAACAGTGGACGCCGTGTTGCGTTACAGCCATATACTCAACAAGGATCGGGGACGTTCCTGGTACCAAGGCAATCATGAATTTTGGGTTGAATGCCCCATAGCCTTTGTGGTCGATCCGGCCACCTCCCCTATTTTTGCAATGAATTTCATGGTCAGTTGGGTATTCACCTCGTCACCGATTGTGCAGCCCTACGTAATGGCAGGCGGTGGCCCTGTTTATGCAGAAGCCGATATTCCAGGAATGGGCTCAAGGTTATGCGGAAATTATCAGGCCGGTGGCGGACTACGCATTCACCTGAGCGACCGGATAGCGTTCAATGCAGAACTGCGTTATCACCATATTTCCAACCTAGGAATGGCAGACCCCAACGTCCCGCTGAATTCTGTGAAGGCATTCAGCGGCCTAACCTTTGCCTTCTAGCGTTCCGTCACATAATTAATTGGCATTATAGTCGATATCTTGAAGCTGGCTTGCCGATGGGGTTGCAGCCCGAACATTTTCCAACAGTCTCCGAGGTTTTGAGCCGCACGTCAGAACGCTAGTCAGGCGTCTCTTCCACGCCGCCCCAGGATTGCCCTGCCGACGACGCCGGCGGCAATGAACGCGCCTTATTCCGCTCTTCCGGCCCCTCCTCATCCTCCTCATTCACATTGCTCAGGCGGAACTTTGCCACCAAGTCATTCAGGTGTCTCGCCTGACTGCTCAATTCTTCTGCCGCCGAGGCTGTTTCCTCGGCGTTGGCGGTATTCTGCTGAGTAACCTGGTCCACCTGGCTCAGCCCGATATTGATTTGCGAGACACCCTGTGCCTGCTCACTGGAGGCCGCTGCAATCTCGCCGACCAGATCGTTCGTCTTCACGATCCCATCCACAATCTCCTTGAAGGATTCCGCCGTCGACTTAGCCACCTGCATGCCCGCACTCGTCTTTGCGCCGGAGGATTCGATCAACTCGGAGGTTTCCTTCGCCGCCTTCGCGCTGCGACCCGCCAGGTTGCGCACCTCGTCGGCCACCACTGCAAAGCCCTTGCCGTGACGGCCCGCACGGGCAGCCTCGACCGCCGCATTCAGCGCCAGCAGGTTCGTCTGGAAAGCAATGTCGTCGATCACCTTGATGATCTTCGCAATCTGTGCGCTGGAGTCGTTGATCGACTCCATGGCACCCATCATATCCGTCATCTGCTTCGATCCCTTTTCCGCCGACTTACGCACCGCATCGGCCAGACTGTTGGCCTGGTTTGCATTCTCGGCATTGGTCTTTGTCTGCGAGGCGATTTCCGCCATCGAACTGGTTATTTCCTCGAGTGAGGAAGCCTGCTCGGTGGCGCCCTGCGAGAGCGATTGGCTTGCATCGCTAATCTGCTCGGCGCCCGAGTTCACCTGCTCCACCGTTTCCGCCACCTGCCCGAGGGCCGCATTCAGTTTCGCCATCGTGGCATTGACATTGTCCTTCAGTTCGGCGAGTTGACCCCGGTACTTTCCTTCTACCGACCGTGTCAGATCGTTATTCGCCGCCGCCTGAAGCACATCGGCCGCTTCACTGAGCGGCTCGACGACTGCATCCAGCGTGGCATTCATGCCTTCCACAATCTTGCGGAAGTCGCCTTTGTGCTTTTTGGCATTGGCACGGACAGCCAATTCACCCGCCACACCGGCCTTGGCCAGCAGTTCGCTGTCGGCAATCAGATTCAGTACGTTTTGTCGCAGCGCATTGACCCGTTCCGTCGCAATAATCTGCTTTCCTGCCAGCTTGGGCATTTCTTTGGAGAGATCGCCCTGTGCGTATTCATTGAGCAAATCGAGAATGGTCAGAATGGTCGTTACGTGCAGCTTGACGCCTTCATTGACGCTATTGGCCAATTTCCGATAGGCCCCATCGAACGCCGCTTCATCGATATAATATTCGATGTCGCCAGACTTCTGTTCCTGATACATGTGATCGCCCGCATCGAGGACTTTCATGATATTGCTTCGCACGTTACGAAGGCCATCGGTCAGCACCATTTGCTTGCCGGGCAGCTTACGCATTTCACGGCTCAAATCACCCTTGGCATACTCATTGAGCATCCCGATACCCTCGACGATGGGCAACGCAATGCTGTCGAGTGCTTCATTCACGCCGCCCGCCAGTGTTTTATATTCGCCACCCAGTCCACTCAGATCATTGCGTGCATCCAGGTCCCCTTCTTTTTGCCCCTGACACGTCGTCTGATTTCTTCTGATCACATCTTTCAGGACATCCATCATCTGCTGCAACGCCTTTCCAAGCGTGTCCCGTTCGGAGGCCAGCGTAACGTTTTTGGATAGGTCGCCTTCTGAAATGGCATGGGCCAGCATTGCCTTGTGGCGTTGATTGAGCACCACCTTTTCCATGCCCTGCGCCAGCGTACCGATTTCATCACCGGAAGCCAGGAGCTGTGCGCTAACTTCGCACTCGGTTGTGCCGGTGGAAACCTCATTAACCAGCGCCGTGATCCGCTTGATTCTGGAAAGAATCACCAGGGCCATCCAAACGGCAAATCCCGCCGTGAAAAGCAGGACGGCAACCGACGATAAAACGGCCAGATACACATCCCGCTTGATCTTCGCACGCAACGGGGTCAGGCTTTCCCCGGCATCCATCAGACTAGTCTTGATCACCAGATTGATGTCATCCACTTTTTTAGTAATGACTTTCCAGAAGTCATCGGGGTTGACGCCATAACTCCCCTCGCGGCTTCGCTACAGCATGAGCTGAACCACCCGCTCCACTTCCTTCCAGCTTGCGCTCGATGCGTAGTCGGCCAATTGTTTTGTATTGCCCGCTGAAAGAGCCAACGCGGGCGACTTCAGGTTGATGTCCACCCCGGATTTCAGGTCGATAATGAGCGTAAATTCTTCGGGGCTGAGCGCGGTGTCGCGCACCAGCAGGCTAGAGGCATTTGCGCGAAGCTGGCCAGCATTTTCGCCCGCCACTTCAAGCAGGATGATGCTGGTCAGCACCTTCCCGTAGCCTCTCGTTGTTTTTCCGTTGGCCACGGCGGAGAGCAGGTCCATCAACTGTCCGACCACCCCGTTGTACTCGGCGATGGCCTTTTCGCGCTTTGCGGCATCCGGGCTATTGTAGCGGGCACGCACATCCGCCAATTGCTGCGGGATGGACTGCTTGATCTTCTGACAATCCGTGCCGGGAAGCCGCGCCGTATCACACGCCACCTGCCAAGCTGGCACGGCGGCTTCGGATTGGTCTCTGAATTCTTTCAAATCCGCTAGGTCTGTACCACCGGCCAGGAAGACAGCCGTGCGTCCACGTTCCCGCTGCAATTGACCGATCAACTCCGAGGTGAATTCAAAGAGTGTTATGTTTTCAGACATCTCGGTCAGCACGCTGTATTCATTCCATTGAGAGCGTACGCTTCCGGTGTTCTGAACGACCAACACAATCAGGGGAATCAAAATGATCAGGGCGATTCGTTGGGCAATGGTAAGTCTGATGATCGGTTTTTTCATCTTCGTGCAACCTTTCTGCTTCTGTTCTTTTAACACTAGGTCAACGTTCGCTTCTTTAATCAACATGCTACGGTAATCCACCATCAGGCAGGCCCTCTCCAGAGCGGAAATACTGCGCTCGTTTGAACGCACAGTGTAACCTCGGAACAGTAGACCGATGCGGGCAATCTGTCAAAGAATTCATCCATTCTTGCAGTGTAATATATTCAGCGAATGCGACCCTGAAAGACCGGAATGCCTGCATCCTTATCGTCCTCGCCTCCGCCACCGCTTTCATCGCTGCCATCCTGACGTGCCGCCGCCAGAGCAAACTCCAGACGGGCCTACAACCGACGGTCTTCCAGGTGCTGAAACAGTTCGCGCACATAGGTGCGGATGGAATAGTATTCTTCGGCGCGGGAGGCCAAGCTTAGCCCCGCGTCACGTCGTGTCTTCGGGTGAGTGATCCACTCATGCAGCAGCCGCTCATAGGCGGTGGGATCGCGTTCCTGAATGCCGTACTCCGGCCCGGCAATGACGGCGCCGGCGCTCTCCGCATGGGCATCACTCCACTTCATGGCCACCACCGGAATACCGCAGGCAATCGCCTCTTTCACGCTTTCCGAACCACCCAGCGGGAACTCATTCGCGTAAATGTCCAGCATCTTCAGCACCGCCGAAGCCGTACGCACAGGCCCCGGGAAACGCATTCGTTCGAGTACGCCCGCTTCCCGAAAAAACTGCATCCGCTGCTCATCCGGTGGCGTGCCGATGCCCAGATACCAACACGTCGGATGGGCCTTCAACACGCGCGCCAGCAACTCGCAAAACGACACCGACATCCGCTCGCCCAGATGATTACTCACCGTGCCGATCACCACTGCGGACGCCGGTATGCTCAACTCACCACGCGCCACGGACGGGCTTCCGCGCAACCCTTCAAGGTCCACCCCGCTGGTCAGCACTACTCGTTCACCCATAGCAGGCGTCCAGCAGTTTTTCTCGCGCTCTATATTGACCGGATTATCAAAGAAATAGAGGTCAAAACCGGTGTTGAACGGGGACGAGCCAATGTGAACCCCAGCCTTCACCGGCACGGGCGAGCAACGCGCGACAAGCCAGTCGATCGGACTGGCCATGCCCGTCTGGAATATCGCGTAATCCACGCCATCCTCTTCCAACTTACGAATGATCGCATCCGCCGTCTGCATGGCGTGTTTATCCCGGGGAGCAAACCACACCGGCACCTGCAAGCTTCGAAGGGTTTCCAGGCAGACCGGGGCACACTCTGCCGTACCACCATTTTCCAATCCGAATGGAAAGAGTGGGCGTTCCCGCCGCGTAAGGTTCTCCGTCGAATAGAAGCGAAGGTCGTACCGTTCACGATCCGCATAACGGGCGATGTTCAACACGCGCCGACTATACGCCACGGCATGATCCACCAGATTCCCCGTAATCAGCGCCACACGCCGACGCCCCGAACCGGAACAAACACGCTTCGGAAGAACAGGCATCTTTCGTGCGGCGCGTTCATAAATTTCCACCAGCGGCATCGTTTTTTCCGGCGAGCGGGTGATTTCAAAGCGGCCCGCCTGATCCAGAAATATCGCCGCGGAACAGGCCTCGAGCGCGAGGTCGTCCAACCCCTGCTCCGAGGCATCGTGCGCGTACTCCACACCGGCGTAGGCCGCCGACTGCGGGTCCCCCGCCCGACGGTCCAGCCAGATCAGCATCGCAATAATCGGGGCAGCTAGCGTTCGCGTATCTCGCCGCACACCTTGCAGGTAATCGCGTGCCCTGTCCGCCCGCCCGTCCGCATAGGGATTACATGCTGCCAGCAAATGCCCGAGCGCCTGCTGATTTGGATCCGAATCCGCCAGAAACAGCCGAATACGTTCCGCCGGGATCGGGAACTGTTCCCGTCCGTAGAAGGCGATCATCTCCTCCAGGTTCATTAATCCACCAGCCATATTCAGATCAACTCCAGTTCCTGCCGAGGCGACCGCGTATCTGTGAACTTCTTGCGCACGAAGACGACGTTATAAGGCTTGGAGTAAAACTTCGGACAGGTTCGGCACAGGGGGACATCCCCATAGCGGCGTTCCCTCACCGCCTCGCGCAGACGTTGCGCCTCCGCACCGTTCCACACCTCCTCCACACGCTGCCGAGTGACATCCCCGAGAATCAGGCGTCCGTCATAATCCGCGCAGCAGGGCGAGACCCGTCCATCCCACTTGATCACCATGCGGTCAAACGGCTCCGCACAGAGCACCTCCCCATCCGAACGGCGCGGGAGTTCTTCCAGCGCGTTTTCGCTCACCTCACCGCGCCGCACGACGGCAATACGGTCGTATAGGCTCAGCCCCGAAATGGAAAGGCTGTCGGCCACCGTCAGCCAGTGCTTCTTGAAGGACCTAATATCCGCATCGCGCTCCCGCACCTCATCTCGATCCACATGCGCATTCAGGTGAATATGACAAGGAGTGCCCGACGCCTGAATGACCTCGCGGAGGAGCAGCAGATTGCGCGTCAGCGTTTCAAAGGAATGACCCGGGCGGATCGTTTCATAATCGCGGGCCACCAGCCCGTTCACCGACACACCGATGTAATTCATCCCGGCACCCAGCAGCGCGGCAACGCGCTCGCGGGTGATCGCCAAGCCATTCGTCTGAAAACGGGCCACCAGCCCCTGCTCATGCGCATACCGAATCATCTCCGGCAACTCCGGATGCAGCATCGGCTCCCCATAATGAAAAAGGCGCAACTCCGAGGGACCCAGCTTCGCAACTTGGTCCACAATGCCGCGATAAAGGCCCATCTCCATATACCCGACCGGGCGCGTCATCACCCCACGCGGACAAAACACGCAATTGGCATTGCACGCATTCGTCGGCTCGATATAGACCACCGACGGAAACCAAACCGGCAAACACGCCGCCGACCGCTCGCGCGCCATCACCGGCAGCACCGCCCGCGATGCCGCAGGCCAGTTCCTCCACGAACTCTTTTCCGCCTGTCGCGTCAATAATTGATAAGGGTCCATCCTGCCTTCAACCTGCTTCCTTTCCCGGATGGCATTTAGCATGCTACATACCATGCGCGCGAGGTTATTCTCGCGGGACGACGGAGTCGCAACAACAACCAGAGAGACGCCCATGAACGGCCTGACCTGCCTTTGTTTTTCCAAGGACCGCCCTCTCCAACTGGACGGCTATCTGCGTTCCGTACGCCGATTCCTCTCCCCCACGCCTGCCATGACCGTGCTATATAAATCCACGGCGCACGAACTGCGCGACGGATATGAAGACCTCAATCGCGAACATCCCCAGACGCAGTTCCTCGAAGAAAACGACTTCGCCGTACAGGTCCTCCAATGGCTGGATGCCGTTCAAACCCCGCTCGTCCTGTTCGGATGCGATGATGTGGTTTACCGCCAACCGGCGGACCTGAACACGGTCGAACAGGTGCTGCGGGAACATCCCTCCGTACTCGGCTTTTCTCTGCGCCTCGGCCTGAACATCCGCTACACACACACGCGAGACAACGCCATAGCCCCTCCTGCATTCATCTCAGAAAAACCTGCCCTGCGATGGCGTTGGAACGGAGCAGACTCCGACTGGGGTTATCCCTTCGAGCTCAACGGCACCGTATACCGTGTCGAATGGGTCCGCGCCATACTCCACCTGCTAGAAAAACTACGCCAAGGCGACCCCCGCGTGGAATGGCGGCAACCAAACTTTCTAGAATCATCGGCCAACAATCTGTTGAGATTTGCAGCACAAGTGCCGGAGGAACTGGCGGCGTTCCCGCAGTCCTGCCTGGTGGTACCGACCATCAACCAGGTACAGACCATCGCTTGGAACCACATCATGGGCGAACACCGCAGCGTACGCGAACTCGAAACCCTCCGCCGCAACGGCGCGCGCATGAATCTGGATGCCTACGCAACAACCCCCTTCAACCGCATCCATGTGGGTGAATTATTTCTCACCTAGCAATGCGACGGATGTTTGCATGCAGCAATCCGTCCTAGCATCCTGGACGTAAATCACATTCCTCCTCGTTGACAAGAACGATCAGGCCGTTCTGCATCCACCCTCCCGACGGATTGCTATTGAAGCGCGTTAATACGGAACGCCTGCCAAGCCGCCTCGTGCCGGCTGGTCCAAGAGAGCGTTCCATACAGGGCCTCTGCCTGGCTGTTTGTGGTCCAGTTTTGCGCGGACAGATCATCGGACGACTCCACCGCATAGCCATAAGCTGAATCATCCCAACTCAGCACGACGTCTCCGTCGTCCTTGCAGGCTGCCCCCAAAATGCGCGGGCGCTGCGGCACCAGTTGCAGCAGAGTGAATGAAGCAACTTGAATGTCGTTTGTTTCGAGTCCATCCAGCACAAAATATACATTTGTTTCCATTTCCCCGCTATACAATGGGCGCATCCAAAGTGCGGGTTCAACAACGATCTCCTGAACATTCGTCAACTGGTTGATCGTGTAAAGCCCGCCATACATTCCAGCCACGTTGCGATTCGTGCGCGTATGAATCACCATGCGCCAGGAATCAGCATTCATTGCCAGATTATTGCTCACCGCCAGATCCACCCGAATCCTCGCAAATGCCGAAACCTGCACGCCCGATACCCCGCCGGTCAAGGAACCAAAATCAACATAGACCGTTCCCGGCGATGGATACGCTGGCGGACACTCCGCGCAGGTGGTCACAACCCCATTCGTGTACACGCAGCGCGTCACCTCTGAATCCGGTGGAATCGCATTAGTGACCGTCTGGAAAGCCGGGTAGCTCAAACAGCCTGCGGCATTCGTCGGATCCCGCATAAACGCCACCAAATCACCCATGCTCACCCACCACACATTTGGAAACTCCGTGGCGGTCCACTCGATGAATTCGTTAATCGCATCCACCGCCCAACTGTTTCGCCGCAACCACTGATTAGTTCCCTGCGCGTGTAGAAACAATCCCATGGGCGCGCGATTGCCCGTGTAGCGCTGTGAAAAGGTATACTTCAGCGACTCCATACACGCTTCATACTCATCCGGAGGGTCCATGGCATCCGGCAAAACGATTCCGTTCGTATCATAGAGCGACCACACCGGGACTTCAAACAGGCCCGGATAATTGCTGATGGCCGGCCGCACGGTCTGCGCAGGCCCATAATCCAACGTATACGGCCAAATCAGCGAGGAGGGCCCGCTGCTCAACACCCCCGGACGCTCAATGATGGATGCATCATAGACAAACCCCTGTTCCTCTAATACGTGGAACGAAGCCTCATTATACAAAAGATACGGCGCGCGAAATCCGACAATCTCAGATGGAGGAATCTGCGCTAACTCCGACAGCGTTCGACGACACCCGACGATTTCTTCGCGAAAGACCTTCAACGTCGTGTTGGTCGTGGTGCTGTGCGTCATCGTGTG